>JBBQDC010000066.1:0-15903 GCA_038319305.1 Actinomycetales bacterium | reverse complement strand
CGTCGGCTACACCAAGAACGACCTGAAGATGTGGGCGGGACTGGTGGCGCGCAGCCTCCGCGCCTCCGGCGTGCGGCCCGGCATGCGCGTGCACAACGCGTACGGCTACGGCCTCTTCACCGGCGGACTCGGCGCGCACGCAGGCATCGAGGCGCTCGGCGCCACGGCCATCCCGATGTCCGGCGGCCAAACCAACAAGCAGGTCAAGATGATCCAGGACTTCGAGCCGGACGTCATCATGGCCACGCCCAGCTACCTTCTGACGATCACGGATGCCATGGTCGCGGCCGGTATGGACCCGCGCTCGTCCAGCCTCAAGGCCGGCGTGCTCGGCGCGGAGCCGTGGACCAACCAGATGCGACTCGAGCTGGAAGACCGTCTCGACTTCGACGCCCTGGACATCTACGGGCTCAGCGAAGTGATGGGCCCGGGTGTGGGCAACGAGTGCATCGAGACGAAGGACGGGCCGCACCTCTGGGAGGACAACTTCCTGCCCGAGATCATCGACGGCGACAGTGGACTCGTGCTGCCTGACGGCACCCAGGGTGAGCTCGTGTTCACGTCACTGACGAAGGAAGCGTTCCCGGTCATCCGTTACCGCACCCGCGATCTGACCCGTCTGCTGCCCGGCTCGGCGCGCCCTGGCATGCGCCGGATGGAGAAGATCACGGGCCGCAACGATGACATGATCATTCTGCGCGGCGTCAATCTGTTTCCGACCCAGATCGAGGAGATCGTTCTCAGCATCCCAAGCCTCTCCCCGCACTTCGTGATCGAGCTGACCCGGCCGAACCGGATGGACGAACTCACCGTGCGGATCGAACGTCACGAACACGCCACCGATGTCGCCTCCGACATCGCCAGCGCGCTGCTGATCCACCGGATCAAGGACCTGATCGGGTCCAGCGTCAGCGTGCTGATCGTCGAACCCGGCACGCTCGAGCGCAGCACCGGCAAGCACAAGCGTGTCTACGACCTGCGCTGAGTCTGCCGCACGACTCGGGGGCTCACGGGCCGGTCGCGCACTCCGGTGCCCGGCCCGTGAGAGACTTCTCGATTATGTCTGAACCCGCCCTCACCAAACGCGGCCGCCCCGGCTACGATCAGCGCGCCATCCTCGAGGTTGCGGTCGCCGCCTTCAACGAGTTCGGCTACGACGCCACGTCGATGGGCGTGCTCGCGACCCGCCTCGGGCTGTCGAAATCGGCGATCTACCATCACTTCGCGTCGAAGGAAGAGCTGCTGGAACAGGCCCTCGACGAGGCCCTCGACGGGCTCGAAGGGGTGCTGCTCGAGCAGAGCGCCCAGGTTGGTCCGGCCATCGACCGGCTCGCCGCGGTGCTGCGCGGCGCCGTAGAGGTGCTCACCTCCCGGCTGCCCTATGTGACGCTGCTGCTGAGGGTGCGCGGCAACACAGATGTCGAGCGGGCCGCGCTCGCCCGCCGCCGCGCCTTCGACCGGTCCGTCTCCGCCCTCGTGGTGGAGGCCCGCGATGAGGGCTTCCTGCGCGGCGACATCGACCCCAGGATTGTGACCCGGCTTTTGTTCGGCATGGTCAACTCGATCGTGGAGTGGTACCGGCCGGAGGGCCCGGAAGATGCCGGGCAGCTGGCCAGCGATGTGCTCGCGGTGGCGCTCGACGGGCTGCGGGTCTCGCCGGGTCTCGACAAGCTCGCCCACCGGTAGGGCTCGACCACCGGAGAGCGATAGAAGGAGAAATGTGAACGGGAACTGGAAGATCACGCTCGGCGAACTGGACGAGAAGATGGGCGTGACCATCGTCGAGCAGTCCGCAGAGCGTGTCGTCGCAACGATGCCAGTGGAGGGAAACCGGCAGTCCTTCGGACTGCTACACGGCGGGGCATCCGTTGCCTTCGCCGAAGCGCTCGGTTCCTGGGCGGCCGTGATCCACGCGGGCCCTGGGCGCAGCGCGGTGGGGCTTGACATCAATGCGACGCACCACCTCGCGGCCCGGTCGGGGATCGTGACCGGGGTGGCAACGGCCATCCGTCTCGGGCGCACGATCGCCTGCCATGAGATCGTGATCAGCGACGACCAGGGCCGCCGACTGTGCACCGCGCGCATCACGAACCTGATCATCGACGCGCCGCTTCCACTCCCTGCGGGCTGAGCCGGCCACCCAACGAAGAAGGGGCACCCACCGTGACGGCGGGTGCCCCTTCTTCGTTATTTCAGGTGCTGCTGAGGATGCTGCCGCCTACAGTCCGGCGAGGTCCCGAACCGACGTGTCGCCGGGGGCCGCGTTCGTGAAGGACGCGTCGATCTCGGCGCGCTCGAGCAGGTCGTCCATGCGACGGCGACGCTGCTTCGGGATAAGCGTGACGACGGTACCGGACTTGCCGGCGCGGCCGGTACGACCGGAGCGGTGCAGGTAGGTCTTGTACTCGTCGGGAGCGTCGGCCTGGATGACCAGGTCGATGTCGTCCACGTGGATGCCGCGAGCCGCGACATCCGTTGCCACCAGCTCGTTGACGCGACCACTGGTCAGCATCTGCAGGTTGCGGGTGCGGCGGGCCTGGTTCAGGTCACCGTGCAGGCTGGTGGCCTTCACCCCGGCGTCTTCGAGCTGATCGGCGAGCTGCTCGGCGTAGGCACGGGTGCGGGAGAAGATCAGCGTCTTGCCCTGGCGGTCGACGAGCTGGCCGATGATGGCGCTCTTGTCGCGGTGCTCGATCACGAGCACGCGGTGGTCGATCGTGGAGGAGGCCTGGTCTTCGCCGGCAACCTCGTGCACCGCCGGGTTGACCAGGAATTCCTTGACCAGCGAGGCAACACCCTTGTCGAGCGTGGCCGAGAAGAGCAGCTTCTGGCCGCCCTTCTTGGTCTGACGCAGGATGCGCTGAACCGGCTCGAGGAAGCCCAGGTCGCACATGTAGTCGGCCTCGTCGAGAACGGTGACGACAACCTCGCTGAGGTCGAGACGACCCTGCTCGATGAGGTCTTCGATGCGGCCGGCGGTGCCGATGACGATGTCCACGCCACGCTGAAGGGCGCTGACCTGGCGGTACTGCGGAACGCCGCCGTAAATCTGGGTGGTGAAGAGGCCGACGCTGCGGGCGATGGGCTGGATGGTGCGGTCGATCTGCAGGGCCAGCTCACGGGTCGGGGCCAGGATGAGCGCGCGCGGCTTGCGGGCCATCTTGCGGTCCTTGGCGCCGTTGTTCTCCAGCAGCTTCTCCACGAGAGGAGCGCCGAAGGCGATGGTCTTGCCGGAACCGGTCTTGCCACGGCCGAGTACGTCGCGCCCGGCAAGAACGTCCGGAATGGTCGCGGCCTGGATCGGGAAAGGAGAAGCTGCGCCGAGGGTGGCGAGCTCGCGCACGATGTTCTCGCCGAGGCCCAGGTCGCCGAAGGTCACGCCGACAACTTCGGCAGCCGTCGTAGCGATGGCTTCGAGACGCTCGAGCACGACGTCGTCGCCGGCGGCGAAGTGCGCCTTGGTGTCGCGGTCGGGGTAGAAGTTGCTGGAGTGGCCACCGTCGGACGCAGAGCGGGCGGCACGCGCCGGACGGTCGGAGTTCGCCCGCTCGGAACGGTCGTAGCCACCACGCGCGGGGCGGGCAGGACGCTCGCCGTAGGACGGACGGTCGGTGCGGGCCGGACGGTCGTTGTTGTACGCCGGACGGTCGGTGCGCGGGGCGCGGTCACCGTAGGACGGACGGTCATTGTTGTAGGAAGGACGGTCCGTACGGGGACGGTCGTTGTTGTACGCCGGACGGTCCGTGCGCGGGGCGCGGTCACCGTAGGACGGACGGTCATTGTTGTAGGAAGGACGGTCCGTGCGGGGACGGTCGTTGTTGTACGCCGGACGGTCCGTGCGGGGACGGTCGTTGTTGTACGAGGGACGGTCTCCGCGGGGGGCGCCGCCGGTGGAGGGACGGTCGCCACGGTTCGGGCGGTCGCCGTAGGCAGGGCGCTCAGAACGCTGGCCGTAGGCCGGACGGTCATTGCCGGCGGGGCGTCCGGCGGCACGGTCGGCACGCTCTCCGGCGTTCCAACGGGCCTTCTTGGGTGCGCCCTCGGCGGCATTGTGGCCGCGGTGTCCGGGGCTCTTGCTGCCGCCCTTAGACGGTCCGCCCTTGGCGGAGTACTTGGGATCAAAGTTCTTAGGCATAGAAATGTTCCTGGGTTGTGTTGGGTACATGGCAGAACAACGCCGCACACGCGACGCAACCTGAGAACCCGGGCAGTCTATGGCCGGGGCCGTTCACATACAGTGATTTTTCACCAGTGGATTACTGGGAAACCGGCCCATCCTGACTTACAAACCCATCCGCGCACACAAAAAAACACGCGGTGTCAAGAGCCGACTCGTCTACGTTACCTGATCGATGTCGAAATGTCACGGACCCTCGTCACCGCATACTCTGGTTTCATGCTGACGATTCCTTTGTTCTCATGCTGGTAACCATCACCGTCGAGTCGCCGCGGCAGCCGGAGATCGCCGAGCTGCTGCGTCTGAGCAATGAGTATGCGCAGTCCCTGTATCCGCCGGAGAGCAACTTTTTACTCAGCGTCGACGAGCTCGGACAGCCGGGTGTGTCCGTGTACGTCGCGCGGGATGCGAGCGCCCGAGCCCTGGGAATCGCCGCGCTGGTGGGTGAGGACGGCGCTCCGGAGGCGGCCGAGCTGAAGCGCATGTTCGTTCACCCGGACGCCAGAGGGCACGGCGTGGCCGGCCGCCTGCTGGCGGGGATCGAAGCGGATGCGGCGGCAGGCGGCATCCGTGAAATCGTGCTGGAGACCGGCCCGGAAAGTCATGCGGCGCTCTCCTTCTATCGGAACGCCGGTTACCTCTCGGTTCCCCTGTTCGGGCAGTACGTGGGCGAAGAATTCAGCGTCTGCTTCGCCAAAAAGCTCCCCGGGAGCCCGCAATGACCCGAGATCAGCAAGTCGGCGGCAGCCGCGCAGCGACGAACATTCGCCGGGCGAAGTTGACCGGCACCTGGCTGAGAGTGACCGCGACCAGCCCGAGGCTTGTGCAGGCCGCGAAGGCCGCGGTCGCCGTCGGGATCGCGTGGTCGATCGCACCGCATCTTCCCGGCGTGGCCGACGACTACCCCTACTACGCCCCTTTGGGTGCGCTCGTGAGCATGTACCCGACCCTGATGAGTTCGATGCGGAACTCACTGCAGACCCTGGGCGGTCTGACGGTGGGAATTCTTCTCGCCGGAGCTGTGATCGTCTTCAGCGAGCCGAACGTGATCACCCTCTCGCTCGCGGTCGGCATCGGCGCCGCTATCGCCGCCACCGGCTGGTTCGGGGCCAGCCGAGAGTACATCCCGGTGACCGCCCTGTTCGTGCTGATCGTCGGCGGGCCGAATGCCGACGGCTATTCGATCGGCTACCTGGTGCAGATGTCACTCGGAATCGTGGTCGGCCTCGCCGTGAACCTGCTGGTTTTCCCGCCTCTGGCGTTCGAGGCCGTCAACCACCAGCTGGCCCAGTTTCGCAGCACCCTGGCCGAGCAGCTCTCGGAGATCGCCGACACCCTGACCGATCGCTGGCCACCCGAACGCGACGGCTGGGCGTCCCGCAACCAGGAACTGACGGCGGTCGGCCGCCTGGTGCGGGCTGCCGTGAGCTACGCCGACGACAGCCGCAAGGGAAACCCGCGCGCCCTCGCTCATCGTCGGGATCTCGGTGCAGACTACGACGACCTGGCGGCCCTCGAGACCGTGACATTCCACGTGCGCGATCTGACCGAGGTTCTTGCCGGGGCGGTCTGGGGCACACCGATCCAGCTCGAGCTGCGCCCCGAGTTGCGACCTGCGCTGAGCCGCACCCTGCACGCCGTGGCCACAGTCCTGGAGAACTGGGACCCGGATGCTGACGAGCAGCCCGCTTGGGCCGAGGCGGATGCGGCCCTGCAGGATCTGATGACCGAGCTGGATGAACGGCGGGCCACGGCCCCACTGACATCGCTGGCGGTCGCGTCCACCATCGCGATGGGCGTCACCCGCATTCTCGCGGCGCTCCGGCGTCGGGTGCTCCCGAACGCTGAGCCGGACCCGAAGGGCCCTCCGCACCGCTGACAGGGCGAGCGCCCCCGAATGGGATTCGGCGCTGGACGAGACACGAATTAGTCTCAGAACCCTACCCGCAGCTTGGAGCGAACGTGAATACCGGCCCAGGCCACCCCCGATTCGGCTCGCGTCGCATCCGTTTGTTGACGATATCCGGAGCGGTCGTCATCGCCGTTTCCGCGACGGCCCTTCTCGGCGGCTTCCGCCCGCAGCTGTATTCCGTGACGCCCGACGAACCCGGCGACAAGCGCAGCGAGCTCGTCACGACCGAGATCGTCGGTATCCGAACGTTCGAGCGGCCCGGCGGCATCACCGTGCACGAGGATGTCGAATATGGCACCCAGGCGGACGGCGCCCTGCTCACCCTCGACGTGTGCTCGCCGTCGATCACCTCCGAGGTAGAAACGACCCTCGAAGCGGTGCCGCCGCCGGTGGAAATCAAGCCGGAGGGAGTGACGTCGAAGGAAGCGACCCCGGGCGACCAGGCCACGACCGACCAAGCTACGACCGAAACGGAGTCCCCGGAGGACACTGCGTCGGCGGCGCTCCGCCCGGCCGTCATCTCCATCCACGGCGGCAGCTGGGCCCGCGGTGACAAGGGAAACAGCGACTGGCGCAGGGTCTGCACCTGGCTTGCCTCCGAGGGATTCGTCGCCTACTCGGTGAATTACCGGCTCGTTCCGGATGCCGTGTTCCCCGCCGCACTCGACGACGTCGCCCTGGCCGTGAAGTGGGCCCGCGACCCCGTCAACGCCCAGACCTACGGCATCGACCCCGATCGGATCGGCGTGTTCGGCGGCTCGGCCGGCGGTAACCTCGCGGCATTACTCGGCACCCGCGGCTCCGGGTCGCTGACCAAGGGTGCCCGGGTGGCCGCGGTCGCCGCGCTCTCCGCGCCACTTGACCTCAGCTACCAGGCGCTCGTCACCGGCCAGGCCCCCGCGGGGCTGGCGAACATCGTTCTCGACTACGTCGGCTGCGACACCCTGCGGGGCTGCGCCACCGCCGCGGCTGCGTCGCCGGCGAGCACCCTCGACCAGAGCGACCCGCCTGTGTTCCTCGGCTCGTCGACCGACGAGTACATTCCGCTGGCGCAGGCCACCGGGTATGCGGCGGCGCTCGCACGCACGGGCATCGCCCACGAGCTCGTCACGGTGCCGGGCACGCTGCACTCGATCGGTATCCTCGACGAGGCCATGCGCGTGAAGGTGTCGGCCTTCCTGCTCACGACGCTCGGCGAGTAGCCGCCGAGAGACCTCGCGGAACCGGTTGCGGAAGCGGCAGGCGGCGAGGGCGGGCTACGTGCCGCGGATGCGCCGGGACAGCTGAGCGGCGGTGCCGCCGAGCTGCGCGGCGAGCGCGGGCCACTCCGCTTCGGGAATGCGCTCGCGCGGGAAGGTGACCGCGATGCCCGCCGCCGGCCACCCCGTATGGTCGCGCACAGCCACGGCGACGGATGCCATCCCCTCGGTGATCTCGCCGTCCTCCAGCGCATACCCGTCACGGCGCACCTGGTCGAGCAGCTGGCGCAGCTCCGCCGTGGTGCGCGGTCCCCGGCCGTGGCGTGTGGCGAAGGCGGCCGCGTTGGGGTACAACGCCCGCAGCTGGGCGGCCGGCAGCGCGGCGAGGAGCGCGCGCCCGCTCGCAGTGAGGTGGCTCGGCAGGCGCACGCCGACATCCGACACCAGCGACGGGCGCCGAGGTGCGCGCTCCTCCACGAGGTAGATCACGTCGCGCCCGTGCAGCACGACGAGGTGGGCGCTCTCGCCGAGCCGGTCGACCAGCGCGGCGACGAGCGGGCGACCGAGGTGCAACAGGGGCTGCTGCCGGGAGAAGCCCGAGCTCAGCTCGAAGGCGGCCACACCGAGGCCGTAGCGCTGTTCCTCGGGCAGGTGCACCACGAAACCCTGGTCGGCGAGCACCGCGAGCAGGTCGTAGACGCTCGAGCGCGGCAGACCGAGGGCCGTGGCGATCTGGGCGGCCGGCACCGGGCCGCGCTGCGTGGCCAGATGGGAGAGGATGCGCAGTGTGCCGTGCGCCGCCGGGACCTTCGAGGGGGCCATCCGCCTGCCTCTCGTGCTCATGCGCAGTGCGCGTACTGTCCGGTACCCCGGACAGAACCCAGCCTAATCCCGTCGTGACGCTCGACGCGCTGGTGTCGAATCGGAGTATGAACCTCACCATCGCATCCGTCACCGTGGGCACAGGCCCGATCTCATTCGACGATGTCAGCGCTGTGGCCCGCCACGAGGCACCCGTCGCGCTCGCCGCGGCCGCGCTCGCCGGCGTCGCCGCGACCCGCCGCATCATCGAGGGGCTCGCGCAGGACGTGCACCCCCACTACGGCATCTCGACCGGCTTCGGGGCGCTCGCGACGACGTTCATCGAAAGCGACCGCCGCACCCAGCTGCAGGCCAGCCTCGTGCGCTCGCACGCCGCGGGCAGCGGCCCGGAGGTCGAGCGCGAGGTCGTGCGTGCTCTGATGCTGCTGCGTCTGTCGACCCTGATGACCGGGCGCACCGGGGTGCGGCCCGTCGTGGCCGAGACGTATGCGGCCCTGCTCAACTCCGGGATCACCCCCGTCGTTCACGAATACGGCTCGCTCGGCTGCTCGGGTGACCTCGCACCGCTCGCGCACTGCGCGCTCGCCGTGATGGGCGAGGGCCAGGTGCGGGATGCGTCGGGCACCCTGATGAGCGGCCGTGAGGCCCTGGCCACGGCCGGCATCACCCCGGTCATACTGGCCGAGAAGGAGGGGCTCGCCCTGATCAACGGCACCGACGGTATGCTCGGAATGCTCGTGCTCGCCCTCGCTGACCTGTCCCGCCTGCTCACGACCGCCGACATCGCCGCGGCCATGAGCATCGAGGCTCTCCTCGGCACGGATGCCGCCTTCGCCGCCGACCTGCAGGCCCTCCGCCCCCAGCTCGGCCAGGCGGCGAGCGCGGCCAATCTGCGCGCGCTGCTGGCCGGTTCCCCGCTGCTTGCCAGCCACGCCGGCCCCGACGACCCCACCGTGCAGGACGCCTACTCGCTGCGCTGCGCCCCGCAGGTGCACGGCGCCGCCCGGGACACGATGCACCACGCCGCCCTGATCGCCGGCCGCGAACTGGCCAGCGCCGTGGACAACCCCGTCGTCACGCTCGACGGCCGGGTGCGCTCCAACGGCAACTTCCACGGCGCCCCGGTCGGCTACGTGCTCGATTTCCTCGCCATCATTGCGGCGGACGTCGCGAGCATGAGCGAGCGGCGCACCGACCGGCACCTCGACGCCTCGCGCAACAAGGGGCTGCCTGCCTTCCTGGCCCACGAGGTCGGCGTCGACTCGGGGCTGATGATCGCCCAGTACACCGCGGCCGGGATCGTGTCGGAACTCAAAAGGCTGGCGGCGCCGGCATCCGTCGACTCGATCCCGTCGTCGGCTATGCAGGAGGACCACGTGTCGATGGGCTGGGCGGCCGCCCGCAAGCTGCGGCACTCGATCGATGGACTCGGCCGGGTGCTCGCGATCGAGGTCATGACCGCGGCGCGTTCGCTCGACCTGCGCGCGCCAATCGTTCCCGGGCCGGCCACCGCCGCGGTGCTGAACCTCGTGCGCACCGTGGCCGACGGCCCGGGCCACGACCGGTTCCTCTCCCCCGAGATCGAGGCGATCGTGGGTCTCGTCGCGACGGGCGCGGTGCGGGATGCCGCGGCGGGCGTCGTCGGCGCGTTGGTCTAGGTCCAGGTAGCCCGAGCACCCGAAAATCAACCTGAAAGGAGTGGGCCTGATGGTCTGGCCAACGGTAGCCGGCGCGGGCAGAACAATGTACTATTCCCCCTGTTCCACCCCGTACACCTGAGCCCCTGAGCCGCCGAGCCGCCGAACTGTTGGTCTCCTGATCTCCTGGATTGCTGATCTGCTGACCTACTGATCTGCTCATTTGCTGAGCCTCTCGTCACGTAGGTTCCCATCACGCAGAAACAGCCACGCAGCTCATCGGAGAACTATGATCCGCATTCTCATCGTCGACGATCACACGACCTTCGCGGAACTCCTCGAGGGCGCGCTGGACCGGGAGCCTGATCTATGCACGGTCGGTTCGGCGCGCAGCGTGCGTTCGGCGATCGAACTCAGCCAGACCCTGAAACCCGACCTGATCGTGATGGACTGCCACCTCCCCGACGGCAACGGCCTGACTGCCGCAACGTTAATCCTGGCAGCCGCTCCGGCGACGCGCATCGTGATCCTCACGGGCGATCCGACATCGGAGGGACTTGAACGGGCGGCTGCCATCGGGGTCTGCGCGTTCCTACCCAAGGACGGTTCCCTGACGTGGATGCTGGACACCCTCCGCCATGCGCGTATCGGTACTTTTTCGGTGCATCCGTCCCTGATGAGACAGCTCAGCGCTCAGTGGCAGCGGCACGAGTCCAACCTGCCGGCCACCACGATGACCCGGCGCGAACTGGAGGTTCTCCAGCTGATGGCCGACGGCACCGATGTGAGATCCAATGCCCTGATCCTGGGCATCTCGGAGAACACCTGCCGAGGCTACGTGAAGTCGATCCTCGCGAAGCTGGAGGCGCACACCCAGCTCGAAGCCGTTGTCAGCGCGACGAGGCTCGGGCTCGTGATGGTGCGCGATCATGCCTAGCCAACCGGATCCCGATGACTAGGTTGCCCATCCGGGCCTGGGACTTCCGTCACCCCGATGGGGCCACCGCCGACGAGAAATCCGAGGTTCGGGCGGCGGTCACGCGATTCCTGCTCATCGGTCTGGTTGTGCTGATGACCGTCTCCATTCCGGTGGCTCTCTGGATCCGCGCGCAGGCGGAGCGGCACACCTTCGAGGACGCCACCCTGATCACCCATTATCTGGCCGACTACACGGTCGGCCCCCTGATCACGGAAGAGGTCCACTCCGGCAAATGGGAGGCTCTGGCTCTGATCGACAGTCGGGTGACCCCCTGGCTGGTCGACGGGTCCATTGTGCGGGTGAAGGTCTGGACCCCGGACGGCCTCATCCTCTATTCGGATGTTTCAGACCTGATCGGGCGCAGGTACGACATGCCCCGCTGGAGCGGCCCACTCCTGGCCGGCGGTCCTGATCGCGCCTCCCTCGAACGGCAGATCGGCGTGGACAACTTCCACGAAGCAGATTCAGGCGAGCTGGTCGAAGTTTATGTGAAGGCCGAGGACGCCGCCGGAAACCCCCTGATGTTCGAAGCGTACTTCGACGATCAAACCGTGCGCGACGAGCAGGCCGACCTGCTCCTGAGCATGACTCCGGCGTTCCTCGTCTCGCTGGCCGTGCTTCAATTGGCGCAGTTGCCCCCCGCGGTCCGGCTGGCCCGGAGGATCCAGACCGACCAGGCGACGCGCCGCCGGCTGCTCCAGCACGCGATCCGCGCCTCGGATCTGGAACGCCGGCGAATCGCTCGCGATCTGCACGACGAGGTCATCCAGGATCTGGCGGGACTCTCCTATGCGCTCGAAGCCGAGGAGATGCACGGTTCCGAAGAGCGGCGCTCGCTGTTCACCACGGCGCGCTCGATCCTGCAGCAGAATGTGAGCACCCTGCGCGCGATGACCGGTGAACTATACCCGCCCGATCTGGAGCGTCTGGGACTGAACGAGGCCCTACGACGCCTCACCGATCCGCTGATTGAGCAGGGGACCAAGGTGCGGATCCGGCTTCCGGAGCACGTAGACCTCGACCGCGATCGATCTGCCGTGCTATACCGGGTGGCCCGAGAGGCGCTCACCAACACGATGAAGCATGCGCGAGCCCACTCAGTCGAAATCGCCGTTGTGCAGCATTCCGACAGCACCCGGCTTTCCATCCGCGATGACGGTTGTGGTTTCGACCCGGCCACCCAGCCCCCCAACGAGCATGTGGGGTTGAGGATCATCCGTGACACCATCCGCGTCACCGGCGGCACGCTCGACATCTCGTCCCGGGTCGGCCACGGAACGTCCATCGTGGTGTCCATCTAACGGGCTAGTGCGCGGGTTGGTTGTGCGGTGTCGGCGCCGTCTGCTCGCCGGGGGCCGGTTCCATTTTCATGTCGACCCCGAGCCCCGCGGCGGACCGCGGGGAGACGGAGACCTCGTCCGGTTCGGCATCGGCCGGGCGTGCGATTCCGGCGCGAACCGACTGGATCAGGTCGTCGCTGAGCAGCGGCCCGGTGTAATCGATGCGCAGTTCATTGGTGCGGGCGGTCATACGGTAGTTGCCGAGCGCGTCCGAGAGAATGCCCTCCCGGTCGATCGACTCCTGCAACGCGCCCGGGTCTCGGGTGAGCACGGCGAAACGGAGATCGTGCACAAGCACTGATCCGACATGGAGTTGAACGCCTCCGCGAAACGCGCCATCGGACGAGGAGATCAGGTCGAGGATCTTCCCTGCGTCGCTGACCGTGCCTCCCTCGGGAAGCGCGATGATCAACTCGGGCGCCAGTTGTTCCAGCACCTCGGCATCAAGCACGGTGGGCGCGATGTCGGACAAACGCAGCCGGAGGCTGTCGGCCGCCTGGTCCAGCTGCCCGCGGAGCGCGACAAGGTCCGCTGTTGCGTTGGGACTGATCGCGACCACCACCCGGCGACGAACCATCAGTCCGTCGAAACTCACCTGGGGGCGCCCGTTGCCCCGATCGGATCGCTCCACGCCGGTCAGCGCCACGGCGTCGGCGACCGGGCTCGCCGCGGAACCAAGTTGGTCAACGGCCGTGCAGCCGGACAGCCCGAAGACCAGCAGCACGACCGCGACCGGTCTGAGAACCGATATCAAAACCGGCATGATGTCAGGTTCCCGCCGGATAGCCAGGCCGATAAGCCGGTGGGAAGGAATTGAGAGAGGTGGTGTCAAGCACGGGCGGGTCGGCTGTCATCGGATCATTGATGCGCCAGTCGCCGACCGCGAACTGCACCATCATGTCGTGGTCCTCATGCACGAGGTTGTGGCAGTGGATCATGTAGCGGCCGCCCGCGCCCGGCCCGGTGTCGAACTGCGTCAGCACCGTCACGGACTCGTTCTCGCCCAGGTAGATGACATCCTTGGGGCCAGTCTCCCACGCGAACGGTTTGCCGCGGTTCGTGTTGCGCCCGATGATCTTTGTGTCCACAAGGTGCACGTGGAGCGGGTGGTTCCAACCGCCGGAGGAGTTGATCAGGGTCCACTCCTCGATGTCGTACGGCTGCGGGTTGGCAAACAGCAACGAGTAACCCGACCTCTCGACCTCGGCCCAGGTGACCTTGTTTATCACCCACTCGCCGCCGCTACGCTCCACCCTGAGCTGCCTCTTCACCTTCGCCATCGCCGGCGTGAGGCTCATCGTGGGTACACCGCCGCTGGACAAGTGCACCGCCCCGCCGTCATCCAGAGTGGCAGGGATGGTGTTCAGTGACGCCGGACCGGAATCAGCCACCACCTCGAACCTCATGACCTTATTGGTATTGGCGAAGTCGTCGTTGTTCTTGTTGCTCAGGTTTCGCAGGTCGATCAGCTGGCCGGTGCGGTATTTGCGGAAATCGATCAGGACCTCGTAGCGCTCGGCTGTTCCCTGACGCCACGACTGCACCGCCTGCACCACAGGTACCATGCCGGCATCCGTGGCCACGATGTAGAAGGGGTCGCCCGTTGACAGTCTGAACCGATACGAGCGTGAGATGGAAGCCACGAGCACCCGAAAGCGGTAGATGCGCGGCTTGACCTTCATGACGGGCCACGGCACCCCATTGACCAGAATAATGTCACCAAACAGCCCCTTGTGGTCATTGTCGTTGTAGCCGAATGACCCCGTTGCGGTGAACATGGCATCCGACACCATCAACGGCACGTCGTATTCACCCTGCGGGAGCTGGGCCTGCTCGAACTGATCGGACATCGGGTAGAAGCCGACCAGGCCCGAATAGACGTTCTGGGCGGTCACGTGCTGGTTGTGGTCGTGATACCACAGGGTGCGGGCGGTCTGCCAGTTGGGATACCGGTAGTTCTTGACGTTGCCGGGCGCGGTGAAGTCACTGGCGTAGCCGTCGTACTGCGGCAACGACGCAGAGCCGTGCAGGTGGGTGACCGTGCGGAATTCGCCCGGATGCAGGAGCCCGACCTGAGGCAGACCATTGCGCATCCGCACCTCGGTGCGGGTGCCCCGCCGGGCGCGGATGGTCGGGCCGGGGAAGATCCCGTTGTAGCCGGCGATCGTCGTCGACAGTCCGGGCACGATTTGGGCCTGGCCGAGTTTCTGGGTAATGGCGTAGCGCTCGTAGGGCCGTGCCGGGTCACCGTCGTCGAACCCTGTTTCATAGGGAAGGAGTTCCGGTGGGCGGCGGAAAACGCCGGCATAGGGAACCGGACTGTTCTGGGGAGCCAGCAGGCTGGTGGTCTGGAGAGGGGTGGTCGATGTGGTCAGATCGTCGTCGCCGCCTTTCATGCCGATGATTCCAAGAGCACCGGCGGCGCCGAGCTGCAGAACTTCCCTGCGTGTGGTCATGGTCTCTCCCTTCGGGGATGAGTGTGAATGTGAGCGAATGTTGCGGTGGTGCACCCGGCCGGCGACCAGTGGATGCGTCGCCGGCCGGGTGCGAGATTGGTGCCTAGCGGGTGGTGAACACCCAGGTGCGGGTGGCCAGCGGGTTGCCGGCCAGGTCCCGCACGTCTCCCGTGCCACCGGTGATAGTGACGCGGTACCGGGTGTTGGCGAGGAGCGTGGCGGTCGGGTTGAGCGTCACTCTCCGGTTCGCGTTCGTCAGGGTGATCGTTGCCGCGACCACCGAGCCGTCCGAGACTCGGGTGATCCGTGCCGTCGTGCCGGAGACGCCCGTGATGGCTTCACTGAATCTCACGACCACGTCCCGATTGGTCCTGACCCCGGTGTCTCCCGCTGCGGGATTCGTTGCCGTGATCGTCGGCGCCGGCCCCGTGATGAAGGTCCAGGAACTGACCGTCATCGTGTTGCCCGCCACGTCGGTGATGCCAGAGAGGGTGGCGGTGTAGGTGCCGTCGGCCGTCAGCGCGGCGTTGGGGTTCAGCGTCGCAACCCGCGTCGCCGCGTTGTATGTCACCGCGGCGGGGACCACAGTGGTGCCGAGCCGGAGCACGAACGTGGTGGCGTTGACTCCCGTGACCGGTTCACTGAACGTTGCCGTCAGATTCGCGGTCTGGCTGACGACACGGGCACCCGAGACCGGGGTACGTGCCGTTACCGTGGGAGCGACGAACTCCGTTCTC
Organism: Actinomycetales bacterium; assembly: GCA_038319305.1. Taxonomy (GTDB): domain Bacteria; phylum Actinomycetota; class Actinomycetes; order Actinomycetales; family Microbacteriaceae; genus Cryobacterium. Next base: position 644 of record JBBQDC010000066.1, on the reverse strand, counting down.
GGAGTCACCGCCGCGGAGCGGGCCGAGAAGGCGCTGGTGCCTGCCGCGTTGACCGCCGCCACGTCGAACGTGTACGCCGTGCCATTGGTGAGCCCGGTCACGACGATCGTTGCGACGTTTCCGGTGACCGTTTGGGTGAGTGTTAGCGCTGCTCCGTTGAATGCCCGCACCGTGTACCCCGTGATGGCCGTTCCTCCGTCCGACGCCGGGGCCGTCCAGGTGAGCGTCACCGAGGCATTTGCTGCCGTGGCGGAGCCGATCGTCGGTGCCCCGGCGAGGGCCGGCGGCACCGTCGGCGTCACCGCGTTGGAGGAGGCGGAGAATGCGCTCGTCCCCTCCGTGTTGGTCGCCGAAACCTGGAAGGTGTAGGTGGAACCGTTGGTCAGCCCGGTCACGACCAGGCTGGTGGCGTCGGCCGGAGCGGTCCGGAGAACGCCCACCTGCGCTCCCAAGGAATCCAGCACCTTCACCGAGAAGCCGGTGGGGATGCCGATGGCGGAGGCGGTGAAGTTCACCGTCGCCTGACCGTTGCCGGCGACTGCGGTGCCGATGACGGGCGCCCCGGGGACCACCGTGTCAGAGAACCTCAGGCGCTCGATGTTCCGCAGGGTGTCGGTGCCGTCGGTACCGACGGTGTCGACCAC
>JBBQDC010000065.1:0-16651 GCA_038319305.1 Actinomycetales bacterium | reverse complement strand
CACCCCCTACGCCGAACACGGCCCGACCCACACCGACAACGGCGTCTGCCTCTGCTGGTGGCACCACCGCTACCTCGCCGCCTCCGGCTGGAACATCCGCATGGTCCGCGGCGCCGTGCAGATCATGGCACCACCCTGGCTGGAAACCGGGCCCCGCACATGGCGGAACGCGACCACGTCACGCACCCGGATGACCGACGCCATCGAACGCCAGAACGTGACGCGAAACGACCAATAGGCGGGTGGTCCCTGGTGCCTGGCCCTCTGCGTCGACCACGGCATCTCCGGCACCCGAGCATCACGGCCGCACTTCGACCGTGCCCTCGACGCGCTCAAGGCCGGCGGCACCCTCGTCATCACGACGCTGGACAGGCTGGGGCGATCGACGCAGAAAATGCTCGCCTTCGCCGAAGAGCTCCGACAAGCGCGAGCCTTGGGATTACTGCCAGAACAATCTGCTGACGCGACCCTGACTCGATCTGCTAGAGCGCCGTGAGCGCCTCGGCATCCCTTTCACCGGCCGTACTGCTCAAGCAGGCGCAGCCAGACTTCGCTCAGGGTGGGGTAGCTCGGCACCGCGTGCCACAGCCGGCGGAGAGGCACCTCACCGACCACGGCGATGGTCGCCGCGTGCAGCAGCTCCGCGACATCCGGCCCGACGAAGGTGACGCCCAGCAGAACCTCGCGGTCGAGGTCAACGATCGCGCGCGCCGACCCGGTGTAGCCGTCGGCGTGCACGGATGCCCCGGCCACCCAACCCAGGTTGTAGTCCAGCACCCGAATGCGCAACCCGGCCTTCTCGGCAGCAGCCTGGGTCAGTCCCACCGACGCCACTTCGGGGTCGGTGAAGGTGACCTGCGGCACGGCGGCATGGTCGGCCGTGGCGACGTGGGTGCCCCACGGGGCGTCGTCGACGGGCGTGCCGGCGGCCCGGGCGGCGATCACGTCGCCGGCCGCGCGGGCCTGGTACTTGCCCTGGTGCGTGAGCAGAGCTCGGTGGTTGACGTCGCCCGTGGCGTAGAGCCAGTTGCCGTCCAATGCCGGTGCGCTACCCCGCACGAGGAGGGTGTCATCGACCTCGAGCCAGTCGCCCGGGGTGAGGCCCACCGTCTCGAGCCCGACATCCGTGCTCCGGGGAACCCTGCCGGTGGCCACCAGCACCTCGGTCGCCGTGACCCGGGTGCCGTTGGAGAGGGTGAGGGTCACATCGCCGTCATCATTGCGGGCCGCGCCGGTGGTGGACACCCCCGTGAGCACGGTGACGCCTGCCTCCCGGAGGGCTGCGAGCACGAGTTCGCCGGCGAAGGGTTCCTGCCCACCGAGCAGAACCCCGCGCACGATCATGGTGACCTCGGCGCCGAGCCCCGCATAGGCGGTGGCCATTTCGGCCGCGACCACGCCGCCGCCGATGACGGCCAGGCTGTCCGGGATGCTGGGGGCACTGGTGGCCTCGCGGCTGGTCCACGGCGACACGGAGGACAGGCCGGGAATGTCGGGCAGCAGCGCCGCCGACCCGGTGCTGACGACCACGGCGTGCGCGGCCGTCAACACGGTCGTCGTGCCGTCATCCATGGTCACGGTTACCTCACGCACGCCGGTGAGGCGGGCGTGGCCACGCACCAAGCTGATCCCGGTCTTCTCCAGCCAGCGCACCTGGCCCTCGTCGGACCAGTTGCTGGTGAAGGAATCGCGGCGGCGCAGCACGGCCGCGACATCCAGGTCACCGGTCACGGCCTCGGCCGCCCCGCCGACCCGACGGGCAGCGGCCAGAGCCGACCCGCTGCGCAGCAGCGCTTTCGACGGCATGCAGGCCCAGTAGGAGCACTCGCCGCCGACCAGCTCGGCCTCGACGATCACCGTTCTCAGGCCTGCCTGCGTCGTGCGATCGGCCACGTTCTCGCCCACGGCGCCGGCGCCGATCACGATGACGTCGACGCTGAGTGCGGCAGTGTTCGGCGGGGTGGTGCTGGCGGCGGGCATGCGTGTCTCCTTCGGTCGGTGGTGCTCGCGGTTCTGGTGCTGCCAGCCTAACGGCCCACGAAAGACGCCGGCCGGCGGCTGACGAAGGCCTCCATGCCGATGCGGGAATCTTCGGTGACGGCCAGGCGGGCCAGGGCGGGCTGCAGTTCGGCCTCGGCGGCCGCGGCACCCTCCCGCACGGCGGTGCGGGCGTTGAGGAGAGTGGCCTGCACGGCCAGCGGGGCCTGGGCGGCGATCTTCTCTGCCAGTTTCAGTGCGCGTTCGAACTGGGTGCCGTCCGGCACGACCTCCTGCACGAGCCCGATGCGGTGGGCCTCTCGGGCGTCGAACATGTCGCCGGTGAGCATCCAGCGCATGGCGTTGCCCCAGCCGGCCGCGCGCGGGAATCGGATCGTCGCGCCGCCGAACGGCAGGATGCCGCGGGCCACCTCGATCTGGCCGAACCGGGTCGACTCGGCCGCCACGGAGATGTCGCTCGCGAGCATCAGCTCGATGCCGAGGGTGAGGCAGGTTCCCTGCACGGCCATCACCACGGGCTTGGAAACGCTCTTTCCGTCGACCTGCCACGGGTGGATGCCGCCGTCGGGCACCATGTCGAGACCGTCCGGGCCGAGCCTCGGGCCGATATCAGCCAGGTCAAGGCCGGCCGTGAAGTGGTCGCCGACCGCGTAGACCAGGCCGACCCGCAGTTCGGGGTCGCGGTCGAGTTCGCCGTAGGCGAGGGCCAGCTGCTGCAGCAGCGCCAGATCGGCGGCATTGCGCTTCTCCGGGCGGTTGAACCCGATCAGCAGCACGTGCCCGCACCGCTCGGTGATGATCCTCCTTGGATCGGAAACGGAGTGCTGCTCGTTCACGGATGCCTCCCTTGGCCTCGTGACGCTGGCGCGTCGGTCCCATGCTACGGCCGCGCGGGGCAGGCCACCGACCGGCACTTTCGTCTGGGAGATCTCAGCGGGTGAGGGCGCCGATGATGCGCAGGATGCTCGGAAGGTCGTCGGTGGCGGCTTCCGGGGAGGCCGGTGCGAAGCCGGCGATGGTGGCGCCGGCCAGCTCGAATTCGGCACGCAGTGCGGTGATCAGCCGGTTCAGGGTATCGACGCTCAGCCCGAACGGGTAAAGGTCGGCGAGACCGACCAGTGCCGAGGGATCGAGCACGTCCAGGTCGAGGTGCAGATAGAAGGTGCTCGCGCCGGTGGCGCGCAGGGCGGCGACGAGCGCGTCGGGCGAGTCGAGGTCGTCGACCGGGAGGCTGACGATCCCGCGCTTCTGGATCAGGGCGTCCTCGGTTGGATCGATGTCGCGCGCGCCGCCGATCACGATGCGCTCCAGCGGGACCCGCACAGCCCCATCGAGGGTCAGACCCTCGGCACCCTCGCCGGTGATGGCGCGCAGCACCATTCCGGTGAAACCGCCCGACGGGGAGGTGTCAGGGGAGTGCAGGTCAGGGTGGGCGTCGAGCCAGACCACAGCCAGGTCATCCGGATGCTGCCGCGACGCGTGCTCGACGGCCGCCAGTGAAACCCCGTTGTCGCCGCCGATCGTGAGAACCGGGCCGTCCGCGCCGCGCAGAGCGGTGGCCAGACGTTCGCGCACCATCACCAGGGTGGAGAATCGGTCGATTCCGGTGTTGAGAGCGTCGCCGGCCTCGACCGGCACGGGCACTTCCCGGGTGACGGAGGAGGGAAGATCGCCTCGGATCGCCTCCGCCCCGTCACTCAGGCGCATCGCACGCGGAGAAACCGAACCCTGCCACTGCGGCACAACAACGAAGGTGGGAGCCATGTCTTCAGTATGCTCCCTGACCTTCCCCGCGCGGGATTATCGTGGCCGCCGGGGCCGATTTCTCCCGGCGAATTACTGGTCCCGGTAGCGCACGGCCGCACTCGTGGCCTGCTGCAGCTCGGTCGCATTCAGGCGCGGACCGTAACCGGGCGTGTCGCGCTGGATGCGCCAGCCCTCGCTGAGCGCGCCGGTTGGGCGATCCGGCCGGCTGGCTGCGCTCGGTGAGGTCGGCGGCGTAAATGTGGTTGAACGCCTTGACGATCCTGGACTCCGGCAGGTGTTCCCGCAGCAGTTCGGCTGTGGTCGTGCTCTCATCGTCGAGGGCGGCGATGTCACCGTCGCGCTCTGGATAGTAGTTGTTGGTGTCGATTCCAAGAGTTGTGATGCTCGGAACAACGGAGAGCGCCGACGGCATGTTGCCGTCGGCGCCCGATCACGCTGGGAGCGGAGGCTACTGCGTGATGGAGCTGGCACCGCCGGACTTGAGCGCGGCGAGGCGGGCGTCGACCTCGGTGAGCTCACCGAGGTCCTCAAGGCTCTCGAATTGCGCGTCCAGGCTCGACGCGGCCAGCTCGTTGGCGCCCCGCACGCGGGCCTCTTCGCGGCGGATCTTGTCTTCGAAGCGGCTGACCTCGCTGGTGGGGTCCATCAGGTCGATGCTCTTGACGGCATCCATCACCTTGGTCTGTGCCTCGGCGGTCTTCGACCGGGCAATCAGTTCGTTGCGCTTGGAGGCGAGCTGGTTCAGCTTCTCCTTCATCTTGTTGAGGCCGTCCTTGAGCTGGGCCACGACGGCAGTCTGCGAGGTGATCTGAGGCTCGGCCATCTTCGCCTCCCGCTCGGACTGCATCTGGCGGCCGAGGGCCACCTTGGCGAGGTTGTCGAAACGGTCCGCGTCGACCGTGTTGCTGGCGGCGCGCAGCTCGTCGGCCTTGCGGCTCGCGGCCAGGGCCTTACCGCCCCACTCGGTCGCGGCCTCGACGTCTTCGCGGTAGTCGTCCTCGAGCAGGCGCAGGTTGCCGATCGTCTCGGCGATCGCGCTCTCCGCGTCGGCGATGCTGTTGGTGTAGTCGCGCACCATCTGGTCGAGCATCTTCTTCGGGTCTTCGGCGGAATCCAGAAGCGCGTTGATGTTCGCTTTCGTCAGCTGGGAGATACGGCCAAAGATGGACTGTTTCGTCATTGTGCGGTGTCCTTTCGATTTCCGGAGGAGCGGATGCCTCCATTGTGTCGGTTCGTGCTGGTCAAGACGTGTGGGGGAGCCGGGCGAGGCGCTGGCGGATGCGACGGATGCGACGGGTCCGGGTTCTAGAACCGCCCGCCCCCGCCGCGACGCGAGCGTGAGCCGGCCCCGCCGAATCCGCCGGGCATTCCGAAGCCACCCCCACCGCCGCGGCGACCTCCGCCGCCTCCGCCGCCGAACATTCCGCCCCCGCCGCGGCCGCCTCCGCCACCGGAGAGGAGGGTGTTGATCAGGATGCCGCCGAGAACGGCCCCCATGACCCCGTTCCCGCCGCTGCCGCCGGTGTGGTAGCCGCCCGAATCCTGGCCGGCGAAACCGTCGACGTCGTTCCTGGCTCGGGCGGTGGCGGCTGCGGCCAGGGAGTTGGCCCGCTGGGAGGCGGCGAGGGCGGCATCCGGGTTGGTGGTCGCGAGCGATTCGGCCTCCACGAGAACCCGTCCGGCTTCGGCGAGCCGGGTGCGTGCCTCCGCGCCCACCGCGCCGCGGCGGGCGGTGATGAAGTCCTCCGCGGCCGACACCTGTCCGTGCGCGGCGAGCAGGCTCTGGTTCAGGGTGGCCCGGGCGCGCTGGGCCCGCGCCTCGGCGTCCCGCACGCCCTGCAGCGCGGCATCCATCGGGGTGTTGGCGGCGTCGAGCAGCGCCATCAGCTCGAGCGGGTTGATCCGTCCGGCCGCAGACCGCGCGCGCACCTCGGCGAGCGCCTGTTCGGCCTGGCCGATTACTCCCGGCAGCGCCGCGGCGGCCTCGGTCGTCGCGGGCAGGCCTCGCGCGGTCACCAGATCGGTGTGCAGTTCGGCGACCGTGGCCGCGATCTGCCGGGTCGCGCCCGCGAGGTCGGTTCCCAGACGGTCCACGGCGTCGAGGAGCAACCGCGCCTGGTCGACCGATTCCTCGGCCGCACGGATGTCCACGGCCGCCGCCGCCGAATCGCCGGCACCCAGCCGGGTGGCGGCACGGGCCAGTGCGGTCTGCGTGAAGGTGAGGCGCTCGCGGGCCTCGAGGGGGTTGTCGGCAACGGTGCCGAGCGCCGCATCGGTGTAGCGGGCGGCCAGGGCTGCCAGGCTCTCCTCGCTGCGGGTGAGCCGGGCCTCGACGGCGGCGGCGTCGCGGGTCACTGTGGCGGCGACCTCCGGCGCGTTCTTCTCCAGCTGGCGCAGCTCGTCGAAGGCGTCGGTCTGTGCGTCAAGGGTGAGATTGGCCTGGCTGCACAGGTCGATGATCGCGGCGTACCAGGCACGGGCCTGCTCTGTCGAGTCGGGCTCGGAATCGTCCAGTTTCTGCTGCAGGGTGAACGCCTGGCTGAGCTGTGCCTTTGCCTTCTCGAGGGCGTTTCGGAAGGCGGTCGTGGTCTCGGTCCCGTACTGGGCGATCGCGAAGCCGAGCTCCTGCTCGCTGGAGCGGATCGCGTCGTCGGTCTGAACGAGGGTGCTTGAGGCGCGCCGCTTCAGTTCGGGGGTCGGCAGAGCCTGCAGCCCGGTCGGCGCTCCGGCTCCGGCGGGCAGGGGGCCCGTGCGGCTGCGCCGGGCGAGCAGGATGACCGCGCCGACGGCCAGAAGCACCAGCACGGCGATCACGATGAACACAAAAATGAGGAGCCCGCCGACACCCCCGCCGGGGCTTTCGTCTCCGGGAGTGATCTCGCCGGCCATGACCGGCTCACCCTGCAGGGTTGCAGAGAGGCCCTCGGCGGCGCCGATCGCGGCGCCGGCCCAGTCGCTCTGACGCAGAGCCGGCTCGATCGCGATCGTCTCGATCTGCTGGAGCTGGGCATCCGTCAGGGCGAAGTCGGAGGCCACCGACAGTTGGAACTGACGGTCGTCGGTGGCCACGGCCAGCAGCACGTCGGTGGCGCCGAAGCCATTGTTGTCGGCCGTCTGGTCGGCCCACTGCTCGCGGTCCTCGACCCCGGTGAAGCTGTCGACGTAGGCCACGAAGAGGTCGGCGCCGGTGTCGGCAAAGAGCTCGTCGAGCGCGGCCGTGACCTCGTCGGTGCGGTTGGTGACGGCGTCGACCGTGTCGACGATGTGGCTGCCACCGAAATCAACCGGGCTCTGCGCCCAGGCCGCCGTGGGCGTCGACGCGCTGACCATCGACAAGCCAAGAACCGCCGCAACCGCGACCGGAATCAACCACCGTGACCGCATGGACCACATCCTCACACCAACCATCGACACTCCGGCGTTCCCTGTGCCGAGCATAGAGCGGCGATGCAGGCCCGTCCACCGTCCACGCGGAAAGGCACTGTTGCCCACTGTTACGGCGCTGCTGGCGGTGCCGGAGCGTTGTGCCCAGACTGGGTCCACACCCCACACCCCACACGCAGACCAGCACAGGCAGACCTCCGGAGGCCGACCATGACCCGTTCGTTCGCCATGACTCCGCGGCTCGCGGTCGTCGAGGTCACGCGTCACCGCCCCGACCGGCCCACCTACCACGCCACCGTGCAGCTGCTCAATGCGGCCGCGGCCGAGGCTGGCACGCGGGGCGGCTGGCAGGTCATCCGGCTGGCGGCCGCCGATCTGTCCATGGCCGAGCTGTTGGCGGCGACGGATGCCTGCGACGCCATCCTGATCATGGGCGGCGAAGACATCGCCCCGCGGTTCTACGGAGGTGCAACCGGCTACGAGGGGGAGACCTGCCACTTCGAGGTGGCCGACGCCGGCCAGATCGCCCTCGTGCGGCGTGCCCTCGACCGAGGCACCCCGCTGCTGGGCATCTGCCGCGGCCTGCAGATCATCAACGTTGCCCTCGGTGGCAGCATCCGGCAGCACATCGAGGATGGCATCCACCGCCACGTCGACGTGCCCATCGACCAGATCCTGCGCGAGCACGCCGTTCACGTGCTGCCCGGCAGTACCCTGCTGCAGAGCCTCGGCCAGGCCGGCATCCTCGTGCAGAGCGCCCACCACCAGAGCGTGGGCTCCCTCGGGACCGGCCTGCTGCCGGCCGGTCTGGCCCCCGACGGCCTGGTCGAGGCTGTCGAGCACGAGTCGGCGCCGATCACCGGCGTGCAGTGGCACCCCGAGGCGCCGGATTCCCCGGCCGAGCAGCTTCCCCTGCTCCTCGCCGCCCTGCAGTCTCAGGTTGCCGAGGCTCGCGTCGCCGAACAGCTCGCCGCCTGACCTGCTCTGGAACGCCGCGTCGAGCAGGTTCCGCTAACCCACCGGGAACGTCGCGTCGAGCGCGGCCGAGAGGTCGGCGACCAGGTCGTCGGCGTCTTCCAGCCCCACCGACAGCCGCAGGTGGCCCAGCTCGCGGAACTCCGCCGGGTAGGCCGCGACGCGTGGTCCTGACCCGTCAACGTGCACGATCAGGGACTCGTCATGGCCGAGCGACACCGCCGAGGTGATCACGCGTAGGTTTGCCACGAACCGGTTCTGAGTGGCCGAGTCACCGGTCACCGCGAAGGCCATCATGCCGCCGAATCCCTGCAGGAACTGGCGCCGGGCGATGGTGTGCTGCGGATGCGCCGCCAAACCCGGGTAGGCCACGTACGCAACTCTGGGATCGCCGTCGAGGAACTCTGCGACCGCCTGGGCGGAGGAGCAGTGCTGCCGCAGGCGCAACGGCAGGGTCACCGAGCCGCGCATGATCAGCCAGGCATTGAACGGGCTGATCACGCCGCCCACATCCACCATGGCGTCGAGTTTGATCCGCCGGATCAGCGCGGCGCTGCCGATGACCGCACCGCCCATGGCGTCGCCGTGCCCATTGATGTACTTGGTCAGCGAGTGCACCACCAGGTCGGCGCCGTGGGCGAGCGGGCGGAACAGCGGTGGCGGGGTGAACGTGTTGTCGATCGAGAGCAGTGCACCGGCCTCGTGGGCGATGGCGGCGATGGCCGCGACATCCGTCACCCGGGTTGTCGGGTTCGCGACCGACTCGATGTGGATCAGGCGCGTCTCCGGGCGCAGCGCTGCCCGCACCATATCGAGATCGGTCGGGTCGACGAAGGTGGCCTGGATGCCGTACTTCTCCGGCAGCAGCTCGGTGAAGAGGCGGTACACGGCCTCATAGGTGACATCGGCAACGATCACGTGGTCGCCCGTCTTCAGCAGACTGAAGAACACGGCGTGCAGGGCGGCCACGCCGCTCGCCAGCGCCACTGCGTCTTCCCCGCCCTCGAGCACCGCGAGCTTTTTCTGCAGGCCCAGCTGGTTGGTGCCGCTGTTGCGGGTGTAGAGCGCCACATCCGTGCCCGACCAGCTCAGGGTGGACGGGTCCTCGGGCAGCAGGTAGGAGTTCGCCATCACGATCGGCGTGCGCAGCGCCCCCGAACCGGTGTCGACCTCGTTGCCGGCGTGAACGGCCTGAGTCGCGAAGGCGAGGCTGGCGGGGGTGTGTTTGTCCGGCCGGTTCGGCACGCGGGGCTGCTGAGTCATGCCTCCAACCTAAGTGTCCCGCACGCCCGGCGCCCGCACGCTACGGTCCGCCTGCGACCTGGCGGCCACCGCTCGGCATACCGGATGCCGGGGTCACTAGTCTGGACGGATGCCGCTCGAGATACGCACTGCTCGCCTCCTGCTGCGCCGCTGGCGCGAGTCAGACCTGGCGCCGTTCGCCGCGATGGGGGAGGACCCGGAGGTGATGCGGTACTTCCCGTCGCTGCTGAGCCGCGCCGAGAGTGACGCGCTCGCAGCGCGCGCCGACCGGCTCTTCGACACGCACGGCTACGGGCTCTGGGCGATCGAGAAACGGTCGACGGGCGAATTCCTCGGCTTCACCGGGCTGGCTCCCTTACCCACATTCATCCCCGGTCCCGGCGGGATCGAGGTTGGCTGGCGGCTGGCCCGAGCATTTTGGGGCCAGGGCTATGCGACCGAAGCGGCCCGGGCGGCCCTCGGTTTCGCCTTCGGGCGGCTCGAGCTCGACCAGGTGCACGCGATCACGGCGGTCATCAACGAACCGTCGCGGGCCGTGATGGAACGCCTCGGGATGACCGCGATGGCCGAGTTCCAGCATCCGAAGATTCCCGTCGGCTCACCGCTGCGGGTGCACATCCGCTTCTCCATCTCCCGCGCGGCCGCGGCCCAGGCGTCCGCCGCGGCCGACCTCACCCGGTAGAGTTCAGGCACTTCCGAAAGGACTGGCCGCCACCATGGAATCGACCCGCGCACCGTCATCGCCGAGCGCGCGCGTGACGGACTATGACGCCCTGACCCGCCAGTCGGTGGACCTGCTGCGCGACCTCATCCGCAATGCCTGCGTCAACGACGGCTCCCCCGATTCGGGCGGGGAGATCCGCAGCGTGCGCACGCTCGAGGGGTTCTTCGCTGGGTCGGGACTCGACCTTGAGGTCGTTGAACCGCATCCGGGACGGGCCTCACTGATTGCACGCATCCGGGGTACCGATCCCACGGCACCTGCGCTCGCTCTGGTCGGCCACCTCGACGTGGTGCCGGTCGACGACGACGGTGGCTGGACCCGCGACCCCTTCGGCGCCGAGGTCGTCGACGGTGAGATCTGGGGGCGCGGCGCCCTGGACATGCTGTACCTGACCGCCAGCTACGCGGTCGTCACCCGGGCCATCGCGACCGGATCGTTCCGCCCCCGCGGTGACCTCGTCTTCGCAGCCGTCGCCGATGAGGAGAACGGCAGCACACTCGGCGTGGAGTGGCTCACCGAAAACCGGCTCGACCTCATCGACGCCGACTACGTGCTCACCGAATCCGGCGGTGCGATGGTCGGGTCCCGCCCGTTGATCTCGACGGCCGTCGGCGAGAAGGGCATCGCCGGGCGTCGCCTGGTTGTGCGCGGCACTCCCGGCCACGGGTCAGCCCCGTGGGGCGCCCGCAATGCGGCGGTGATCGCCGCGGATGCCGTGACGCGCCTGGCCCGCTACCGCGCTCCGGTGCAGATCACCGCGGACTGGCGCCGGTATGTGCACGCCCTCGATCTGCATCCCACCCTCGCGGAGCGCCTGCTTGACCCGCACCGGATCGACGGCGCCCTGAACGAGCTTGGCAGCCTGGCCGGGTTCGCGCATGCCTCCACCCACACCACCATCTCACCCAACATCGTGCGGGCCGGTGTGAAGGACAACGTCATCCCGGCGCTCGCCACCATCACACTCGATATCCGGGTGCTGCCTGACGTGGCCGCCACCGACGTCGACGCCTACCTGCGGGAGGCGCTCGGCGACCTGGCCGACGACGTCACGATCGAGGGCGACGAGTTCGCCGCGGCCACGCGGTCGGCGATCGACACACCCCTGTTTCGCTCGCTCGGAACGGCGGTGCGCCGGGCCTACCCCGACGCCGACCTGCTGCCGGTTCTCAGCGTCGGCGGCTCGGATGCGCGCTTCTACCGTCGCCGCGGCATCCCTGCCTACGGCTTCGCGCTGCTCAGCCGGCACTGGGACTACGGCACCTTCCGGCAGCTCTTCCACGGTAACGACGAACGCATCGACATCGGCTCGATCGCGCTGACGGTCGCCGCCCTCGACACCGTCGTGCGCGACTTCCTCGACTGACCAGGTGATCTGACCGGATGAAGCGAAACAACACGCGGCGACGGATGCCCACTCGCACCGGCTCCGGAGCCGTCGCCTACCTCGCCATCGTCGCCTTCGCGTCGATCTACCTTGTCGTCGACGCCTACCGGCCGGTTTCGATCTGGGTGGCCGGGTTCTACCTGACCCTCAGTCTCGTCTGTTTCGTCTTTTATGCCGTGGACAAGTCCGCGGCGGTCGCGGCGCGCTGGCGCGTTCCGGAGACCACCCTGCTGCTCCTCGGGTTCGCCGGTGGCTGGCCGGGCGCGATCGTGGCGCAGCAAGTGCTGCGGCACAAGACAAAGAAGGTCAGTTTTCGGCAGGCGTTCTGGGGAACGGTCGCCCTGAACGTGCTGGCCTTCCTGGTGATCTTCTCTCCTCTTCTGCCGGGAATGGTCGACGGCTGAGCCCGGAGCTCAGCTCACGAACAGGAATAGCACGAAACCGATCCGTGGGAGCGCGCCCTGAGCGAGTGCCGGGCGCAGCGTGCCGGGGCCGCACGTGGTGAGCACCACGACAGCGAGAACCATGGAGGCCGTCGTGATGAGGATGAGCGCGGTGCCGGCCGCAGTGGCGCCACTGAGGAGAAGCACCAGGCCGACAACGGCGCCGACGCCGAGGATACTCATCCGGCCAGACTAACTTTCAGGAGGTCATCGGGGACCTCCAGTCCGACCTGAAGACCGCGCTGCGGATTCATCTGGCCCGGCAGTAGTCTTCGCGCCGCTGAACAGAATCCTCGTTGTGTGCTTGTGGCTCTGGTTGTGTATTGATACATTAGTACAAAGCCAAGAACATAATGGGGGTTCTGATGCTCGGTGACATCTGGCGTGACATGGTGGTCGATGTCGCCGCATCGACGTGGGTCGTGGCGGGCCTGCTCCTGGGAATGTGCGTGCTGCTTCGGGTCTTGACCCACGTGACCGTCGTGCAGCGCGGGCTTGTGGCGCGCTCATCGGCGGCCGCCGGGTTGGGCCTGCCCCACTCCTTGGAACCCGTGGTCCGGGCGGCCCAAGTACGGAGAGTTCGCGGCTTGTCTGGCGGCGGATTCCTCGGCGTGCTCGTTTCGGTTGTCTTCGTGTATTTGATCGGGGCGGACCGAAGCGGTCCCGCCACACTGTTCCTGCTCGGCGGTTTCGCCATCGGCGGGGCCCTGGGTAGCGCGATCGCAGCCGTGTCCGGTGAGGTACACAGGACCGCCGACGGTGAGCGTGTTGCCCATGGGCGTCGCGCCTGCCTGGCGGACTATGTGCCGCTGTGGGAACGTGTCGGCGCGCGCATCGCCGTGTTGCTCAGTCTCACGATCGTCGGTGTCCAGGTGGCTTTGCCCGCGTTTGGGGGGCTGCCCCTCACCGTCTTTCCTGAGTCGTTCAGCGTGGCGGTCGTCGTGTCCGGGCTGGCTATTGCGGCGCTCGCGGTCTTCGAAATCGGCGGCCCTCTCATCGTTGCACGGCCCCAGACCACGGGGTCGGAGTTAGAGCTGGCCTGGGACGATGCGCTGCGCTCGGCCGCGATACTTGCTCTGGTCGCCGCCGCGTTCCTTCTCGGCTGTTTCGGTTCCTTTCTCGGCATTCAGGAGATCGCGATGGCAGTCAGGGGAGCCGGAGGCGGTCTGGCTTCCGCGGTGGCGTTCAACGTGTTCGGCGTGGTTGTGTTGGGAGGAGGTGTCATGACGTACATCCGCACTTCGCGGGGGCGATACTCACTCCGCACCCTCCATGCGGATGAGGATGCCGGTGCGCGTCTGGCCGGCCCGAAGTGATTCTCCGCATCGACCCACGCTCGGCGACACCGCCCTTTGACCAGCTGCGCGTGCAGGTGATTGCGCACATCGTAAGCGGGGCCATGATCGCGGGAACCCGCCTGCCGACTGTGCGCAGGCTCGCCGCTGACCTGGGGCTCGCGCCGAACACCGTGGCGCGCACCTACAAAGAACTCGAAGCTTCGGGGTTCATCGAGACCCGTGGCCGGGCTGGTTCCTTTGTCAAAGCCGGAGCGGACTCGGTCGAACAGCAGGCGCTCAGCGCGGCGAAGTCCTACGTCAACCGCCTGCGGGAGCTGGGGGTCAGCCCGGCCGACACTGTGGCCTACGTCAACACGTTCCTGCAGGGCTGAGGCCCGACCGCTGGTGGGCCCTCGACTGTCAGAATGCGGTGCTCAGAGCAGGTGCCGCAGGTACCGGTCGGGCGCTTCCAGGAAGGAGCGCCAGTTGCGCACCAGGTCGAGGTCGTGCCAGTCGCACGGTCGGTAGCCCCACGGCCCGACCTCGTAAATGACGGCGCCCGGCAGGGAAGCCAGGATCGGGGAGTGCGTCGACAGGATGACCTGGGAACCGCCGGCATCCAGGATGTCCTGCAGGTCGCGCAGCAGGGTGAGGGAGCCGGTGAAGGAGAGCGCCGACTCAGGCTCGTCGAGGATCCACAGGCCGGGGTAACGCGACCGTGCCGCGACGAGGTCGAGGAAGGATTCACCGTGCGAGCGCTCGTGGAACACCGGGTCGTTGCCGCCGGGGTTGTCTTCGAGGTAGGTGAAGAAGCCGTGCATCGTCTCGGCCCTTAGGAAGAAGCCGCCGCGCCCGGCGCCGAGGCCCCGGGACAGTCGCAGATGGTCGGCGAGGGTGGATTCGCTCCGCCGTGTGGTATGCCGGGATCCGGTCGATCCGCCTTCCGGGCCCATGCCGTATGCACCTGCGATAGCCTCCACCAGGGTCGACTTGCCGGCGCCGTTCTCGCCCACGAAGACGGTTACCGGGCCCAGTTCGAGGCCACGGTCGAGGAGTTGCCCGATCGGGGCGAGGGTGGCCGGCCAGACGTCGCGCGACAGCGCGGGCGCGGCCGGGTCTTGGCTCACGGAACGCAGCGGTCGCTCGTTGGTCGGCATGCGATCATTCTGCCTGACCCGAGTGGCCGTCGTTCCCCGTGTGGACTGGCACGCGGCGCAATCGTGTGGAACTCTGGTTGACTCAAGCGGGGGAGTCGAATGAGCCGGATGGGTGAGCAGAGAACACCGGTCGCGCCGCGGTCGCGGTTCGGGGTCGCACTCGCCGGAGTTACGGTCACGGTCGTTGGACTCGTCGTGAACGCATCCGTGGCCGGCCCGGCGGGCGATGTCGGCGGCGGTGGGCTCTACGCCGTGCTGATTTATCTGGGGGTGCTGTTCGTCGCCCCACGGGTTCGCCCGGTCGTCGGCGCGGCCGTGGCCTTCGGTCTGTGCGCACTGATCGAGCTCTTCCAATTGACAGGTGTGCCCGTCGCACTCGCCGAGTGGTTCCCGCCGATCCGGCTCGTGCTGGGCACCACGTTCGTCGTCACCGATCTGGTGGCCTACCTCGGGGGAGTGATCGTGGTTCTGGCAGTGGATGCTGCCGCCCGCCGCATCGCTACAACGTTCCGGCAACGGTCATCGCCTGCGAATTCTCGTCGGCACGGCTCACCGAGTGGATCGCGGCCGGCCAACCGTACGTAGCCGAACTCGCCACCGCCATCCTGGCCGCCGTCGACCGTCCGCTCTGGCTTCGCCAAGGTTTCGAAACGACGCGAGCGAGACGGATGCCACACACTAGGGAGATGAGAGAGCTCCCACTCGATGCTGACGGACCTGGGTGTCCGGCATGCGGGGTCGAAATGACAGCCGATGGCGTGGATACTGCGGAGGGGGTCGAGTCCTGTCACCGGTGTCCGCGCTGCAAGATGGTCGTCGTCATTCCGGGCCTCTGGCCGGAATAAGCTTCTGTCGCGTGGCCGCTTACTGGCCGGGAGCCCGATACGCCGGTGTCTTCTTCGCCGCTTCGTCGAGTTCATCCACCGTCAGGAGAGGCTTCAAACGCACGGTCACAGATCCTGTCGAATTGATCATCAACGAGAGTGCCACGGCGCCGGACGGCTCCGGGACCTCGATGATCCCGAGGACGTCAGTCTCGCCGAAGGCGTAGTAAAAACTCTCAATTGAGCCGCCCACGGAGTTGAGGGCCGTAACAAGCGCATCCCGGCGGCTGGTCCCGCCCTCGCGCATGAGGCCCTTGATTCCCTCGCCCACGTAGTTGGCCTCGAACAGATACTTGCTCATTGTCATTCCCGTCCGCGTAGGTGCAGCGAGTGGTATCCGTCGGAGCATCGATGCCTGTGCCTGGTGATCCGTCGCGGCAAAACCCCGTTGCTCGGTCCCGAAGGTGGAGCTGCGGCACATGCTAGGCCCGGTTATTGACCGTGGCAACGGGGCCGGCCTGCGGTGGTCGAGCCTGTCAAGACCGGGCGAGGCACCCTCCGCGCCTGTGAACAAAGTTTCGAAGAAACTCTCCACACGAGGTGACATTCCCTCAACTATAGGTGCGCTTTACGGTATTCTCGAACCATGACGAACCTCGTGGATGACCTCAGGCAGGCAACGGATGCCGTCGCCCGCCTGGGTTCCTCCAGCGCCGACTATGAGGCTCTTCCCGACGCTGCGGTGTTGGCGGGTCAGAAGCAGATCGCGGCCGCCCGGCGGCTGCTGGACACCCGGTCGGCGTGGATGGCTGCGACCATCGCCCGCCGGTCGCGGCCGGAGCGTGGGCATTCCGGGTTGGCCGCGCAGCAGGGTTTTCTGTCGCCGGAGGCTCTGATTCAGAAGTGGACGGGTTCCACCAAGAATGACGCGTACACACTCGTCGCCGTCGGCACGATGATGGCCGATTGCCCGGGCCGTGACTGCCGGCACCCTCTCCGTCGATGCCGCAGAGTCGATCCGGGCGGGTCTCGGCCAGATTGATGCCGCCGTCACTGCGGAGAAGCGTGCTGCGGCTGCGGAGGTGCTGTTGGTGGAGGCGTTGTCGGTGAATGTCGATGAGGTCTTCAGACGGGCCCGGCGCCTGCGTGACCAGCTCGATGAGGCTGGGATTGCCGCCCGGGAGAAGCAGGCCTCCGACGACCGCTACCTACGCGTCTATAAGCTCCGTAATGGCAAGGTGCGCCTGAACGGGCTCTTCGCCCCCGAAGATGGCGAGTTCGTGCTCTCCACGTTCGACTCGATTACCAGCCCCCGCCGCGGCGGGGTGCGGTTCGTCGACACCGAACGCGCCGCGTGGGCCACCCGCATCCAGGACGACCCCCGCAGCACCGAGCAGATCGCCGCGGACTCCCTCGTTCAGCTCCTCAAGATCGCCGCCGACGCCGACCCCG
>JBBQDC010000064.1:0-16652 GCA_038319305.1 Actinomycetales bacterium | reverse complement strand
GAAGCAGGCCCACGACGACCGCTACCTCAAGGTCTACCGGCTGAACAACGGCAACGTGCGCCTCACCGGTCTGTTCGCGCCCGAAGACGGCGAGTTCGTGCTCTCCACCTTCGACTCCATCACCGGCCCCCGCCGCGGCGGAGTGCGATTCGTCGACAAGGAGCGCGCCGCCTGGGCCAAGAAAATGCAGGAGGACCCCCGCAGCACCGAGCAGATCGCCGCGGACTCCCTCGTGCAGCTGCTCAAGATCGCCGGCGAAGCCGACCCCGGCCTGGTCTTCGGCGGCCGCCGCCCCTCTGTGCGCGTCATCGTGACCGAGAAAGCGCTTAAGTCGGGTCAGGCAGTGCCGGCAGGTCAGGCAGTGCCGGCAGGTCAGGTCGAGCCGGCAGTGCAGGCCGGAACGAACGCATCCGAACCCGCCGAACCCGCCGCTCACGGCCAGATCGAGGGCAACCCCGTCCCCATCTCTCAGGAGACCATCGACCGGTTGCTCTGTGACACCGGAACCCGCGGCATCACATTCGGCCCAGACGGCCAGATCGTCAACGTCGGCCGCGACGAACGCCTCTTCACCGAGCAACAGCGCGCCGCACTGGCCGTACGCGACGGCGGATGCCTCTGGGTCGACTGCGACCGGTCACCCGCCTGGACCGAAGCCCACCACATCAACGAATGGTTGAGAGACAACGGCTACACCGACCTCGCCGACGGAACACTGCTCTGCCATCCACACCACCTACTGCTGCACAACCAGCACTGGACGATCATCCGCACCGGAACGCAGTACTGGCTCCGGCCACCGGTGCAGGTCGACCCGGAGCAGACGCTGATCGCACTGCCGAGCAAAAGGGCAGGGCTGTAGCCCGGTCACACGTCAGACCGAGGGCGGTTCCTGGCTCTTGGTCATAAGAACGTGCCTACGGTCGCCACCACCCGGGCGCGAAACGCCCCCACAGCCAGACAGGCTCGACCGGCGTCGCAGGAACCTCCGGTCGAGGGCGCACCGGGTATCGACAGGCTCGACCACCGGGACGGGAACCTCCGGAGGACGACGCACCGGGTATCGACAGGCTCGACCGGCGGGACGAGAACCTCCGGAGGACGACGCACCGGGTCTCAGCCGGTCGAAGACATCCGTTGCCTGATTCCGCCGTTAGGAGCCTGGGACCTCCGCGGTTTTCCTGAGGGAGCCCCCGTTACCCGCGATTGGCGGGCATAACTCCTGCAGATTCCGACGGATGTGCCCGATTCAGCGAAAAACAGGCCCCCGGCGGCAAATTGCAGGAGTTCTGCGCGAGGCGGGCACGCTGGACCATCGGGATGGGGAACCTACGGAGGGCATCCGCGGGGCGGGCGAGGTGTTACGGGACGGGAGGGGCGGGCGGTGCGGTGGGGAGGAGGCCCAGAGTCGCCTTGAGGCGGGCCTCGGCGTCGGCGTCACCCTGGCTCGTGAGGCTCGCAGCGATGTTCGCCTCGGTCACGGCGCGGAGCACCTCGTCCCGCTGGATGCGCACGCCCCGAGGAGCGTCGACACCAATCCGGATGCTGTCGCCGCGCACGTCGAGAACGGTGATGACGATGTCGTCACCAATGAGGATCTTCTCCCCCTGTTTGCGTGTTAGAACCAGCACTCGTCCAGCCTAGCTTGACCGGTCGGCCCGGCCAGCGAGGCCCTGCCGCATTCCGGCCACGGTGCTGGCTGAGGCCGCGGCACCGTCGACCCAGCCGATCGGGATCTGCAGCTCATCGACGGTCTCGGGCGAGCCGGTGCCGGCATAACCGGTCACCGCGATCGCGTCGACGTGAACGCTCCGGGCGACCTCGGCCGCCCACCGGGCGGTGTCTGCGGGCTTGCGGCCGGCATCCACGACCAGCCAGACCTGGTCAGCACCGAGCGCCGCCGCCAGGGTCGCGTGAATGTCGGCGGTGGCCGGGTCGGCACCCAGACCGAAGGCCAGGAACGCGGTTTGCCCGAGCTCGACGCCCCGGGCCCGGGCCTCCAGTGCGGTGCGCCGGTTCAGGATGCGCTCGAGTCCGGCGGCGGCGGACGTTCCGGCGTCGATCGTGCCGGCCACGAGCACTTCAGCTGAACCGTGCGCGGCGGCCAGCTCCCGCGCAACCCGCAACCCGGCATCGTGCCATCCGACGACGAGAACGAGGTCGCCGACGCCCGACAGCGGGCGCGGCACCGCTGCCTCGGCCGCCGCCTGCTCCGTCTCACGCAGCCGGGCATCCCTGCGCCTGCTGACCCGCGGCGCTGGAGCACGGTCGAGAGCGCGGTCGGGAGCACGGTCGGGAGCACGGTCGGGAGCACGGTCGGGCACCTGATCGGGCACCTGATCGGGACCACGGTCGGGCACAGGCTCCCGATCAGGCGCCCATCTGGCGGCACCGCGGTCAGCAGAACGCGACGGAGCGGCGACGATCGGTGCAGTGGCAATCGGTTCGCTCACCCCAACCTCGGGGGCGGTCAGCTTGGGGGTGAGCAGGACGGGTGGGAGAGGTTCCTGGGTGGCGAAGGTGAGCTCGTCCATCAGGTGGGCGAAGCCGTCCGAAGCGGTCGACAGGCGCGGTGAAGGCGTGGGAGCCCCCGGGGCCACGCCGCCCTGCAGGCCCGCCTCCGCGGCGTCGGCGTCGTCGAGGAGCGCGGCAATGCCGAGCCGGGCCTGCACGTCGAGGTGGGAGTGCGCCGCTCGCCGGAGCCTGACCGGCACCTCAACCGTGACCTCGATGTGCCGCCGCGCGAAAAATCCCTTGATACCGCCGACGGTGACCCGCTCGGCGGCCACGATGCGCGCATCGGCGCCGTGCTCGGCCAGGATGCGTTCCTTCAGCTCCTGCAGGGAGGTACCCTCAAGCAGAAATCGACTCGGTTCCACGCACCACTCCCACCGTCTCGATGGCCACGTTTGCGGCGGTGACTTCCTGATAGGACAGCACCGCGATGCCGCCGGACTGCGCCGACACCAGTCGACGGATGGCCGGTCGCAGCGCCGGTGCGCAGACCAGCACCGCGGACAGTCCGGCCGCTTCGACGCTTGCCACGGCCTCCTTCAGCGACCCGAGGATGGCCTCGACCCGGTTCGGCTCCAACATGATCTGAGTGCCCTGGTCGGAGGGGCGCATCCCCTCGAGCATGGACTGCTCCAGAGACGGTTCGATCATGATCACTCGGAGCAGCCCGTCGTCGAGGTACTGCGCGGTGAGAGCCGGGCCCAGGGCCTGCCGAGCAGTCTCGACCAGACCCTCCGGATCGTTCGACACCTTGGCGCGCAGCGAGAGGGACTCGTAGATTCGGGGCAGGTCGTTGATCGGGATCTGCTCCACAAGCAGACCCTGCAGCACGCGCTGCACCTCGGCGAGGGAAAGCAGCCCGGGGATCAGATCCTCCACAGCAGACGGATTGACCAGCCGCACCCCGTCGGTGAGCACGCGCACGTCCTCGCGGGTGAGCAGTCGCGCCGCGTTGCCCGTGATGATCGAGGACAGGTGGGTGATGAGCACCGACACCCGGTCGATGACCGTGGCCCCGGTCATCTCCGCACTGTGCCGCATCTCGCTCGGCACCCACTTGCCGGTGAGGCCGAACACGGGCTCCACCGTGGCCTGGCCCGGCAGCGAGTCGAGCGCATCGCCGAGGGCAAGCACCTTGCCGGCCGGGGCGAGCCCACGGCCGGCTTCCACCCCGGCGATCCGGATCGAATAGGTGGAGGAGGGCAGGTCCACGCTGTCACGGGTGCGCACGGGCGGCACCACCACACCGAGGTCGATGGCGACCTTGCGGCGCAGGGCGCGCACGCGGGCCAGGAGGTCGTCCTGGGCTCCGGAGACGAGGTCGACCAGGTCAGGAGCGAGCAGGATCTCCAGGGCGTGCACCCGCATGGTCTCGATCAGGTCTTCGGGAGTGTCGGAGCGGGGCGCCATCGCCTCGGCGGCGACACCCGCATCCCGACCTGCCTGGTCACGGCTCTCCCCAGCCTTGATCCGGCGGGCGAAGAGGATCAGGCCGAGCCCGATCACCACGAACGGGATGATCGGCATGCCCGGGATCAGCGCCATCAGGAGGGCCGCGCAGCCCGCGATCATCAGGGCGTTGCGAGACTGGGTGAGTTGGCTGGACGCTGCCTCGCCGATGTCGGACTCGGCGTTGGAACGGGTGACGATCATGCCGGTCGAGACCGCCATCAGCAGAGCCGGGATCTGCGTGACGAGACCGTCGCCGATGGTGAGCAGCGAGTAGGTGCTCATGGCCTCGGTGACCGACAGTCCGCGCTGGATCATTCCGATCGCAATGCCGCCGACCAGGTTGATGATGATGATGATGATGCCGGCGATCGCGTCACCCTTGACGAACTTCGACGCGCCGTCCATGGCGCCGTAGAAGTCCGCCTCGGCGGAGACCTCGGCCCGGCGTTCCCTGGCCTGCACATCGGTGATCAGACCGGCGTTCAGGTCGGCGTCAATAGCCATCTGCTTGCCGGGCATGGCATCGAGGGTGAACCGCGCACCTACCTCGGCGACGCGTTCGGCACCCTTGGTGACCACCACGAACTGAATCACGACCAGAATCAGGAAGATCACAGCGCCGATGATGAGCGACCCACCCACGGCCACATCGCCGAACGCGGCGATCACCTGACCGGCATAGCCGTCACCGAGCACGAGCCGGGTCGACGCGACGTTCAGGCCGAGCCGGACCAGGGTGGCCACGAGCAGCAGCGAAGGGAAGACCGAGAAGTCGAGGGGTTTCTTGACGAACATCGTGGTCAGCAGGGTGACCAGCGCCAGCAGGATATTGACGATGATCAGCACGTCGAGCATCACGGCGGGCACCGGCACGACGAGCAGCAGGATGATGCCGACCACCCCGACCGGAACCGCGAGTTTGGCGAGATTGCTGTTCATCGGTGGCCTCCGGCCGTCAGGACACGATCGTTGAGGGTGTGCACGCGAGGCCCGCCGGAGCCGCGGGACTTCAGCGCGAGCACGAAGGCGAGCACCTGTGCCACGGCGTTGTAGAGCTCCACCGGGATCTCGTCGCCCAGCGTGCAGGCGCTGTGCAGGGCACGGGTGAGCGGAATGTCCCGCACGATGGGCACTTTGTCGGTTTCAGCCTGTTCCCGGATGCGGGCCGCGATCACTCCGGCCCCCGTGGCCACCACCCTAGGGGCGGACTTTCCCGGCTCGTAGCGGAGGGCAACGGCGAAGTGGGTGGGGTTGACCAACACCACGTCGGCGGTGGCGACGGCGGCGATCATCCGGTTGCGGCTCAGTGCGAGCTGCCGGGCCCGGCGCTGCGACTTCACCATCGGGTCACCCTCAGCGCTCTTATTCTCGTCGGTGACCTCCTTCTTCGTCATGCGCGTGCGCTTGCGATTACGCTTCATCACGACGAACACGTCCGCGGCGGCTAGCACCAGTCCGGCGATGACCGCCGACTGCACGAGCGCGGTCGCACCGTCGCTGGCAGCCTCGATCAGCACGGAGACGGGCAGCCCACCGGCCGTCATCAGGATGGGCGTGAGCCCCTGCACCACGAGCACCAGCACGAGCCCCACGGCGATGGTCTTGAGCAGCGCCTTGACGCCCTGCCACAGGGCCTGGCCACCGAAAGTGCGGCCGAGGCCGGTCACGAGGTTGAACTGCTCGTATTTTCCGGCGACCTTCTTGAAGTGCACGCCGCCCTGCACCACCGCGCCCACGAGCACCACGACGAAGACCGTCACGAGCATCGGGGTGAGGATGGCTCCCATCGAAGCCAGCGAGTCCACCAGCATTTGCACGGCAAGGTCGGGCTGCGGGTTCGCGACCAGGCTGCGGATGCGGATCATCTGGTCGGTCCCGGCGTCCGCGGCCAAACCGATGGTGACGGGTGTCATGGCGGCGGCCGCGCCGATGCCGATCCACGCGGTCAGGTCCTGGGATTTGGAGAGCTGGCCCTTGGACCGCACTTCGCGCATCCGTTTGTCGGTGGCTTGTTCGGTCTTCTCACCGGAATCGGACAACTATTTCACCCCCAGCATGGTGGCGACGGCGCCGTCGGTCAGCGATGCCACGATGCGCGGGAGCGCCACGAAACCGGCGGCGCCCAACGTGAACGTGATCAGAATCTTGAGTGGGAAGCCGAGCGCGAAGGCGTTGAGGGCCGGAGCCACCCGGGTGAGCAGGCCGAGCCCGGCGTCGGCGAGGAACAGAACGACGATCAGTGGTCCGGCGATCTGCACGGCGGAGAGCAGCATCTGACCGACCGCGGTCGTGACGGCCTGCATCGGCACGGCGAGGTCGATGCCGCCCCCGATCGGCAGGGCAGTGAACGTGCGCGTGATGCCGCCGAGGATCAGCTGGTAGCCGCCGGAGGCGAACAGGAGCGCCAGCGCGGTCATCTGGTAGAGCCGGGTGAACATGGCACCGTTGACCATGGCCTGCGGGTCGAAGCCCTGGGCCAGCTGGAACCCGCCGAACATGTCGATCAGGTTGCCGGCAGATTGGATGGCGGAGAAGACCACGAGCACCAGGAAGCCGAGCACGCCGCCAACCACGATCTCGAGGATCAGCGCCATGATGAACCCGCCGGTGTCGGGCGAGAGGTAGCCCGGCGTCACCCGCGGCGACACCGCGAGGGCCAGGCCAAGCGCAAGCATGCCCTTGATCCGCAGGGGGAACGCGTTATAGGAGAACGGCGGCGCCACGACGAGGAACGCCACCATGCGCACGCCCGCAAGCATGGTGGCTTCGATCCACGAAAAGTCGAGGGTGATGTTCATCTCAGCCGCCACCGATGAGGCCGGGGATCTTGGCGAAGAGCATCTCCGTGAAAGACACCATCTCGGAGATCATCCAGTGACCGGAGATGATCAAGGCCACAGCCACGGCGATGGCCTTGGGCACGAACGACAGCGTCACCTCCTGGATCTGGGTGATCGACTGCAGCAGGGAAATGGCGAAACCGACGACCAGTGCGGTGATCAGGATCGGAGCCGACAGCTTTCCGGCGATCAGGATGCCCTGCAGCCCGATATCGAGCACGGCGTTGGTATCCATCAGCCACCCCGGTAACTGGAGACAAGGGTCGTGATGATCAGACCCCAGCCGTCGACGAGCACGAACAGCAGGATCTTGAACGGCAGCGAGATCATCACCGGCGGCAGCATCATCATGCCCATCGACATCAGCGCCGCGGACACGACAAGGTCGATCACGAGGAACGGCACGAAGATGACGAACCCGATGATGAACGCCGCGCGCAGCTCGGAGATCATGAACGCGGGGATCAGCGTGAGCAACGACACGGCCTCGCGGGACTCCGGGTTCGGCTGGTCGGCGGCCCGGGTCATCAGGGCCAGGTCTTCTTCCCGGGTGTGCGCGAGCATGAAGGTGCGAAGGGGGTCGGAGCCGAGCGTGACGGCGTCGTCGAAGTTCATCGAGCCGTTCAGATACGGCTGCAGGGCACTGTCGTTGATGTCGGTGAGGATGGGCGCCATGATGAACAGCGACAGGAACAGGGCCAGGCCGGCCAGAACCTGGTTCGGTGGGATCGAGGGCAGCGCGAGCGCATTGCGGGTCATCGCGAGAACGACGAAGATCTTCGTGAAGCTGGTCATCATGAGCAGCAGGGCCGGTGCGACCGAGAGCAGGGTGATCCCGATCAGGGTCACGATTGCCGAGGAGGGTTCACCGTTCGGGCCGTTGATCTGCACGTTGAGCCCGCCGCCGCCCGGCTCCGTGGGGGTGGCAGGGTCGGTCGGCGCGACCGGGTCGATCGGCACCGCCTGGCCGGCAGGTGCCACCAGCATGATGATGGCCACGACGATGACGAGCACGAGGGCCGCCATCACCAGATACCGGGCGAGGTCCCGGCGACGATCCGCGCGCACGGCCTCGGGTGTCACCGGCCCTGCCGGAGGGCGGCAGCGGTCTGCTGCCAGGTGGCGGGCGAGAGGATCGACCCGCCGATCCGGCTCGGTGCGGCTCGGTCCCGGCGCGGCCGGAGGATGAGCGGCGGGGTGAGTTCGTCCCCGGCCTGCGTGGCATCGTCGAGCTCGCGGGCAAAGTCGACTGCGGCGTGGTTCGCGCGTCTCGCGGGGAGGGTTGCGGTGAGGTTCGTCACCACGGGCGCCGCGGCATCCGTGGGTGCCTGGCCGTCGTGCAGCACGCTCACCGACTGCTCGGTCACGCCGAGCACGAACCGGCGGCCCTCGATGTCGACGACGACGACGGATGCCTTCTGGCCCACTCCCTGCCGGCCCACCACGGTGACCAGGTTCGGGGTGCGCCCGCCGAGGGAGCCCTTCGTCAGCTTGCGCTGGATCACAAAGAGCAGCCCCAGCACCGCAGCCAGGGACAGCGCCACCCGGAGAGCAACCAGAACGGTGTCCACCTAGGTCAGGCTCTCGGCCACATCGAGGATCTGGGTGATCCGCACCGCGTAGTCCTGGTCGACGACCACGATCTCGCCGTGCGCGATCAGCCGGCCGTTCAGCAGGATGTCCGCGGGAGACCCGGCGGACCGGTCGAGTTCGATGACGGCGCCCGGTTCGAGCGAGAGCACGTCACGCACGGACATGCGCGTGCGCCCGATTTCCACGGTCAACGCCATCTGCACACTGTTGATCCGGCCGAGCTTTCCGGACACGGACTGACTGGATCTGGCCGCGCCTCCGGAGACCCCGTTGTCGCGCAGCCGCACGGCGAACCAGCCGGTGACCTGGCCGTCGCCGGTCAGCTCGAAGACGCTGGTGGCGGCATCCGCGAACAGGGCCGTGGCGTCGTCAGACCGAGTGTCCCCCAGAACGCCGATCCCGAAGACGCCAGACGCGCTCTCCAGTGCCGGGCGCAGCACATCCTGGCGGGAGATCAGCGAGGAGTCCGGGCCGGATGCGGAGTCGAGCGCGGCCGGGTCGGCGAGCACGACGGCGAGATCCGCGGAGGTGACGCCGACGAAGGAGGCCACCGCGGCGGTGCCGAGCCGACCGGCGAGAGCGGCGCCGGAGCAGAGCTGGGCCGTGAGCCGGGTGGTGGTGGGGAGCACGTCCAGCAAGGCCTCGACGGCCGCGCTCTGCACGGCGATGGGGATGACGGTCATGGGGTGGACTCCTCGGTATCGATGACGATGCAGGCCAGGCGGGAGCCGTTGGAACCGACGGCGGCCCGAGCGAGCGTGTGGCCGTCGACGACCACGTCGAGCGGGCGGTGCTGGGGGTGCGGAAGGGGCAACACATCGCCCACGGCGAGACCCAGCACGACGCTGGGCAGAACCAGGGCGGGCGTCAGAAGCAGGGACACGTCTACCGGCACCTGGGCCAGCTGGGCGCGCAGCTGGTGGGCAGGGTCGGCACCCCCGGCCTGCGGGGCCGACTCGACGAGCTGAGGCAGCAGCGCCTCCGCCGGGAGGGCGACCGTGGCGGCGCAGGTCGCGTCGCCGATGCGCATCGTGAAGCCGGCCACGATCATCAGGTCGGCGGTGGCCGCCGCCTGGGCGAACTGGGAGTTGTATTGGATGCCGCCGACGGTGATGGTGTGCACGAGCAGGGAACCGAGCGAGTAGCGCAGGTCTTCGAGGGCGTCGTCCATGAGCCGCCGCACCAGGGCGAGCTCGATCTGGGTGAATGCCCGCTCCGGAGGCGTGGTGCCCGTGGTTCCACCCAGCATGTGGCTCACCCAGGAGAGGGCCGCGGAGGTCGGGAACTGCACGACGGCCTTGGCGGGAATGCCGCTCACCGGGCACAGCACCATGGCGGTGGTGGCAGGCAGCGACGACGCGTATTCGTCGTAGGTGCGCATGAGCACGTGGTCGCATTTCACCTGGGACATGACGCGCACCTTGGCGGTGAGCTGGGTGCCCCATTGACGCGCGAAGGTCTCGAAGGCGAGTTCGAGCACCCGGGAGTGCTCGCGTGCGAGCGTTGTCGGGCGACGAAAGTCGTACACCTCGACCGTGCGCTTCGCCGAAGCGGGCACACCAATCACTGCTTGTTCCTGGACCGTCACGGTGAGGACTATCGGTCAGGGTGAACGGATGGTTAGCAGCTCAATGAGATTTCTTGGCGTCCTTCACCACTGCAGTCACGGGAGCCTCCGCGGTCTGTGCCTTTCCGGCCGGTTCCGCTTCCGGTTCCGTTTCCACTGCGGTGAATCCCGAGATGATGTCGGGGATCAGCTTGCGCACCGCCTCCGGCTGGCTGGAGAGGAGCACCACGTCGACGCGACGGTTTTGCGCCTGCGCTGCGAGGTCAGCGCCGTCGGCGAAGGGTCTGGCCGAGCCGTAGCCGACCGCGGAGATCCGTTCCTGGCCTACTCCGCCGAACTCGACCAGGCGGCGGAGCACGGCCGTCGCCCGGCCGGCGGACAGCTCCCAGTCGGTCGGGTAATTCGTGGTGACGCCGTGCCGGTCGGCGTGACCCTCCACCTTCACTTCGCGGGTGTTTGCAGCGAGGATCGGCGCTACGGCGTCGAGAACCTGCACGGCTTGACTGCTCAGGTTGGCAAGGTTGGGCGCAAAGAAGGCCTCGGAGCCGATCAGCCCGATGACCAGGCCGCGCTCGTCGATGGTGAACTGCACCTGTTGAGCCACGCCCTGGGCATCCACGGCAGCTTGCAGGGCTTCCTGCACCGAGGTCAGGTCCGTGACCTCCGCGGCGGCCAGGTCAATGTTGGTGAAACCGGTCATCTCCGACTGGGCGACCTTGTCCTTGGTCACGACTACGCCCTTTGCCGTGTCGACCTTGCCGACGTCGGTGGTTCCGAATCCGGTCGCGAGCGAGTTCTTCAGCTGCAGGAACTTCTCCTGGTCGACCGAGGACATGGCGAACAGCACAATGAACATGCACATCAGAACGGTGACCATGTCCATGTAGGACGCCATCCATCGTTCGTCGACGTGCTCGACGTGCTCTTCTTCGAGGCCGCGCCCGCGGCTCCGGCTACGGCCATGCCCGCTCATGCGGCTTTGGGCAGAGACTTGTCCGCCTTGTCTGGCTTGTCACCCTTGCCGGGTTTGCCGGCCCTGCCTGCCTTGGCGGGTGCCGGGGCCGGCACCATCGCGCGCAGCCGCTCACCGAGGAGCCGAGGCTGGCTGCCTGCCTGCACCGCCAGCGCACCCTCCAGGAGCAGGGTCATCCGTTCGACCTCGATGTCACTGAGTCGCTTCAGCCTGTTGCCGATCGGCAGCCAGAGGAAGTTCGCCGTGAGCAGCCCCCAAAGGGTGGCGACGAACGCGGCGGCGATCATCGGGCCGAGGGTGGACGGGGTGTCGAGGTTCTCGAGCACGTGCGTGAGCGAGACGACGGTTCCGATGATGCCGACCGTGGGCGCGTAGCCGCCGAGGGTGGTGAAGAACTTGGCGGCGTTGCGGCTCTCCTTGGTGGCGGTCGCGAGCTCGTCTTCCAGCAGGATACGCAGTTCGTCGCCGTCGGTGCCGTCGGCGATGTTCTGCAGGGCGCCGCGCAGGAACGGGTCGGCGACGTTGTCGGCCTCCTGCTCGAGGGCCAGCAGACCGGAGCTGCGGGCCTTCTCGGCGAGGCCGACTACCTGGTCGATGACCTGCTGCGGCGGGGTGGTCTTGCCGATCAAGGCACCGGGCACGGCCTTGAACGCGGAGATCGCGTCCCTGATCGTGCCGCCGGCGATGCCGACCGCGATGGTGGCACCGAAGACGAGGATCATCGGCGCCGGAAGGAGGATCGACGTTACGTAGCTGCCCTCGAGGGTGATCATTGCAAAGAGCGAGCCGAAGGCGATGGCGATACCGACCAAGGTTGCCGGATCCATCAGATTCTCCGTGGGCGCGACGGAACCGTGCTGCCGGGTTCGATGATCTCGTCGATCGCGTGCGGGCTATCGACGATTTCAAGTGATCGGATGCCGGGCCGGTAGTCGGCGTCCCGGGTCAGGTAGGCCAGCGAAATGACGTGGGCTCGAAACCGGGCGATCTTCTCGATGACGTCTTCGAGGGTCTCCGTAACGATGAACTTGGCGCCGTCGACCATCACGAGGGTGGTGTCGGGACTCGCGTGGATGCGCTCGATCAGGTCGGGATTGATCGCGAACTGGCTGGCGTTCAGCCGCGTCACAACGATCATGGTCTCTACCTCTGGTTCAGAACGGTTCCAGTAGCCGTTACGGCCCACTGTCGGCCGTCCGGCCGGGCGCGTTAGCTTACGGTCGGAACAGAGGCGTTCCCTCTTCTACGCCGCGCGCACCACGATTTCGCCGGGCTCCGCCGCATCGCTGCCGAAGACCAGGTGCCGGGTGGCGATCTTGTCGGTGAAGAAGCGGTCGTGGCTGACCACCACGACGGCCCCGGGGAAATGGATCAGCGCGCGTTCCATCACCTGGGTGCTGGCCATATCGAGGTGGTTGGTCGGCTCGTCAAGAAGCAGCACTGCGGCCCCGGACAACAGGCACTGTGCCATGGCAACGCGGGCCCGCTGGCCGCCGGAGAGGTTGCCGATCTTCTGTTTGAGGTCGGCCTCGGAGAACTGGAACATCGCAAGGAAGCGATTGACGGACTTACGGGTCGCGGTGAAAGCGAGGCTACCCGGCATCGCGTTGACGGAATGACTGACGGTGTCGTCGTCGTCAAGGCCGTCGAGCACCTGGTTGTAGGAGACCACTGCGGCGCCGGACGCCCAGGCCACGTCGCCGAAATCTGCCGCCTCCTCCCCTGCCAGCACCCGCAGCAGGGTGGTCTTGCCGCTACCGTTGGAGCCCAATATCACGATGCGGTTGCCGCGCCGGATCTCGAAGGTGAGGTCGGTGAACAGCGCCTTCTCGCCGTAGGACTTGCTGAGCGACTCGATGCGGCAGAGCGAGTCCTTCACGTGCAGTCCGCCGTAGATCTCGGTGATGATCGTGTCGACGGGCCGCGGGCTGCGCGTCTTCTTGATGTGGGCGAGCTGGTTGTCGAGGGTGCGGCTGGCGGCCTTCGCGGCTTCGCGGCGGTCGCTGATTCCCTCGGCCTCGAAGGCGAGCAGTTCCGATTCGTGCAGAAACTGCTGTTCGAGGGTCTTGAGGCGGAACTGCTTCTGCACCACGTATTCGCCGAAGTTGCCGGGGTATTCGTGCAGGTGGAAGTTCTCGACCTCGATGATGCGGGTGACGACTCCGTCGAGAAACCGCCGGTCGTGCGAGACGATGATCGCCGCACCGCGGAACGATCGGAACCAGGCCTCCAGCCACTCGACCCCGGCCACGTCGAGGTAGTTGGTCGGTTCGTCGAGCAGCAGCACGTCGGGGCGCTCGAGCAGGATCTTCGCCAGCGCCGCCCGGTTGCGCCAGCCGCCGGACAACTCGTCGATCGGGAGGACCCGATGGGCTTCGTTGAACCCGAGCGTGGTCAGCGCGGTGTCGATGCGCCGGGGGTAGTCCCAGCCGTCGAGGCGGTCCATGTCCTCGAACAGCTCGGCCTGGCGGTGGATCAGCCGGTCCAGTTCGGCGCTCTGCGAGGAATCCGCCGCGATTGCCGCATCGATCGACGCGAGCTCGGCCTCGATGGCCTTGATCGGGGCGAACAGCCCATCGAGCACCTCGGTGATCGTGGAATCCCCGTTCAGCTCGGAGAACTGCGAGAAGTAGCCCACCCGGGTGCCGGCTTCGAGGGTGACGGTGCCGGCATCCGCGGTGACCTGGCCGAGTACCAGCTTGAGGATCGTCGATTTGCCTGACCCGTTGCGCCCGATCAGACCCACCCGGTCGCCCGGTTCGAGCCGGAAGAACGCCTCCCGCAGAATCTGCGTGTTGTCGAAACGG
Source organism: Actinomycetales bacterium (assembly GCA_038319305.1). Taxonomy (GTDB): domain Bacteria; phylum Actinomycetota; class Actinomycetes; order Actinomycetales; family Microbacteriaceae; genus Cryobacterium. Next base: position 2,906 of record JBBQDC010000064.1, on the reverse strand, counting down.
ATGCTGACGTCGTTCAGCCTGATCAGGCTCATTTCGGCCGACCTCTCGGGTGGTGGTTCCAGGAGCCCCGGGCGAGGCAACCGCCTACTTTACCTCTTCAGGCCGGCGGTTCAGGCTGGTGAGCTCCTGTAGCTGCCTGAACCCGGGCGGCCGGCGATCCGATGGTCAGGGCGTTTGGTCGTCACCCATGGACGATGCTCCCTTGTGGTCGTCCAGGCGGCCGAAGGTGGTGTCGAGCATGCTGGCCAGCTTGTGCAGCGCTCCGCTGACGGCGCCGTTCACCGTGGAGGCATTGTCGGTTACCGCGAGTGGGTTGCCTCCGGCGGGACGAACCTCCATCATGCAGCGGATGTCGTCGGTCGTGGTTCTACCGGCGCTCTCGTCTTTGAGGTGAACCGAGACCCGGGTCAACCGGGAGCTGAACCGCTCCAGAGCAGTCTGAACCGAGGACTCCACCTCCGCCGCGACCGTGCCTTCGATGTTGTTGTCGGTGTTGACCAGGATTTGCATCTTCGCTCCTTAGCTGTGAATCTGACAGCCGCTGAATCGGGACGGTGTTCTTCTTCGCGTTCGGCGCAGCCCGTCGGATCGTGTACTTCCAGTATGGCGTGCAAAAATCTGCACATGTACTGCTCGCCATCGCCGCGTCGCTGCACCGGAGCTACCGTTTCAGGTTGGTGAGCTCCTGCAGCACCTCGTCGGAGGTGGTGATGATGCGCGCGTTCGCCTGGAAGCCACGCTGGGCGACGATCAGGTTGGTGAACTCCTGCGACAGGTCAACGTTGGACATTTCGAGGGTGCCGCCACTGAGCGAGCCGAAGCCGCCGTCGCCCGGGGCGCCGAGAGCCGCGTTGCCCGAGTTGAACGTGGCGCGGTAGGCCGAGGAACCGGCCTTTTCGAGGCCGCCCGGGTTGGTGAAGGTGGCCAGGGCGATGCGGGCAATGGATGCCTGGCTGCCGTTGCTGAACAGGCCCACCAGGGTGCCGTCCTTGCCGAGCGTGAAGGACTGCAGGGAGCCCGCGGCGGCGCCGTTCTGGCTGCTGATCGTGGCCGTGGAGAGGCCGGCCTGCCCGGAGAGCCCGGCCAGGTCGACGGCGACCCCAGCAATGACCAGCGGGCCGGACGCCGTGAGCGCACCGGTTACCGGGTCAAGGGCCAGCGTTGATGGTGTGGCGCTAGCACCACCGGCGCTGTCGGTGCCGTTCGCGGCCCAGCCGATGGGCGTGCGGGTGAACGTCACCGACAGGGTGCGGGCCGTGCCGACGCTGTCGTAGACCACGATGTCCCGCACGAGCGTGGAGTTCTGGGCTGCATCGGCCGGAAGATTGCCGGTCATCGTGGCTTCTTCGGTCGCCTTGGCCTGCACCATGGCCTGCAGCGGCAGGGTGATGTTGCCCACGGGGCCACCCTCGTTGATCTGGCCGTCGACGCCGTTCCAGCCCTGCACGATCGCGCCATCCGGGGAGACCAGACGCCCCTCGGCGTCGAAGTCGAAGGCACCCGCACGGCTGTACAGGGTCTCGCCGGCCAGCTGACTGACGAAGAAGCCGTCGCCGGAGATCGCGATGTCGGTGGCCCGCCCGGTGGACTGCGAGGAGCCCTGAGCGAAGTTCGTGGAGATGCCGGCCACCTGCACGCCGAGCCCGACCTGGGCCGGGTTGGTGCCGCCTACCTCCGCTTGAGGGCCGCCCGCGCCCTGCTTGAGCTGCGAGAGGGTGTCCTGGAACTGCACGGCCGAGGCCTTGAACGCCGTGGTGTTGACGTTGGCGATGTTGTTGCCGGTGACGTCGAGCATGGTCTGGTGCGAACGGAGACCGGAGATTCCGGAGTACAGGGAACGAAGCATGGGGTGCTGCCTTTCAGAGCGAGGACGAGGCGGAGTCGGACGTTGCTGATTTAGAGGGAGAGGCCGGGCGTGGTGCCGGCTGCGGTGCCGGTCCCGGCGGAGGTGACGCCGGTCACCAGGTCGAGGGCCACCAGGGTTCCGTCGACCGTGACCTGCGGCACGGCCCCGGCATAGGAGACGCTCGTGGCCGTGCCGGTGCCTTCGCTGCCGTCGGCCTTGGTGTAGCTGACGTTCTGGCCGACCAGGGAGGCCGCGGCCACGCGCATCTGCAGGGAGAAGTTCTCGTCGGCCGTGGTTGACAGCGCTGCCAGCTTCTCCATCATGGCCAGCTGCGTGGTCTGGGAGATCATCTGGTTGGTGTCCATGGGAGAGCTGGGATCCTGATTGCGCAGCTGGGTGACCAGCAGCGACATGAACGCCTCGGAGTCCAGGGTCTGCTTCGGGGTGCGCACGGGCGCATTGGAGTACATCCCGGCCGGGGCGGCTGCTGCCACTGCGTCGATGGTCAAAGGGTCTCTCTTCTGGGGTGGAGGCGGTTCAGGCGAAAACGGCGGTTCAGGCGAAGACATCGATGGTGTGCGAGCCGGCGGCCCTCAGGGAGGGCAGGGAGACCAACCGAGAGTCGGGACCGGATGCTCCCGTGCGGCTCTCCCCTGCTTCCCGGTCGTTCCGGGCGTCAGCCTGGTGCTGCCGCCCTGCGGAGGGGTCCGACGCCTGGTCATCGGCCGACAGGTTGAGCTGGGCATTCATTCCGCCGCCGGACAGGTCGCGGCGCAGCTCGGGCAGGATGGCGCGGAGCGCGTCACGAGCCAGCTCAGTGGGGGCGAACAGTTCGAGCCTTATGTTCTCCCCGCGCACATGCGCCCGCACGGTAACCGGGCCCAGGTTGTCGGGGCTGACGCTGATGGTCAGCACATGATCGCCGTTGGCGGCGCCCACCAGCGTGAAGAGGGTGCGGGACACCTGGCTGGCCAGCGGCATCGGCGTCGCCGCGGGGGCCGATGGGCCGGGCGGAACGATGGCGGTGGCAGCCGGGCTGGCCGTCGCGGCCGGGGTTCCG
>JBBQDC010000063.1:0-16749 GCA_038319305.1 Actinomycetales bacterium | reverse complement strand
GTTGAGGTCGTCGACCCCGTCGACGTTGAAGATCACGGCGATCGGGGAGATGTACGTGGGCAGGTTGACGGCGGTGGTGTCCGCTTCGCAGGAACCGAAGGTGCCGGCAAGCTCGTCGTCGCTCAGATAGGAGTCGGAGCCCGCGAAGTCAGATCCACCGGCGATGAAGGCTTCGCGACCAGCGCCGGAACCGGACGGGTCGTAGTTGATGGTGACGTCCGGGTTAGAGGTTTGGAAGGCGGCGATCCAGGCTTCCTGGGCTGAACCCTGAGACGATGCACCGCCGGCGTTGATTGTGCCGGTGAGGCCCGCGGCGGAGTCAGACTCCGGCGCGGCGCCTTCGTTCGCGGCGCAGGAGGAAAGTGCGAGGGCGGCGACGACGGCGATGACCGCGGGTCGGCCAAAACGCGTGAAATTCACAGATATCCCTTTCGAGGGTTGACTTCATAAAAGTGACTGCAAGTTCAAGGCCGGTGCTGGCCTCGAGGTGACCTTATTCGGCGCGGTTAACGACACCCCTGCAAAAAGGTTAACGGAGGGTGAACGCCCCGTGCTGGCCGACGCGATGCAAGCGGTGATTCAGCGAAATAGCTGATCAGAGCGCAGGTGAATGCGTTTCGATTGCCACGATGCCGGCACTCGGATTGTCGGAGGAGAGGTGCACGACCGAAAATGAACCGGTATTGAGGGACGCCGCGTCGGAGATATATGCGCCGTGGGTGGTGCCGGTGGCAAGGGCGATCTCGTGCAGGATCTCGGGGAGGACCGGCCCGTGGCTGCAGATCACGGCCGTCTTGCGTGACCGCACCCGCTTGCCGATGCCGGAGCGGACATCCGCAATGCCCTGCTCGAACGCGTCCTGGCTGTAGCGCTCGGTGCGCTTGATCTGGATACCGGTGGCCGCCGCGAGCGGCGCCACGGTGGTCACGCAGCGGGTGGCCGTGCTCGACACGATCCGTTGGGGTTGCCACGCGGTGATCGTGGGCACGATGGCGGCAGCCTGCTTGACGCCGCGTTCGGTCAGCGGCCGGCTGCAGTCGGGGCCATCCCAGCTGCCAGACTGCACGGCCTTGCCGTGGCGCAGGGCGATCAGGGCGAAGGTGCGGGTGACGCCGGTGTCGACGAGCGTGGCGAAGGCGTCGATGATGTCCACGTCGGGCGTGTAGCTCAGGTAGGTGCGGGCCTTCTTGATGGTGACCCACTCGATCGCCGCGACTTCGCCGTTGGGCACGAAGGTCGAGTGTTGGATGGCCCCGGCGCTGATCTCCGCGGCCCAGTAATGCACGATCTTCTCGCGGCCGTTGAGCAGGGAGTAGGTGGAGACGCCGAGCGGCACGCCGAGGGCGACGGCGAGGCCGGTCTCCTCCGCAATCTCGCGCACGGCCGTCTGTGGCAGGGTCTCTCCGGGATCAACCTTCCCCTTGGGGATGGTCACATCTCCGTACACGGTGCGGTGGATCAGGAGAACATGGACCTTGCCGTCGATCAGGCGCCAGCAGACGGCGCCCGCGGCGTAGACGGCGGGGTCACTCATCGGCGGCCCGTCGGGCGCTTACGGAGGGAAATTTGCTGCATGAGCCTGTTCTGCATATCGTCGAGCGGATGGCCGGCGTCATCCTGGTGGTGCCGGGTCCATTCACCCGAGCTGTCCAACCACCACGATGAGGTACGGTCATCCATGGCCCGGGTAAAGAGAGCGTCGATTTCGGCCAGGTGATCCGGGTCGACCAGCCGAACCAGCGCCTCGACTCGGCGGTCGAGGTTGCGGTGCATCATGTCGGCGCTGCCGATGTACACCTGTGTGTCGCCGTTGGTGTGGAACGAGAAGATCCTGGAGTGCTCCAGATACCGCCCGAGAATCGAGCGCACCGTGATGGTCTCGCTCATCCCGGGAACCCCCGGCTTCAGACTGCAGATGCCCCGCACCCAGATCTCGATCGGCACGCGCGCCTGACTGGCCCGGTAGAGCGCGTCGATGATGGCCTCGTCGACCATGGAATTAACCTTGATCCGGATGCCCGACGGCTTGCCGGCCAGCGCGGCCGCGGTTTCCGCCGCGATGCTCTTGAGCAGCGCGCGACGCAGGTGCAGCGGGGCCACGAGGAGACGCTTGAACTTCTTCTCGATGGCGTAGCCAGAGAGCTCGTTGAACAGACGGGTGAGGTCCTTGCCTACCTGCGGGTCCGCGGTCAGTAGTCCGAGGTCCTCGTAGAGTCGGCTGGTCTTGGGATTGTAGTTACCCGTGCCGATGTGGCTGTAGTGGCGCAAGACTCCGTCTTCGTTCCGCACCACGAGCGCGAGCTTGCAGTGCGTCTTCAGGCCAACGAGACCGTAGACCACGTGCACGCCGGCCTTTTCGAGTTTGCGGGCCCAGGTGATGTTCGCCTGTTCGTCGAAACGGGCCTTGATTTCCACCAGTGCGAGCACCTGCTTGCCCGACTCGGCGGCGGCGATCAGCGCTTCGACGATGGGGCTGTCGCCCGAGGTGCGGTACAGGGTTTGCTTGATCGCGAGCACGTTCGGGTCGGCCGCTGCCTGCTCGAGGAAGGCCTGCACGCTCGTGGCGAAGGACTCGTATGGGTGGTGCAGCAGGATATCCCGGCGGGCAATGGCGCGAAAGAGGTCCGGTTCAGCGTTCGGCTCCGGGGCGAGCAGCTGCACGGCCGTCGTCGGCACGTGCTTCAGATAGCGCAGGTCCGGCCGGTCGACCCGGAGGTCGAACAGGCCGCCCAGGTCGAGCGGGGCAGGCAGGCGGTAGACCTCCTGGTCGGTCACGTCCAGCTCGCGCACGAGCAGACCCAGGGTGACCTCATCCATGTCCTCTGTGATCTCCAGGCGGATGGGCGGCCCGAACCGGCGACGCAGTAGCTCCTTCTCGAGGGCCTTGATCAGGTTCTCGGTCTCGTCTTCTTCGATCTCGACGTCTTCGTTGCGGGTGACCCGGAACACGTGGTGTTCGAGAATGTCCATGCCGGGGAAGAGGTCACCGAGGTGGTTTGCGATCAGGTCCTCGAGCGTGATGAAGCGCACGCTGGCGGCCTTCTCGCGGCGGTCCACGCGCACGAAGCGCGGGAGCATCGTGGGTACCTTGAGCCGGGCGAACTCCTGCTTGCCGGTCTTGGAGTTGCGCACCCGCACCGCGAGGTTGAGCGAGAGCCCGGAAATGTATGGGAACGGATGCACCGGGTCGACGGCGAGGGGCATCAGTACAGGGAAAATCTGGTTCGAGAAGTAGTCGCGCAGGGAGCGGCGGTCCGCATCGTCCAGGGTGTCCCACTGGACGATGTCGATCCCGGCGCCGGCGAGGGCAGGGATGACGAGGTCCTGAAAAGCCAGCGCGTGCCGGGCCTGCAGAATGTGGGCCGTGGCGGAGATGTCGGAGAGGGCGTCCTGCGGGGCGCGCCCGATGTTCGTCGGCACGGCCAGCCCGGTGAGGATGCGGCGCTTCAGGCCGGCGACCCGCACCATGAAGAATTCGTCGAGGTTGCTGGCGAAGATGGCGAGGAAATTCGCCCGTTCGAGAACCGGAAGATCGGGATCCTCCGCGAGCTCGAGCACCCGCTGGTTGAAGGCAAGCCAGCTCAGTTCCCGGTCGAGGTAACGGTCGGTGGGCAGCGCTGGATCGTCGGCGCCGATCAGGGGATCGAAGTCATCGTCAAAGTCGCTGCCCAGACCCGAGTCAGTCTGGATGTTATCGCCGTCCATTCGTCCATCTTGACACTGCCGACCGCGCGAATGCGACGATCTTGGATGAACAACGGTTAACGCGCGCGCCGGCGGTATTGCACATCGACCGTTCGGTCGGTGAAACCGAGGGAACGGTACAGGGCCACCGCGGCGGCGCTGTCGGCCTCCACGTACAGGTCCGCGGTGCGGCAGCCGCGTTCGCGGAGGCGGCCGAGTCCGGCCAACATGAGCCGGCGGCCGACGCCGCGGCCGGCGGCATCCGGGTGCACGCCGACGACGTAGATCTCGCCCACCGGGGAGCCTGACTCGACTTTCAGCCAGTTGTAGCCGATCATCCGCCCGGTGTCGGCGTCGCGGGCCACCAGAAAATCACCGGCCGAGAACCACGCTTCGGCCTGGCGGGCGGCCAGATCGCTCCCGGTGAGTGCCCCCTGTTCCGGGTGCGCGGCGAACACCAGCGCGTTGAGCGCCACCCACTCCGTGTCGTCCTGGCCGGGCCGGAACGGTGCGATCCGGATGCCGGTATGCGCCGGGTCTCCGGGCTCGGCCGGGGTACCTTCCGCTGTTCCTGCCGAAAGGTCCAGCCGCAACTGCAGCAGGGTGCGCTCGGCCGTGAACCCGAACCGGCCGGCGAGCTCCCGGCCGGCGGGGTGGTCGCCGTGCGACCACATCCGGAGATCCCCAGGGGCGTCGGCCAGGATCACGGCCAGGGCGGCCGCACCGTGGCCGTGTCGGCGCCGGGACGGATCGACGACGAGGTCGAGTTCGCCGGCACCGAGGATGCCTGCGCCCACGACGGCATCACCGTCCAGGGCCAGGAAAGGGGTGCGGTGTCCGGCTTCCACATCAAAGAGGGACTGCTCGTTGAACGGCGCGTAGCCGTCGAGCCGGGTGGCGGCGGCGCTGACCCGGTAGAACTCGGCCGCGAAGGCGGCATCCGTCAGATCAGGCGCGAACCGGATGAATGCCACGGGTACCGTCCTGTTCCTGCACATTGAACCGGTAGCCGACGTTACGCACGGTGCCGATCAGGGACTCCTGGTCGCCGAGCTTGGCCCGCAGCCGTCGCACGTGCACGTCCACCGTGCGGGTGCCGCCGAAATAGTCGTAGCCCCAGACCTCGCTGAGCAGCTGCTCCCGGGTGAAGACTCGCGACGGATGTGCGGTCAGAAAGCGCAGGAGTTCGAATTCCTTGTAGGTGAGGTCGAGCGGCCGCCCGTGCACCTTGGCGGAGTAGCTGGCCTCATCGATGATGACCCCGGCGGCGCGGATGGTCGAGGATTCCTCCGTGCGGGGCACGCGCCCGGCGGCCAGACGGATGCGCGCATCCACCTCGGCCGGCCCGGCCGTCTCGAGGATCACGTCGTCGACGCCCCAGTCCGGGCTCACCGCGGCCAGGCCACCCTCCGTGATCACGAGCAGCAGCGGAACGGTGCTTCCCGTGGTGTGCAGAATCTGGCACAGCGACTTGGCCGCCATCAGATTGGAGCGGGCATCGACGAGCATCAGGTCGGCGTCGGGCGCGTGCACGAGCTGGTCCGGCTGCGCGGGGATGACACGGGTGCCATGTGACAGCAGTGCGAGGGCAGGAAGAACGTCACTGTTGACCGCCGAGGTCAGGATCAACAACTGGGCCACGCGCACCCTCCAAGGATTGTGCGGCTAATCCTAGCGTGCCGCGGAAAGTGTCCCGGGCAAGGCAGAATGAGAGAGTGAGCTGGCAGTGGAAGAGCGTCGTCGTGGTGTGGTTGTTCGCGCTCGTGTGCGCCGTGCTGACCGGCTGGCTGTCACTACCTGGCCAACATCTGGTCTGGATCAGCCTCGCCTTCGCCGGCTGCACGATCGGAACGCTGTGTGTGCAGCTCGCGACCGGACGCAAGGAGGGCTACGTCGACCGGGTGACGACCAGCCTCGTCGGAGCCGTGGCCGTGCTCGCCGCCGGCACCGGAATCTTCGCGCTGACCGGGATCCTCTGACTCAGGTCTGACTCGGCTCGGTCTTGACCGGTTCTGTTGGGCATACCGCGGTCGTATCGCGGGCGAGCGCACTAGAGTAAGGAACATGTCTATCCTCGCTATCGAAATCTTCTTCCTGGGGCTGCTCGCGCTGGCGAGCCTGTCGATCGCCTGGGTGTCCGGCATGGTCCTGTTCAAGTTGTACCGGGGGCAGCGGTAGCCCTCGATGTTTGAGCTCCCCACGCAGCTCCCCTCCGAACTGGTGCCACTGTCGTGGCTGCTCGGAGTGTGGGAGGGTTCGGGAGTCATCGACTACCAGATCGGTGAGTCGCCGGTCAGTCGCGAGTTCGGCCACCGGCTGAGTTTCAGCCACGACGGCCTGCCGCACCTGAATTACAGCTCCTACACCTGGCTTGAGCCTGCACCCGACTCCGACAGCGATGAGAAGACGCCGCTGATGACGGAAACCGGGTACTGGCGGTTGAGTCGACCTCAGGGCCTCGGCGATCCCGGTCCGGGGTTGCTGCCGGCCGAGGGCGAGCATCCGTTCGTCACCGCCGCGGCGGTCGAAACCCTCCGCAATGCGGACAACGGCTTCGACATCGACGTGACCATCGTGCACCCCGGCGGAGTGGCGGAAATCTATCTCGGCCAGGTCAAGGGCCCACGCATCGACCTGGCGACGGATGCCGTGATGCGCACCCAGGGTGCCAAACCCTACTCGGCCGCGACGAGGCTCTACGGTCTGGTCGACGGTCACCTGCTCTGGGCCTGGGACATCGCCGCCCTCGGCCAGAGCCTGCGCACCCACGCGTCCGGACGCCTCAAGCGCGTCGAATAACCGGGTGCCGGGCGCCACGAACTCGGGCACCCCGGCGCCGAACCGTCCGTTGGAAAGAGTACCCATGACCGCAGCATCTCTGTTACCTCTCCTCTCCCCACTGCTCGAACTCGACGGCGCCGTGCAGGCCGAGGGTATCGACGCCGGTGTGGCCGCACACTACGGCGGACCTCTCACGGAACAGCGACGGCTCCTGGCCGGCGGAGCCGTCGTCGACCTGTCCCACCACGGTGTGTTGAGCGTCGCGGGCCCGGACCGGTTGACCTGGCTCAACTCCATTTCCAGTCAGGAGCTGCGCCGCCTGGCACCGGGGGAGTGCACCGAGACCCTCCTGCTCGACCCGAACGGGCACGTCGAGTACGCCATGGAGGTCATTGACGACGGGGTCGAGACCTGGCTGCTGGTCGAGGCAGCCCAGCTGCCCGGGCTGCACGCGTGGCTGGACAAGATGCGCTTCAGCCTGCGCGTGCAGGTCGTCGACCACACCCTCGCCTACGCCGTGATCGGTTCGATGGGTGACCCGTCGACGCTGCCGCTCACTCCGGCCTCGCCCAACGGCGTGCCTCTGGTGTGGCAGGACCCCTGGACCCAGGTCGCCGCCGGCGGATTCCAGTACGCGGATGCGCCGGCACACCCGGCCGCCGCCTGGCACTGGACCGAGACCCTCGTGGCGCGCGCGAGCCTGCCGACCCTGCGCGACGCCGTGCGGAACGACCAGGTCGCTGTGGCCGGGCTGCTCGCTCTGGAGGCCCTTCGGATCGCCGCCTGGCGCCCGCGCCGGGCCACGGAGGTCGACGAGAAGAGCCTGCCGCACGAACTCGACTGGCTCCGCAGCGCCGTGCACCTGACCAAGGGCTGCTACCGCGGCCAGGAGACCGTGGCCAAGGTGCACAACCTCGGGCATCCGCCACGGCGTCTGGTGCTCTTGCACCTCGACGGCTCCGACGCGGTGCTCCCCGTGCACGGGGACGAGGTGCAGGCGGTGAAGCAGCTGCCCGACGGAACCACCGAGCACCGCGGAATCGGCCGGATCACTTCCAGCGCCATCCACTATGAGCTCGGTCCGATCGCGCTCGCGACGGTCAAGCGCACCGTTCCCGGCACGGTCACCCTGTATGTGGCGTCCCAGGGCATCCTTGTCGCGGCCGCCCAGGAAGTCATCGTGCCTCAGTCGGCCGGCTCGGTCGCCGACATTCCGCGCCTTCCCCGGCTCGGCATCCGCACCCCCGGCCACTGACTCAACCCCGACGCGCCCGCCACGTCGGTAGAGTTGGACTCATGTCAGATGCATACAATCTCATCCTTCTCCGTCATGGCCAAAGCCTATGGAATCAAGAAAACCTCTTCACCGGTTGGGTGGATGTCAGGCTGAGCGAGCAGGGCGCGGGCGAAGCCAAGCGCGCCGGCGAGCTTCTCGCCGAGTCGGGCCTGCTGCCCGACATCCTGCACACCTCATTACTGACCCGCGCCATCCAGACGGCGAACATCGCGCTGGAAGAAGCCGACCGGCTGTGGATTGACGTTAAGCGGTCCTGGCGTCTCAACGAGCGCCACTACGGCGCCCTGCAGGGCCTCGACAAGGCGGAGACCCTCGCCAAGTTCGGTCCGGAGCAGTTCCAGCTGTGGCGCCGCTCCTTCGACGTGCCGCCGCCCGTGCTGGCCGACGACTCTCCCTGGTCCCAGGCGCACGACCCGCGGTACGCGGCGCTAGGCGATGACCTGCCCCGCACCGAATGCCTCAGCGACGTCGTCGACCGGATGCTGCCCTACTGGGAATCCGACATCACGCCCGATCTGCGTGCGGGCAAGACGGTTCTCGTCACCGCCCACGGGAACTCGCTGCGCGCGCTGGTCAAGCACCTCGACGGCATCAGTGATGCGGACATCGCCGAGCTGAACATCCCCACCGGGATCCCGCTGGTTTACCGCCTCGGCGCAGACATGATGCCGCTCGGTCCCGGACGTTACCTTGACCCTGAGGCTGCCGCCGCCGGTGCCGCCGCCGTTGCGGCCCAGGGCAACAAGAAGTAGCAGCCAGCTCACACACGCAGAGTCCCGCTCACCAACCACGAACGAGAAAGCCCCGGAAGCAATTGCTTCCGGGGCTTTCTCGTTCGTGGTTGGAACGCCTGGACCCTAGGCGTTCGTGTTCTGCTGCCAGGCGCCGGTGCCGAGGTACTGCACCTTCTTCGCGATCGAGACCGCATGGTCGGCGAAGCGTTCGTGGTAACGGCTGGCAAGGGTGGAGTCGACGGTGTCGGCCACCTGGCCCTTCCAGGCCTCCCCGAGCACGGCGTCGAACACGCTGAGGTGCAGCGCGTCGACCTTGTCGTCTTCATTGCGGATGGTCTCGGCCAGTTTCATGTCTTCATTGGTCAGAAGCTCGGTGAGCATGAGCGCGATCGCCGTGACGAGCGTGCCCATGTCCGCGAACGTGCCGCGCAGGCTCTTCGGCACGACCTTGTCGGGGAACCGGTAGCGGGCCAGCTGGGCGATGTGCGTGGACAGGTCGCCCATCCGTTCGAGCGACGCGCTGATGCGCAGGGCGCTGACGACGATCCGCAGGTCACGGGCCACCGGCTGCTGGCGGGCGAGGATCGTGATGGCCAACTCATCGAGTTCGATGGTCAGCTCGTCGATCTTGTCGTCTTCGGAAATCGCTTCCTCGGCCAGAGCGACGTCGGACTCGTTGAAGGCGCGCGTCGCCTTGTCGATGGAAATCGCCACGAGACGGGAGATTTCGACGAGCCGATCCTGCACTTCGGCGAGTTCCTGCTGGAATACTTCACGCATGGTGTGTGGTCCTTCCTGAGCGCGCGTAACGCGCAGACACGTGAGACCCACCTGGCCTCCACGGAATCATGGTGCAATCAGGTTAACGGCAGGTGCCGTGGTCTTGAACACTACCTAAAGTAGCCTGCGCGCCGGGGAGCTCGGTCACAGCTCGGAATAAGTGTCAGTAATCTGGGTAAATGGAATCGACAGGGCTTGTGCTGCTGGCGCTGGCCCTCGGCCTCACAGTCGGTGCCGGATTCATGACGCTCTTGCACGTGGCCGAACGTCACGGTCGGCGCGCCGCTGAGGTGGTGAACCCGGCCGTCCCCGACGGGATCGACCAGGTTCTCGACGCGCTCGAGACGGCCGGCGCCGTGGTCGACCCGTCTAACAACGTGGTCAAGGCATCCCAGGCCGCGGTGTCGATGGGGCTGGTCTGGAACCGTCAACTGGTGCACACCGAGCTTCTGGATCTGATCAGCCGGGTGCGTCGCTCCGGTGAGCCGATATCGGAGAACCTGGTTCTCTCCCGCGGACCGTTCGGCGATGCCAGCATGCGCGTGCGGGTGCGCCTGGCCCGGTTGGGAACGCGGTACGTTCTTCTGCTGGCGGAGGACCGCACCGAGGCTTTCCGGCTCGACGAGGTGCGCCGGGACTTTGTCGCCAACATCAGCCATGAGCTGAAGACGCCCATCGCCGCCGTGGGACTGCTGGCCGAGGCGCTCGACCACGCGGCGGATGAGCCGGCGCAGGTGCGCCGCTTCGCGAACCGCCTCACCACCGAGTCCGGGCGGCTCACCCGTCTGACGCAGGAGATCATCGAACTGTCCCGCCTGCAGGCGCAGGATTCCCTCACCGAACCCGAAATCGTCGACGTCGACTCGATTGTGAACGCCGCGGTGGACCAGAGTCGGGTCACCGCGGATGCAGACCAGATCACGATCGCCAGAGGCAAGAAATCGGGGGCCGAGGTGAGCGGCGACGAACGGCTCCTCGTCATGGCCGTGCACAACCTCGTGGCCAATGCCGTGAATTACTCCGGGGAGGGTTCCCGGGTCGGGGTCGGTGTGCGCAAGAACGCCGGAGTCGTCGAGATCAGCGTCACCGACCAGGGTATGGGCATCGAGGAGGCCGATCTCGATCGGATCTTCGAACGCTTCTTCCGGGTAGACCAGGCCCGCTCCCGGCATACCGGCGGAACGGGGCTCGGCCTCGCGATCGTCAAGCACATCGTTCAGATCCACGGCGGCGACATCCGGGTCTGGTCGCAACCCGGCAGTGGTTCGACTTTCACCATTCGCCTCCCGGAGGCCCCGCACCCCGCTCCGGCGGCGATAGGAGACACCCCATGACCCACATTCTTCTGGTCGAAGACGAGAGCGCGCTCAGTGAGCCGCTGAGCTTCCTACTTGAGCGGGAGGGGTACGAAGTCACGGTCGCGGAGGACGGGCCGAGCGCCATCACCGAGTTCGACCGCACCGGCCCAGATCTGATCCTGCTCGACCTCATGCTGCCCGGCATCCCCGGAACGGAGGTGTGCCGGGAGATCCGCACGCGGTCGTCGGTGCCGATCATCATGTTGACCGCCAAAGACTCCGAAGTCGACATCGTCGTGGGGCTCGAGCTCGGGGCCGATGACTACGTCACCAAGCCGTACTCGACCCGGGAACTGCTCGCGCGCATCCGTGCCGTCTCCAGGCGTCGCACCGACGAAGTCGGGGAGGACCTGAGCCTGCTCTCCGCGGGCACCGTGCGCATGGACACCGAGCGTCACGCTGTGACGGTGGACGGCGAGATCGTGAACCTGCCGCTGAAAGAGTTCGAGTTGTTGGAGTTTCTGCTCCGCAACGCCGGGCGGGTGCTCACCCGAGGTCAGCTGATCGACCGGGTGTGGGGTAGCGACTACTTCGGTGACACCAAGACTCTGGACGTGCACATCAAGCGGATTCGGTCGCGGATCGAGACCACGCCGTCGGATCCGACCATGCTGGTCACCGTGCGCGGCCTGGGCTACCGCTTCGACGCCTGAGCGACGGATCGGCCGGTCGGCCTCGCCCTACGGGGCAGAGGTCGGCAACAGCGTCGAGTATTCCTCGAGCGAGCCGTCGAGCACCGGTACGAGAACCTCGACGCCGGTCTCGTTGCCGTACTGGAAGAAGACGGGGAACAACGACCCCGGCGCGGCGTCGGCCGTGACGGTGACGGTCGGGGCATCCGGAGTGCCCAAGGTGACGCTCGAGTTCGCGTCCACGTTGACGTCTTGGGTGACCTTCTGTGTGCCGTCGTCGTACTGCACGCTCAGGCTGTGCGCTGAGTCGCCCGAGTTGACGACGGTGACCACGAGGTTGGCGATGGCGCCGTCGTCCGACAGCATCATGGCGTTGCGGATTGCGAGGTCGCCGACGTCGCCGCTGACTCCGTCGCTCGCGTCGTATTTCGCGGTCGTCGACTGGGGTGCCAGCAGGTTGCAGCCGCTGGTTCCCAACAGGATGCCGGCCGCCACGACGACGGACACGATGATTCGAGCTCTCACAACGCCTCCAACAGTTCACCGTTCCGCCAGAGGGCCAAACGCTGCAAATCTAGCTTTTGATCAAGCCTACTGGCTCCGGCACTGCCGGGCGGTGCACACGAGGGCGCGGCGAACCTTACCACCGACGGCTGTGGTATCCTAGACGTTGCTGAAGGGATACACATATGCTTTTTGAGGTTGGCGAAACCGTCGTTTATCCCCACCACGGTGCTGCGACGATCACCGAGGTGAAGACGCGGATGGTCAAGGGTGAAGAGAAACTGTACCTGAAGCTTAACGTCACTCAGGGCGATTTGACCATTGAGGTACCCGCCGAGAACGTGGACCTGGTCGGCGTTCGCGATGTGATCGGTCAAGACGGTCTCGACAAGGTGTTCGAGGTGCTGCGCGCGCCGTTCACCGAAGAGCCGACAAACTGGTCCCGCCGGTACAAGGCCAACCTGGAAAAGCTTGCCTCCGGTGACGTCATCAAGGTGTCTGAGGTCGTTCGCGACCTGTGGCGCCGTGACCAGGACCGCGGTCTGTCCGCCGGGGAGAAGCGGATGCTGGCCAAGGCCCGTCAGATTCTGATCTCCGAGCTGGCCCTCGCGGAGAAGACCGACGAAGAGAAGGCCTCCACGGTTCTCGACGAGGTGCTGGCGTCTTAACCGACGAGCCTGACCAGAACCGACCCAACCAGAATTGCTTTCGATGGAAGGCGGTGCCGCAAGGTGCCGCCTTTCGTGTTTCAGGCTTCCGCCATCCACCCTCGTGCGTCTATTCGTCGCCGACCTCACCAGATAGCCTCCAGATATGACTGAAACCCCTGTGCCTCAGGTCGCGGTCATCGTCGTCGCCGCCGGGAGTGGCAGCCGCCTCGGTCACGCCGAGCCCAAGGCCTTCGTCTTGCTGGCTGGCCGCACCCTGCTCGAGCGCGCGCTGATCTCCGTGTGGGGGATGCGTGACCCCGTGCAGGTCGTTGTCGTCGCGCCCGACACCCACTTGGCCCACGCCCGCTCGATCGCGTCGAGGGCCGGCGG
This sequence comes from Actinomycetales bacterium, assembly GCA_038319305.1. GTDB lineage: Bacteria > Actinomycetota > Actinomycetes > Actinomycetales > Microbacteriaceae > Cryobacterium. Next base: position 3,939 of record JBBQDC010000063.1, on the reverse strand, counting down.
GGCGGCATCCGTCGACGTCGTGGCCGGCGGCCCGACCCGGCAGGAGTCGGTGAACCGCGGACTCGCCGTGCTGCACCCCGGCGTACGCACGGTTCTGGTGCACGACGCTGCGCGGGCCCTGACCCCGGCCGCGCTCTGTGACGCCGTCGTCGATGCGGTGCGGGCCACCGGCCACGGAATCGTGCCTGGCCTGGCCGTGGTCGACACCATTAAGAGCGTCTCCGCCGTCGGCGGCATCCTGGGCACGGTGGACCGTGCCGGACTGTCGGCCGTGCAGACCCCGCAGGGTTTCCCACGGGAGATGCTGGTGGCCGCCGCGGCCTCGGTCGACTCGTTGCTGGAGGTGACCGATGACGCGGGCGTGGTGGCCGCTGCCGGCTACCCGGTCAGCGTGATCGCCGGGGACCCGCTCGCCTTCAAAATCACGAACAGGTGGGACCTGGGCAGGGCCGAGGCCCTGCTGGCCGCGCGGGAGCCGGTCGGCTCCGCGCCGCGCGCCGACAGCGCGCCCCGCGTGGGTACCGGGCTTGATGTGCATGCATTCGACGACGACTCCGAACTGTGGCTGGCCGGCCTGCACTGGCCGGGGGAGCGCGGACTGTCCGGGCACAGCGACGGCGACGCCGCCGTGCACGCGATCTGCGACGCCCTGCTCTCGGCCGCCGGCCTGGGCGATATCGGTGGTGTCTTCGGCACGTCCGATCCGCGCCTCGACGGCGCCCACGGCGACGTGTTCCTGAGCGAGACTCTGCGTCTGCTGGCGCACGCCGGGTTCCGGGTCGGCAACGTCTCGGTGCAGATCATCGGCAATCGCCCCAAGCTCAGCGCGCGCCGGGCCGAGGCCGAGGCTCTGCTCGGTTCGCTGCTGAAGGCGCCGGTCGCCGTCTCGGCGACCACGACGGATGCCCTGGGCTTTACCGGCCGCGGAGAGGGTCTTGCGGCCATCGCGACGGCTCTCATCCTCCCCGAGCACCCGGCAGACCCTGACCTAAGCTGGGATGCGTGACCATGCGACTCTACGACTCCAGGGCCCAGGCCCTCCGCGACTTCAAACCTGTCACGCCCGGCGCGGTGGGTATCTACGTCTGTGGACCCACCGTGCAGTCCTCTCCCCACATCGGCCACCTGCGCAGCGCCCTCGTCTACGACCAGCTCCGCCGCTGGCTGACCTACCGCGGCTTCGACGTCACCTTCGTGCGCAATGTCACCGACATCGACGACAAGATCCTGGCCCACGCGGCCGGCGGCACCGAGCAATGGTGGGCGCTCGCCTACCGTTACGAGCTTGAGTTCACCGCCGGATACCAAAGGCTCGGTATCCTCGCCCCCAGCTATGAACCGAGGGCGACCGCCAGCATCCAGCAGATGCAGGATCTGATCACCGTCCTGATCGAGCGCGGGCACGCCTACCCGGCCGACGACGGTTCCAGCGACGTCTACTTCGACACGGCGAGCTGGCCCGACTACGGCGACCTCACCCGCCAACGCCGCGGCGACATGGAACCGGCCGCGGATGCCGACCCGCGCGGCAAGAAAGACCCGCGGGACTTCGCCCTCTGGAAGGGACGCAAGGCCGACGAACCGGAGTCGGCCTCCTGGCCGTCACCGTGGGGAGGTGGCCGTCCCGGCTGGCACATCGAGTGCTCGGCCATGGCGTCCCGCTACCTCGGGTCCCACTTCGACATCCACGGCGGCGGGCTCGACCTGCGTTTCCCGCACCATGAGAACGAGCTGGCCCAGTCAACCGCCGCCGGCGACGGCTTCGCGAACTACTGGGTGCACAACGGGCTCGTCAACGTGAACGGGCAGAAGATGTCCAAGTCGCTGGGCAACTCGGTCTTTGCGGCCGAGCTGCTCGACCAGGCTCGCGCCATCGTCGTGCGTTACTACCTGGGGGCGGCCCACTACCGTTCCACCATCGACTACCACGAGGGTTCCCTCGTGGAGGCAGAGGCGGCCCTCGAACGAATCGAGAGCTTCCTCGACCGCGCCAACCGCCGTCTGGCGGACACCCGTTTCGCCGGGGCCGGCATCGAGATCGTCCCGGACGAGTTCGCGTCCGCCATGGATGACGACCTGGCTGTGCCTCAGGCTCTCGCCGTTCTGCACGACACAGTGCGCACCGGCAACGCGGCGCTGGACGCCGAAGATCTGCACGCGGCGGCCGCCGCGCGCGGCCACGTGCTCGCCATGAGTGAGGTTCTTGGCATTAACCCGCTCTCTCCGGGTTGGTCTGTGGCAACGGACGAACCGGCCATGATCGCACTCACCGCCCTTGTCGAGCGCCTGCTCGACGACCGCGAAATCGCAAGGCAGGGCCGCGATTATGCGGCCGCAGACCGTATCCGGGACGAGCTCGTCGCCGCCGGAATTACCATCGAAGACACCCCATCGGGTGCCCATTGGAGTTTTGACTGATGAAGAACACAGACCGCAAGTCCCGCACCGGGGCCGTGCGCAAGGGCAGCCGGGGACCGCAGGTCGGTTCCGGGGGCCAGGGGCGTCAGGCACTGGAGGGCAAGAAGCCCACGCCCAAGGCGGAAGACCGCCCGTACCACCCCGCCGGCAAGCGCAAGCTCGCCCAGGACCGCTTCGTCGCGGCCGGCGGCGGCCGCAGCCGCGGCTCCGCTGGCCCCAAGAGCGCGCCTCGCAGCGCTACCACCGGCAACACCGGCGGTGGCGGAGCATCCACGCGCCGGGCGAAGCAGATCGACGAACATGAGGTCGTGACCGGGCGCAACTCCGTGCTGGAAGCGTTGCGGGCGAAGATCCCCGCCACGGCCCTGTACATAGCCACGCGCATTGAAATGGACGAACGGGTGAAAGAGGTTCTCACCCTCGCGACGACCCGTGGCATCCCGGTGCTCGAGGTCATGCGCCCAGAGCTTGACCGTCTGGCCGGCCGGGACTCGGTGCATCAGGGGCTCGCGCTCAAGGTGCCGGCCTACGAGTACGCCCAGCCGCTGGAGCTGCTGGAACTGACGATCAGCCGCGGCCACAAGCCGCTCTTCGTCGCCCTCGACGGCATCACCGACCCCCGCAACCTCGGTGCCATCATCCGCTCGACGGCCGCGTTCGGCGGACACGGTGTGATTGTGCCGCAGCGTCGTTCCGTCGGCGTGACCGCGTCGGCGTGGAAGACCTCGGCCGGCGCCGCGGCCCGCCTGCCCGTCGCCATGGCCACCAATCTGACCCAGTCGCTGAAGGCGCTCAAGGAGCGCGGCGTGCTCGTGATCGGCCTCGCCGGCGACGGCGACACCCAGCTTCCCGAGCTCGGCATCGGTTTCGCCGAGCGCCCGATCGTGATCGTCGTCGGCAGCGAGGGCAAGGGGCTGTCCCGCCTTGTCACCGAAACCTGCGACGCGATCGTGTCGATCCCGATCAGCGCCTCGACCGAGTCCCTCAACGCGGGAATCGCGGCCGGAGTGACGCTGTACGAGGTCTCCCGCCTTCGCGCGGCCGCCAAGGCCACCAAGGTAGCGAAGGCGGCAGCCGCCGCAGCGGTGGCCTCCGCGCAATAGCCATTCCCGCGAGTTGCGGATAAAGCACCCTCATCTTCGAAGATGAGGGTGCTTTATCCGTAACTCGCGCATGGCGGGCCGGGCAGGTCAGACCTTGAGGCGCCAGTCTGCCTCGTCGTCGGAGGCAGACTCGGCCGCGTCCGCCAGAGCAGCGGTCTCGTCGTCGGTCACGTCGATCGGGATGGTGATCTCGCCGGTGGCCGGTTCAATCACGGTGGCCTCGTCACGGCGGTGCCGCAGCACGTCCTTGACATAGGACGTGACGGCTTCGGCCAGAGGGATGTCCCTGGACTGGTTCTGGGCCATGAACCAGCGGTGGTCGAGAAGCTGGTGGAAGATTTCGGCGGGCTCCAGCTTGCCCTTGAGATCGCGGGGGATTGCCCGGATGACGGGTTCGAAGACTCGAACCAGCCACTCA
>JBBQDC010000062.1:0-17058 GCA_038319305.1 Actinomycetales bacterium | reverse complement strand
CCCTTCCACCGGAAGAGAACCGAGCTGTTGTGACCCCAGCGGGATTCGAACCCGCGTTACCGCCGTGAGAGGGCGATGTCCTAGGCCGCTAAACGATGGGGCCGTTTTGCAACTCACCTAATATGCCACACGGCTGCGACTAAAACCAAACTGAGCAGATCAGGCATGCACGAGCAGGGCGCCCGCCACCACGTCGATCTGCACGGGCAGGTCTCCGACCTGCTCCCCATCGGCGTAAGCGACGACTCTGTCGGCGTCGATCCGGATGCTGTGGCACCGGGTGATTTCGACCTGCGGCAGTGTCGTATGCGTGCCGGAGAATACTCTCGGGAACACCCGAAGGAGACCCACTCGCGACAGCGGGGTCACGATGAAGAGGTCCAGCAGACCGTCGTCGATGACCGCGCCCGGGGTGATTCGCATACCGCCACCGATCGAGACATTGTTGGCGACGGAGATCAGCATGGCCCGCACCAGGCGGGTCCGGCCGTCAATGGTCAGCCGGTAGGAAATCGGCCGGAACGTCGCCAGAACCAACAGCATGGCCAGGGTGTAGCGACTCTTCCCGCGGGGCCGGCGCATCCGGTTGGCCCGTTCGTTGACCACGGCGTCAAACCCGGCCGAAAGCACGCCCGCGAACCAGGTCGTCGTGTCGCCACACCGCACCCGGGCGGCGTCGATTGCGCGCGGCGGGCGGGTGAGGGCGTCGAGCAGGTGACGGATGGCGGCATCCGTGTCATCGACCGGGATCCCGAGCCCGCGAGCGAGGTCGTTGCCCGTGCCGCACGGCACGATGGCCAGGGGCCGTGTTGTGCCGGCCAGGAGGTTGGTGCCGAGGCTCACCATCCCGTCGCCGCCGACGACCACGAGCGCGTCGACCTGGGGCACCAGCGTGGCGTGAACATCGCACGATAGCTCTTCGAAGCTGGGCGCGGTCAGGCTGCGCACCTGGTGGCCCGCCGCGACCAGGGCCTGGACAACGCGGGGGCCGACGTCGCTGCGGCGGCCGAAGGAGGCTGCGGCATTGATGGCGACGACGAGGTGGAGACGGGGAGGCACCGCTCTAGTATGGCGTCAGCTTGCAGCGCACTGGGATTGGGTATTAGCTCGATCCATGAAACTGACGAAGCTCGAGCACGCGGCACTGATTCTTGACAAGGCCGGCCAGAGGTTGTTCATTGATCCCGGTTCGTTCACGAGCCCGCTCACCGAGACCGCCAGGGCCGCCGCCGTCGTGATCACCCACGAGCACCCAGATCACTGGACCCCGGAGCAGCTGGACCGCATCATCGCCCTGAACCCCGACGTGCCGATCTTCGCCCCGGCCGGGGTCGTCGCCGCCGCCGCCGGTTATCCCGTGACCGTCGTCAGCGCGGGCGACACCGTGGAAGCTGGTCCGTTCCGGCTGCGCTTCTTCGGCGGCTCGCACGCCGTGATCCACGAGACGATCCCCGTGATCGACAACATCGGCGTGCTGGTCGAGGAGGAGCTCTACTACGGTGGCGACTCGTTCACGATTCCGGAAGGCGTGACGGTGCAGACCCTCGCCGTTCCCGCTGGCGCGCCCTGGCTCAAGATCAGCGAGGTGATGGACTACGTGCTCGCCCTCACGCCGCGCCGCAGCTTCCCCACCCATGAAATGGGGCTCTCCCGGGGCGGCAAGGACCTCTCCAATGCCCGGATCAAGTGGGCCACAGAGCAGAACGGCGGCGAGTTCTTCCCACTCGAGCCGAACGAGTCCCTGGACTTGTGACCTTTCGGGGGGTAGCTCTGTAGGAACCCCACAAACGATCCATACTCAGAGGGGAATGCGTTAGCCCCAGCCCCGAACTTTTCCGGGCTTCAGTTCTGCACCTCGCCCCGCTGCTACGTTCGTGACACTTCGGCGCGCCACAGCGCCGCGCGGCTTACCGATCAGTGCCCGCAACTCCGGAGTCATTCCCTTCAAGCCCCATACACCACTCGATTTCCGGCATGCCCGCATGCCTGTTCGGGTCATTCGAGGAGCCTCAATGATGAGATCTGACCTTGCCCTGTCCCGCCGAACCGGAATCGGCATCCGTGCGACTGTCACCGGACTGAGCCTGCTGTTGGTCGTGCTGCTGACCTTCTTCCTCCTCACCACGGGACGGCTGGCCAGCGGCGCCGCAGAGCTCTCCTCCGGCGCGACCCAGGTGCAGGGCGGCTCCCTGAAAGTTGCCGGAGGCGCAGCGGTACTCGCCACCGGCGCGGGGACTCTCTCCGAGGGCGCTGTCGCCGCTGCCACCGGAGCGACCGACCTCGCAGTCGGGGTGAGCCGGGCAAACACGGGTGCGCAGAGCCTGGCCACGGGTGCGGCCAGCGCCTCGGCTGGGGCCGGGACACTGCTCGAGGGTGCCCTCACCAGCGTGAGCGGAAGCACCCGTCTGGTTCTCGGTGCTTCGTCCGCCGCACAGGGTGCCGAGACCCTGGCCACCGGGGCCGCGGCAGCCTCGGCAGGGGCACGCACTCTCGCCACCGGCGCCACACAGGCAGCCACCGGCGCAACGAACCTCGCTTCCGGGGCCGCCCAGGCCGACGCCGGCGCAGCCAGAATCGCCGCCGGATCCGCGCGGCTCTCCGCCGGGGCCGCAACGCTGGCCGCCGGCGCCGACCAGACCGCGTTCGGCGCAACCCAGGCGCACGAGGGTTCCGTGCTGCTTGCCGCCGGAACAGCATTCGCGGACGCCGGCGCGGACCAGGCCCGTACCGGTGCCGAAGCGATCGCGCGTGGCACGGCCGGGCTCTCCGCGGGCGCGAGCAGCGTCGCCGCGGGCGCCACCAGGCTGGATGCCGCCCTCGTCACGCTTGCCGCCCAGGTAGAAGCGGACACCATCACTCCGGAGGCACTCCTGGCGACACTTACGGGTCTGAGCACCTCCGCAACCACTCTGAAGGCCGGAGCAACGGCGGTCGATTCCGGTGCGGCTACGGTCGCGGAAGGATCCCTCGCGCTCCAAACGGGCTTGACTGCCCTGAGCGCGGGCACAGAAGTGCTTGCGCTGAAATCCGGAGCGCTCCGCGATGGGCTCGCGGCGCTGGCGCACGGCACCGGCCAGGTGTCCGGGGGCGCGACGGAACTCGCCGCGGGAACCCGAACCGTTGCCGCGGGAGCCGGCGATCTCCACACCGGCACCGAGTCGCTGGCGGCCGGCTCGGTGCTGCTTGCGGCCGGCACCGGAGCGGTCGCCACCGGCGCCGGCACTCTCAGCTCCGGCACCGGTAGCCTCGCCGCCGGCGCCGCCACTCTGTCCACCGGGGCGACGACGCTGGCCACGGGCGCGGTGAGCCTCGCCGATGGGGCAATGCGCATCTCGGTCGGTGCGGGGTCACTCGCCGACGGCACGCAGTCTCTTGCAGCCGGAGCCTCAACGCTCGCCGCCGGGACCAGCTCCCTCGAGTCCGGATCCACCGCACTGGCCGCGGGAACGGAGAAGGTCTCGGCAGGCGCCGGAACCCTTCTGGACGGAGCGAACACTCTCTCCGCCGGTACTGTCGAGCTGAGCGCAGGAAACACCCGGGTGGCCCTGGGGTCAGACCAGCTGGCCGACGGCGCCGACAGCGTGAGTCTGAGCCGCGCCGCGCCGGGGATCGTCATTCTGATCGGATTGGCTCTGGCTGGCACGGCCGCCGGGCTGGCGCGCCGCTGGAGGCTGGTGCGCTAGTTGGATTGGGCGAGCGGCGGCGCCCCGGATCGAGTGAATTCGGGGCCCCGCCGTCTTCCCGCGCAGAAACGAATTCGCAGCACTCATCCGGGTCGCGTACGGGCCGCTCCCAGCTAGCCCGCCTTTAGTGCAGCTACTGTATTTTTTATGTCTCTGCACGAGTTTGATTTTTCGTTTGCCTCTCCCCGCGAAGGATGCCGCCTCCTATGACTGTTCCCGTTCTCTCCGCCCAGAACATAGGCAAGTCCTATGGCAACGGGGCCAACCGCTTCGACGCGCTGAAGGGAGTCTCCGTCGACATCCGGGCTGGCGAATCTGTCGCGATCGTCGGCAAGAGCGGATCAGGCAAGTCCACACTGATGCACCTGCTGGCGCTGCTCGACAACCCGGACACGGGCGCGTTGCTGGTCGAGGGCACCGATGCGAAGAAGCTCAAGGGCAAGGAGGTGAACCGGCTACGCAACCAGGACTTCGGTTTCGTCTTCCAGCAGTTCTTTCTCACGGCCAACGCGAGCGTGCTCGACAACGTCGTGCTTCCCCTGAAGATTGCCGGGATCGGACCGAAGGAGCGCAAGGCCCGCGGAATGAAAGCCCTAGAGCAACTGGAGCTGGCAGACAAGGCCAGGAACAAGGCCATGAACCTGTCCGGCGGGCAGAAGCAGCGCGCCGTCATCGCCCGGGCCCTGGTGAACAACCCCAAGGTGATCTTCGCTGACGAGCCGACCGGCAACCTGGACACGGCCACGGGAGCGGTCGTGGAGGACATCCTCTTCGCCCTCAACAAAGACAAGGGCATCACGCTCATCATCGTCACCCACGACATCGACCTCGCGGCGCGCTGCGACCGCCAGATCTTCATCCGGGACGGCATCGAGGATGCCACGAGGTCCCCGGAAGCCATCCAGAAGCCTGCAGGAGCACACTCATGAAGTTCATCGACATCATCAGGTCCGCGATCGCGAACAGCTTCCGTAGCAAACTCCGCACCGGCCTGACCGTCATCGCCATCTTCATCGGCGCGTTCACCCTCACCATCACCAGCGGCATCGGCACCGGCGTGACGAGCTACATCAACAGCCAGGTCTCGGCGATTGGGGCAGCGGATGTTCTCACCGTCTCCAAGGCCGACGATGCAGCAGCGACAACGGATGACGGGCCGGCACCCTACGACCCGGAAAAGGCCACCGCCATCAGCCTGGGCAACGGCTCGCGCCCCGGGAGCACCATCCAGGCGCTGACCGCCGACGACCTCGACACGATCAAGGCCACCAGCGGCATCCTCGGTGCCGACCCGGCGGTGCAGGTGACACCCGATTACATCGAGTCCGACGGCGGCGGCAAGTTCGAGCTGATCGTCAACGCGGCTGCCACCCTCACCACGGCCGACCTGGCCGCCGGGGCGCAGCTCGACAACGAGAGCAGCACCGACCAGATCCTGCTGCCGACCACCTACCTCGACACCCTGGGCTTCAGCACCCCGGAATCGGCGATCAACCAGACCGTCACAATCGGCGTCACGGACGTCGCCGGCACCCAGCAGCGAGTCCCAGCCACGGTCGTCGGCGTGCAGAACGAGACCATCCTCGGCGCCGGAGCCGGTCTCAACCAGCCGCTGACCGACCGGTTGCACGCCGTGGAGCTCTCCGGAACCCCCGCCGGGGCGCCGCAGAGCTATGCCACCGCGACCGCCCGGTTCGACCTGAACGCCACCGACGCTGAGATCACCGCGATCAAGGCCGACCTGGCCGATCAGGGCTACGCCTCGCAAACCGTTGCGGACCAGATCGGCTCGTTCGAGACCGTGATCAACGTCATCATCGGCGTGCTCAACGCCTTTGCCGTGATCGCGCTGATCGCCGCGGGCTTCGGCATCATCAACACGCTGCTGATGAGCGTTCAGGAACGCACCCGGGAGATCGGGCTCATGAAGGCCATGGGGATGAACGGCGGCCGCGTCTACGCCCTGTTCAGCACCGAGGCCGTCTTCATCGGCTTCCTGGGCAGCGCCCTGGGCGCGCTCGTGGCGGTGGGTGTCGGCTCGCTGGTCAGCAACATCCTCGCCACGACCGTGTTCGAGAATCTGCCCGGACTGCAGGTGGTGCAGTTCGCGCCGAGCTCGATTGCCATCATCATCGGCGTCGTCATGCTGATCGCCTTCCTGGCCGGCACCCTGCCGGCCCGGGCCGCGGCCCGGCAGAACCCGATCGATGCCCTGCGGTATGAGTAGCACGGGCCTGAACGGCCCCACCACGGGCAGCCCTGCCGCCGACGAGGGGCTGCGCGCCCGCAAGCGCGCAGCCACCCAGTCGGCGCTGGAGCGGGCCGCCATCTCGCTGGCCCTCGAGCACGGCTACGACACCGTGACGGTCGACATGATCTGCGAGGCGGCCATGGTCTCCCCGCGCACGTTCTTCAACTACTTCGGCACGAAGGAAGGCGCGTTCCTCGGCGGCACGCCGCCGAAGCCGACGGAGGCCGCACACGAGGCCTTCATGTACGGCGCCGGCAGGGATGTACTCGGTGACCTCGTTGGAATGGTCGCCGCCGCCGTGGCCGACCACTCCCCCGACACGGAACTCCTCCGCAAGCGCAGAATGCTGATCGAACGCACCCCGGAGCTGCTCACCGGGGAGACGTCCCGGGTGGCGGAGTTGGAGGAGTACCTCGTGCAGCTGGTCCTCGACCGCTTCCACACCCAGGGTCGCACCGAGTCGAACACCCCGGACCTGGCCGACGAGGCGAGAATGGTCGTCGCCCTCGCGGGCAGTGTCATGCGCTATTCGATGCAGAAGTGGTTCTCCGGCGGCTTCACCGGCACCCCCGTGGACTTGCTGCACCACTCCCTCACCCTGGTGCAGCGCATCACGGGTGTGGCTATGCGGTGACGAGCTCGCGCCAGTCGGCCAGCGGCAGGCCGTGGGCTTCGGACACGGAACGGTTCGTGACCGCTCCGGCGGCGACGTTCAGGCCGAGGGCCAGGGCGTCGTCGCGCTCGAGTGCCGCTTTCACGCCCAGGTTGGCCAGCGACAGGGCATACCGCAGCGTGACGTTGGTCAGCGCGTAGGTCGACGTGTTCGGCACGGCGCCGGGCATGTTGGCGACGCAGTAGAAGATCGAGTTGTGCACCGTGTAGGTCGGGTCCTCGTGCGTGGTCGCGTGGGTGTCTTCGAAGCAGCCGCCCTGGTCCACTGCGATGTCCACCAGCACGGAGCCGGACTTCATGCGCGCGACGAGGGCGTTGGTGACCAGCTTCGGGGCCTTGGCGCCCGGGATCAGCACGGAACCGATGACCAGGTCGGCATCCGTCACGGCGATCTCGATCTCGTAGGAGTTGGATGCGACGGTCTTCAACCGGCCCTGGTACTGCGCGTCGAGCTGGCGCAGCCGGTCGATGTTGATGTCGAGGATCGTGACGTCGGCGCCGAGGCCCATCGCCATGGCGGCCGCGTTGGTGCCGGCGACGCCGGCGCCCAGAACGACGACCTTCGCGGGGCGCACCCCAGGCACGCCGCCGAGCAGCACGCCCTTGCCGCCGGCCGGGGCCATCAGGGACTGCGCGCCGACCTGCACGGCCAGTCGGCCGGCAACCTCGCTCATTGGGGCCAGCAGCGGGAGCGCGCGGTTGGCGGTCTGCACCGTCTCGTAGGCGATGGCGGTGACGCCGGCTTCGGTCAGGGCGCGGGTCAGGTGCGGCTCAGCGGCCAGGTGCAGGTAGGTGAAGAGGATCAGACCCTCACGGAAGCGGCGATATTCGGCAGCGACCGGTTCCTTGACCTTCATCACCATGTCGGCGCGGGCCCAGACCTCGTCGGCGGAGTCGACCAGCTCGGCGCCGGCCACGTGGTACTCGTCGTCATTGATGTGTGAGCCGAGGCCGGCACCCTTCTCGATCAGCACGGTGTGGCCGGCGGCCAGAAACTCATGCACGCCGGAGGCGGTGATGGCTACGCGGAATTCGTTGTTCTTGATTTCCTTGGGTACACCGATGATCATGGCCGACTCCGTTGCTCAGTACTGCTCAATGAAACTTGTGACAGGGGGTCTGCGGCCACTTTCGACGGTGAACCGCAGCAAGGTCAAGACTAAATCCACCAATTCGGCCTGGGCCGGACACCGTCGCCGGGAGCGAACTCCGGCGGCGGATGCCGACGACGACTACGGAGCGAGCCGTGCCAGAATATAGCGGCTGGTCGGCTAATTTACTGATCAACGAACCAGGTTTCGCTCCGGGTGCCGCTGGCCCCCGAGACAGAGAACAGGTTTGTCACTCGACAGTTGTCGAGTGTCACTGCGGCAAACGTCGCCTGATGTCCGTTTCGCGTCTGCTCCGGACCCCTAGCATTGACCCAATGAACAGCGCGGAAATCGAAGACCTGGTCGAACACCTCGCGGCCAACCTGGACCGTGCCCTGTCGCTCGAGGACCTCGACGGCGGACTGCTGGCATACAGCCGCGACCAGCCGCTCGCCGACAGCGTTCGGGTCAATTTTCTGCTGAGCAAGAAGGTGCCCGCAGACGTCAGCGCCTGGCAGCAGCAGCACGGCATCAGTACGGCGGTTCGACCCGTCGTCGTTCCCGCCAACGCCGGGCTGCACATGCTCGGCCGGGTCTGCGTGCCGCTGATGGTGCGGGGGTTCCGGGTCGGCTACCTGTGGGCGATGCAGGGGTCGCACGACGAATCCCCTGAGGAGATCCTGCGCGAGCTGCCCGCCGTGCGCGGCCAGCTCGACCGTCTGGCCGAGACGCTGCTCGACACCAACACCGCCGAATCCGAGCATCGCCGGCAGCGGGAGGCGCTGTTCCTTGGGGCTTGCCACGGGGAGAGCGCAGCCATCGAGGAGATCGCGGGCTGGCCACAGATTCATGGGACGGGCCCGTGGCACCTCGCCACTCTGATGCCACGCCCCGACGCGACGCTCAGCCAGGAGGCCACGCCCGATTCCGCCGCCGGGGTTCTGTTGCAACGAATCTCGGCGCTGCACGCCACGGTTGGCATCGACGCGGCCCGGTTCAGCGCCGGCGCCGAGACCCACGCGGTCGTACTGCTGCGTGATTCACCGGGCAAGGTGGCACACACCGAGATGCTGCATCGCTACCGGGCCGAACTCGCCCGGCGCGGTGGCACCCCCGTACGCCCCGACCTGATGGGCTTCAGCGAGGTCTTCACCGATCTCCGACGGTTCCCCGATGCCTACATCCAGTCCCGCAAAGCGGTGCAGGCCGCCGCGGTCGATGCCCGCCTGGGTGCCATCGCCGACTTTCGCCAGATCGGCGTCTACCAGTTCCTCGCCGCCAGTAGCCGCAACCTCTCCCCCGTGGAATCGGTCTACTTCGCCGAGTTGCGGGACTTCGACGCCAACCTCGAACTCCTGCCGATGCTGGAACTGCTCTATGACACCGACGGGTCGGTTCAGGATGTCGCCGCAGCCCTGCACCTGCACCGCAGCAGCATTTACAACCGGCTGGCGAAGATCCGCACGTTGATCGGCACCGATCCCCTCGGCGGCCAGGTGCGGCTCGAACTGCACCTGGCGATGAAGGCCGACCGCTGGTCGCGCCGACCCCGAATCTAGCGAACGAGCGCGGCCTTTTCGGCGCGAGCCTCTGCCTTCCACTCTTCGATCCGAGCCTGCTGCAACGGCGCCCGGCGGTTGATGAACCAGGAGGCGCCGAGGGCCAGGAACCAGACCGGCGCGACAACCAGCGCGAGACGCGTGTCCTCCGCCTGGCCGAGGGCCCAGAGCATGAAGGCGAAGAACGCCAGCACAACCCAGGGCATGAACCGGGCACCCGGCATCCGGTACTTCGAGGCGGCATGCAGGTGGGGACGGCGACGAAGGAAGGCAAGGTAGCTGACCATGATGATGGACCAGACGAACATCGTCAACACCGACGCTACCGAGGTCACGAGCGTGAAGGCGCCCATGAATGAATCCCCGGTGTAGAGCAGAACCAGCCCGGCCAGCAGAAAGATGCAGGAGAACAGCAGGGCGTTCTGCGGCACCTTACGACGGCTCAGCTTGCCGAAGGATTGCGGGGCGTTGCCGTCCTGAGCGAGGCCGTAGACCATCCGCGAGGTTGAGTAGATGCCGGAGTTGGCGCTCGAGGCGGCGGACGTGAGCACCACCAGATTGACGACGATGGCCGCGACCCCCAGCCCGGCCAGGGCGAACATGCCGATGAAGGGGCTGCTGCCGGGGTCGATGGTGCGCCAGGGGTTGACCGACATGATGATGATCAGGGCACCCACATAGAAGAGCAGCAGACGCAGCGGGATGGTGTTGATGGCCCGAGGCAGGTTCTTCTCGGGGTCCTTGGTTTCTGCGGCCGCGGTGCCGACGAGCTCGATGCCGGCGAAGGCGAAAATGGCGATCTGGAAGCCGAGCACGAAACCGGCGACGCCGTGCGGGAACATCCCGCCGTCGTTCCACATGTTTTCGAAGCCGGCCACGGCGCCGGAGGGTGAGGTGAAGTGCGTGGCGATCATCACGAGGCCGGTTCCGATGAGAGCCAGGATGGCGAGAACCTTCACCAGGGCGAACCAGAACTCGGCCTCCCCGAAGGCTTTGACGCTCGGCAGGTTGAGCAGGATCAGGACTACCGGGGTGAGCAGCGCGGGGATCCACAGCGGCGTTCCCGGTGCCAGAACGTCAACGTAGCCGGAGATGGCGACGATGTCGGCAACCCCGGTGACCACCCAGAACGCCCAGTATGACCATCCGGTGAAGAAACTCGCCCACGGGCCGAGAAGGTCGCCGGCGAAGTCGCTGAAGGACTTGTAGTTGAGGTTGGACAGCAGAATCTCGCCCATGGCCCGCATCACGAAGAAGAGCATGAAGCCGATGATCATGTAGACGAAGATCACGGCCGGCCCGGCGAGGGAGATGGTCTTGCCGGCGCCCATGAACAGGCCGGTTCCGATCGTGCCGCCGATGGCGAGCATCTGAATGTGCCGCCGACTCAGCGAGCGGGCAAGGCTCGGATCCGCATGCGACTCTCGTGCCGCAGCCCCGATCCTGGTGGTTCCCGTTACTGCGTTGGTCTGTTCAGGCATGTGGCTTCTTCCTCACAACGGCACAGACGCAGCCACCCAGAGGACGACCGTGTCAACCGGTTGGGGACCTCACTGTTGTGAGGTCCGGTCAACTGGGTTTCTGAAGTAGCAACGTTAGGGCCTTGAACGGCTGTTCCCCGAACCCGATCGGCATCCCGGGCGCTCCCCTGCCCGCGCCCCGTGGCGGTGGGCCGACCGGGATCGACAGGTGTCGAGCATCCGCACCCCAAGTGTCGTCGGCTGTTCGAGGGGAGGATACTGCCGAACGGGGCAGGGTCAGGACAGGATGTCTTTGGTGGAGAACCGGCCGTAGGCGAGCGCTCCGAACACGGCGATATAGCCCAGCTGCAGGAGCGCGTTGTCACCGAACGAGCTCAGGTCCATGGGCTGCCGCAACAGATCGGCGAAGCCCAGCCAGTAGTGACTGAAGAGCCACGGATGCAGCCATGACAGTTGCGGGAGCACGTCGAGGATCTGCACGACCACCGACACCACGACCGTGGCAGCCATGGCACCCACAGGTACGTCGGTGAGAGTGGAGATGAACAGCCCGATTGCCGCGAAGCCGAGCAGGGAGACCGTCACGTAGAGCGAGATCAGCCCGGAGCGCATCAGTGACTCCGGCACGCTGATGACGTCGCCCGAGAGCAGGGTCACCGGCCCGACCGGGAACAGGGCAGCCCCGATCAGCGTTCCGGCCACCGCCAGGGTCAGCGTCGCGGCCAGGCAGAACACGGCGACACCGGCGTACTTGACGAGAAGCAGGCGCACGCGCCCCGCCGGGGCGACAAGCAGGTACCGCAGGGTACCCTGCCCGGCCTCCCCCGCGATGGTGTCGCCGGCGACGACGCCGATGGTGAGCGGGAGGAACAGCGGGATGGCCACGATCATGGCGGTGAACGCCACGAACAGGCCGTTCTGGGTGACCCGGTCGAGGAACGGCGGGCCGTCACCCGGCGACAGGGTCTCCGATGACAGCCGCACGGCGACGGCCAGCAGAACGGGGATCAGCGCGATGGCGACCAGCATCGCCCAGGTGCGGCGGCGGCGGAACAGCACCGTCAGCTCGGACCCAAGCAGGTCCAGTCCGGCCGATCGACGCATACTCGACAGGTTACTGGAGGACATCGAAACCTTCTCCGGTCAGGGCCACGAAACGTTCTTCCAGGCTGGATTCCTCGATTAGGAAACCGCGCACGCGCACACCACCGGACACCAGGGCCGTGACGATGGCTTCCGGCTGCCCGGTCAGGCCGACCGATGTCTCTCGGGGCAGCGGAGCCGAGACCCAGGGGTCCTGCCCTGGCACGTCGCTCTGCACGGGGGTAAGGCCGAGGTGGGTCAGCACTGCAGCGGCCGCGGCGGCATCCGGTGTGCGCACACGCACCTTCGTCTGGCCGACGTGGCGCAGGTCGGCGAGCGTACCTTGGGCCACGAGGTTGCCGCCGCTCATCACCGCGGCGTGGGTGCACATCTGTTCCACCTCGGCGAGCAGGTGGCTCGAGACGAAGACCGTGGTGCCCTTGGCCGCGAGCGACCGCACGAGGCTGCGTACCTCTCGGGTGCCCTGCGGGTCGAGTCCGTTGGTGGGCTCGTCGAGCACGAGCAGCTCGCGCGGCTGCAGCAGTGCGTTGGCGATGCCGAGGCGCTGCTTCATGCCCAGCGAATACGCGGCCACCTTCTTGCCGGCGGCGTGGGTCAGACCCACGCGGGCCAGGGCCTGCTCGACCCGGTCGCCGCGCGTGCGCGACGAGGCGTTGCGGTCGGCCGTGTCGAGCCGGCGCAGGTTGGCGGCTCCGGAGAGGAAAGGGTAGAACGCCGGCCCCTCCACGAGCGCGCCCACGCGAGGTAGCACGTGGTGCAGACTGTCGGGCATGCTCTGGCCCAGCACGCTAATCTGGCCGCTGCTGGCCTGGGTCAGGCCGAGCAGCATGCGGATGCTGGTGGTCTTGCCGGAGCCGTTGGGGCCGAGGAAGCCGAACACCGACCCACGCGGAACGGCCAGGTCGATTTCGTTCACGGCGATCTGCTCGCCGAAGCGCTTGGTCAGACCTCGGCTCTCGATCGCGAGATCGAGAGCCGAGGTTGTGGCTGTCACTGGGTCGTGATCATTGGGCGTCTGCGGCGGCCTGAAGCAGCTCCACCGGAACCGATCCGGCGAAGACACGACCGTCATCGGCCAGGAACACGTTGACCAACGCGGTGGAGAACAGTCGCCCGCCGTCAACCTCGGTAGCAAGTTCCGACATCAGCGGATTGGCGCTGAGTTCCGACGGAACGGACGCCGCGGGCACCTCGACGATGGCGTCCCAGCCGGTTCCCGTCACGATCGGAAGGTTCTCGGTCGGGATCTCAGGCTTGGTCTTCTCTGCGGGCACCTCGGGCATCACCGGCAGGGCGACCTCGTCTACGGTGGCACCGGCCGGCGGGGTGAAGTCGAACAGGTCGGCGGAGGGGGTGCTGAAGTCGACGGCGGTGAAGCCGACCTGGAAGGCCGGGTCTTCCTGTCCGTTCGCGCGCACGGTGACCTGCAGCGGCACGCCCGTCTCGGAGTCGACCGAGATCGACACCGATTCGACCAGGGTCTGGGTGGCCTTGGGGGTGAGGACCAGCTCGTAGGCTGTGCGACCTGCCACGGTGCCGTCGGTGCCGACCGAGACGGTCGTGCTTGAATCGATCTCACTCAGCAAGCGCTCGGCGACCTGCGAAGGCGTCGACAGATCGGCGGGGGCGGAGGCAACCATCTCGGTGAACTTCGCCTCGGCGCCGGCCCGCGCGTCGGCGGGGATGGCCAGATGGCTGGCGGTGTTCGTCTTTGAGTCGTAAGCCCAGACATCCGTACCGTTGCTCACCACGTTGCGTTCGGCGAGGCGGTCCTGGATCTGTACGCGAGACTTCGCGGGACCGTCGACGTCGCTGCCGTCAACATAGATCCGGGCTGTGTGGGAGCCACTGAAGAGTTCCAGAACCGAGGAGAGCGCACCGGTGGCCGCAGCCCCCGGCACAGATTCGGTCGTGCCGTCCGGCGCGGCCTCGGCCATCGAGTCGGACATGCCAGCACTCAGGTCGATGTCGGGCAGGCCCAGCTCAGCCGTTTTCTCCACGGTTCCGGAGAAGGCGGTCACGGTGCTGTCATTGACCATGAGGAGAACCTGCTCAGGCGTTTTGTCCGGCAGATCGACCGTGGCACCGGCCTGCAGGGGCACAGCGAGCACACCGGCGACAATGACAACCGGAACGACGATAGCGGGAAGCCACTTGACTGAATTGCGCGACATGATTAACGACCTGTTCCGAGACGATCCATGCTCCGATGCTACGCCTGAGCCCTGACAGACGTCCCGGAATCACGCTGGGAGGTTGCCCAGAACGCCGCCGGGAGCCGTGACGCTGCGCGCGTCTAGCCCAGGAACTCCTCGATTCCGGCGATCGGGTCGTACCAGCCAAGGTCGAGGATGAGCGTCTGCAATGACTTGTCGAGGCCCGCGATGACGGATACCCCGACCAGGACGAAAACAATGCCGGTCGTTCTGCGGAACCAGCCGGACGGATTGGCGAGCCAGCCGAGGCGCCTGGCAAACGAGCGGCCGAGGTAGGCCACCAGGAGGAGAGTGGACGCGAGCCCGATGGCATACGCCGTCAGGTAGACGAGGCCCTCACCGAACGAGACCGGAAGCACGGTCGCCACGATCAGGGCATAGGTCGGACTGCAGCTGCTGAACACCGGACCGAGGGCGGCTCCGGTGAGGATATCCCCGCCGAGGCTCTGCCGGCCGATCTGGCGGTCGAGACTGCGGTTGCTGCGGTTGGCCATCCCGAGCCGTGTCGCCACGAATTCCCAGAGGGCAGGAAACAGAAGGTTGAGCCCCAGCAAGGCGACGATGCCACCGGACACAACCTGCCAGGCCTGTGGGGGGATTCCGAGCAGTGCGGTCGTGGCCTTGAGGAGGAGGGTGAACGCGATGAGACTGAGAGCGAGGGAGAGAGCAATGACGGCCGGACGGAGACGGGCCCGGCGCGGGTCGGCGTCCTCGCTGAGAACCGCACCACCCACGATTACGGGCAGCAAAGGCAACACGCAGGGTGCCGCCACGGTCAGGATGCCGGCAGCCACGCTGAGGGCGAGCAGGCCGCCCACTAGGGCGCCGCGTTGACGAGCGCGTCGAGACTCGGATCGTCGGTGAGCACCTTCTTGCTGAGTTCGGATCCGTCATCGTCGACGTACACGATGGTGGTTTGCAGAGTGACTCCGTAGCGCTGTCGCAATGCGGTCGAGTTGTCGTAGTCGACTTTGATGATCGTCAGGCCGGCGGGAATTGGGCCGGCATTGATTTCTTTCTCCAGCGCCCGGCACTTGGGGCACCACGACGCATGGAAGAACAGGACCTTGGTGCCCGCCGTTGATGCCACGATGTCGTCGTTAAAGTCGACGTAGGAGCCTGCGGCCGCTGCCTCGGCCGCGTCTTCTCCCGCGGCGGCCGCTTCGTCAGTGGGGGAAGCAGATGACGTGCTCTCGGCCGGAGCGGTTGCCCCATCCGTTGAGCTGGTGCTGGACTGGTCGCTTGGTCCGGCGCATCCGCTCACCCCGATCGCAAGGGCGGCCATAAGGGAGAACGTGACTGCGAGCCTGTTCGCGTTCATTGGATTCCTTCTCGTCGGGGAAAGACTGTCTCTCAGAATCTATTCTTCCGACTGGAACGACCGAAAGGTCTTACGGGCTGATTACGGAATGTTCATGCGGCGCCGGTTCTGATCAACTTGGGCGGTACGGATGCCGGCGCGGCCTCCCCCGTAGCCTTCACTCACCTCACGACTGTGGAACTCAACACGGGCTAATCCCGCGTGGAGGGGGTATGAGTTGGCGGGGAAGCGCGACGGACTGTGCCTCTGAACCCGGCTAGATCGCATCGGTGAGGCCTGCTGTTACCTCCCTGCCGAGTAGCCACGCACGCAAGGATTCGTTGAACAGTTCGACATTCTCGATGTTCCACTGGTGATGCAGCTCCGGGGCAGTCGCAACGACACTGCCCCGGATACCCGCGGCCACTCGGTCGAGCGACGCGCGGACGATCGCGGCGGAGTCGGCTCCGCCTGCCACCGCGATCGTTGGGGCGGACACGCTCTCGAGGAGGACGGAGGGAACACCGAGCGCGACTTCCTCCAGAATTGCGCGCGCCGTGTCCCGCTTTATCCCGAGACCGGTCGTGACGAACAGTTCCGCATCGTCCCCTCTCAAACCATAGGCTCGAGCCTGAGCCGCCCAGAAGCCGCGCAGGTTCCAGAGCAGCAGCATCAGGCGGCCAATCACAACGTCGCGTCTGGCGGGCGGCGCGACCTGGGCGCTGGCGAGGAAGAGGCTCGCGACTTTCGCCGGGTGTCTGGCCGCAAGGTGCAGCGCAACGCTCGAACCGAGTGAGAGCCCCACGATGTGCGCCGCGTCAGGCAGCAGTGAGGCGAGCTCATCAGCTGTCTCCTCAATCGATCTCCACTCCACAAGGTTGCTCGCACCGAAACCGGGCAGGTCAGGCACGAGGATGCGGTATTCGGGGAATGCCGGGACCTGTTGTCCCCACATCCAGCCGGCCACGTTCCCGCCGTGGAGGAAGACGATTGTTTCGGTGGAGCCGGTTTCCCCGGCGGTGCGAGGAGCGAACGTGAGCATTTTCATCATGCAAGGATCCTGATTCAGATTGAGATGATGCCTGCCGAGTTGGCTGACGTTTGAAACCTACGGAGCATGATGACGATCGAGCAATCCCCACGTGTGGTGATCTCTTAAGTGAGAGCCTTGGGGATCACCAACGTCGCCCCGACGTGACTGTCCACGCAGACGCGTCGGACACAGGCACGGAGCCATCGATGCGCCGGGTCGACCTCCAGCCTCGGGTGCCAGAGCATCGAGACTGTGATCTCCGGTGTCGGGATCGGTAGGGAGAAAGTGTGCATGTCGGCGCGCAGATTCCTGGTGTGCTGTTCGGGAACGGTAGCGATCAGATCTGATGTCCGAGCCAGTGCCAGTGCAGCTGCAAAGCCGCCGACGATTACGGCGATCTGTCGTTCCAGTCCGTACGGCCGTAGCGCGTCGTCGATGGCCCCTCTCTCGACACCGCGCCGGGAGACACGGATGTGGCTGCCCGACGCATACCGCACGGGGGTGATCCTGGCATGGGTCAGGGGATGCCCCATCCGGATGACGCCGACAAAATGGTCCGTGAACAGGGGCTCAGTGCGCACCTCCGTCGTCTTGTCTACGACGCCGATTTCGAGGTCAGCCGTGCCGTCGCGCAGGGACGCAGGGTCCGTGGTTACCTTTTGCATGAA
>JBBQDC010000061.1:0-17697 GCA_038319305.1 Actinomycetales bacterium | reverse complement strand
CGAAACACGTCACGGTTCGAATCGGGCCGCTGAACCGGGCCTCGCCACCCAGATTCTGGAACTGGATCGAAACGGATTGCAGGTCTTCCCCGCGCTGGTCGTACAGGTCGGCGGTCAACAGCATTGGTGTCCTCCATTGGTACGGTGGGGTGCGGGCCGTCTCGGCCTGTAGTGGCTCGTTCCCTCTCAGGCTACCGGGGGCGAGCCATCGCGAGCTGCTCGGGGGTGATCACCGTAGTCGAGGAGGTGTCCTCCAGCGAGCGGCCCTTGGTCTCGTCCGCCCACAGATACGTGACGACGAAGCCGATGACGGTCAGAATCGCCCCCACGAGCATGACACCGCCGACGCCGATGTGGGCCAGGCCGATCGGCATGAGGAACGTGCCCGTGGCTGCGCCGATGCGGCTGATCGCCACGACGATCCCGACGGCGGTCGCGCGGATCTCGGTCGGGAACAGCTCGTTGGGGTAGATCCATTCCATCAGGCTGGGGCCGCCGGAGACGAAAGCGTAGAAGCAGAACGCGAGGATAACGAACCACACCGGTCCATTGGGCAGCAGCCACAGCGCAAACAGCGGCACGGACATGAGCGCGAACGGGATGACCGTCATCGGGCGACGGCCAAGCGTCTCGACCGGCCTCAACGCTGCCATGTTACCGAGAACGAACAGGAGGCTGATCACGGCGGTGCCGATGATGTCGAGGCTGCCGCCCTCAAGACCGAAGGACAACAGAATCATCGGTCCGAAGATGTAGATCGCATACTGCGGTGTGATCTGGGCGAAATACAGAACGCCGCACATGACCACGCGCTTCCGGTACTTCTTGCCCCATACCAGGCGGAGTGCCTGGAAGGTGGGCAGGGTCCTGTCCTCGGTGCCGGCCTCGCGCAGGGACATGTCCCGGTGACCGTAGACCTGTTCGATGACGTCCTCGGCTTCCTTGATTCGACCCTTCTGGATCAGCCAGCGTGGGGATTCCGGGATTCCCCGACGGATGATCACGATGATGACCCCGAGGATGCCGCCGCTCAGTAACATCCATCGCCACAGCTCGTAGCCGCCCGACGCCTCAACGATGATCCAGCCCACAAGAAACGCAGTCATGGCACCCAGACCCCAGGCCAGAGCCGAGAGACCGATCATGAAACCGCGCTGCTTCACCGGCGTGAATTCGGTGAGCAGCGACGTCGCGATCGGATAGTCCGCTCCGATCGCGAGCCCGATGATGAAGCGCAGCAGGATCAGTTGCCACGGTCCCTGCACGAAGGCCGTGAGGAAGCAGGCCCCCACCAGCACCATCAGGTCGACGGCGTACATCTTCTCGCGACCGATGCGGTCGGTGAGTGTGCCGAAGATGATCGCCCCGAAGAACATCCCAATCAGCGAGGCCGCACCGATCAGGCCGACTTGCACGGGGCTGACGGGGAAATCGGCGACGAACCCGACCAGAGCTACCCCGATGAGGCTGAGGATGTACCCGTCGAGAAAGGGGCCCCCGCAACACGCGATCAGGAGCTTTCGGTGAAACTTCGAGGTGGGAGCCTCGTCCATGACAGCAAGCGAACTCATTCGAACTCCTTTGATGATGAGCGGGGTGTTCAGTACAGGTACAGGTGGCTCAGGTACAGGTGGTTCCGCTGCAGGTGCTCCGGGATCAGCGGAACGCGGGAATCCCGGTGATGTGGTTGCCGATGATCAGGGTGTGCACCTCGTCCGTGCCCTCGTAGGTGCGCACGCTCTCGAGGTTGTTCGCGTGGCGCAGCGGCGAGTAGTCCAGGGTGATGCCGTTGCCGCCGAGAACGGTGCGGGCCTCCCGGCAGATCGTGATCGCCTCCCGCGTGTTGTTCAGCTTGCCGATGGAGATCTGGTGTGGTTTCAACGTTCCGGCATCCTTGAGCCGGCCCAGGTGCAGGGCGAGAAGCGTGCCCTTGTTGATCTCCAGCGCCATGTCGACGAGCTTCTGCTGGGTCAGCTGGTAGCCGGACAGGGGCTTGTCGAACTGCATCCGCTCGCCGGCATAGGCCAGGGCGGTGAGGTAGCTGTCTCGAGCGGCGCCCATGACACCCCAGACGATGCCGTAGCGCGCCTCGTTTAGGCAGGCGAACGGGCCGCTCAGTCCCCTGGCCTTCGGCAGCATCGCCGAGGCAGCCAGGCGCACGTTGTCCAGGTCGATCTCGCACTGGATGGAGGCCCGCATGGAGAGTTTCGGTCCGATCACGGTGGCCGTGAACCCGGCCGTGTCGGTGGGTACGACGAAACCACGCACCCCGTCGTCGGTCATCGCCCAGATCACGGCCACCTGGGCGACGGCGGCCAGTCCGATCCACCGCTTCGTGCCGGAGATCAGCCAGTCGTCGCCGTCGCGGCGGGCGAAAGTGGTCATGCTGCTGGGGTCGGAGCCCGAGTTCGGCTCGGTCAGCCCGAAGCATCCGATCGCCTCGCCGGCCGCCATCTTCGGCAACCACTCGTTCTTCTGCTCCTCCGAGCCGTGTTTGTGGATGGCGCTCATGGCGAGGGATCCCTGCACACTCACGAAGGTGCGGAGACCGGAGTCCCCTGCCTCGAGCTCCAGGGCGGCCAGACCGTACTCGACACTGCTGCGGCCCGGACAGCCGTAGCCCTTCAGGTGCATTCCGAGCAGGCCGAGCTTCGCCATCTCGGGCACGATCTCCAGCGGGAAGACCCCGTTCTCGTACCAGCCGGCGATGTTCGGCCGGATGGTCGAGTCGACGAAGGCACGCACCGAAGCGCGCAGCTTGACCTCCTCGGCGCTGAGCAGGGACTCAATGTCGATCAGGTCTGAGGTATCGAGCAGGGGCGAGGCGACGACGCCGGCCGGAGCAGGCACCAGTGCCGGGTCGATACGGGTTGAGAGGTCAGTCATGGTTTCGCTTTCATCAGGTTGAGCCGGAAGTCAGAGGTGGGCAATGTCATTCGGTGGGCAGGGTCAGCCGGCCGTCGATGCGCCGGGGAATGTGCCAGAGGTTGTCAGGGTGGAGGGCCACCGGCAGGTGCGCGGGTTCGGCATTCTGCACCGCGACCGGTCGCACGAAGCGGCCCAGCGCACCCGCACCGACGCTGGTCGCGTCGGACCGGGACGTGGCCGGCCACGGCCCGCCGTGCTGCATGGACCAGCTGGTGGCCACCCCGGTCGGCCAGGCGTTCACCGCGACCCGGCCGACCTGCCCGAGCAGCTGGCGCACGATCTCCGCCGACTCCGGGTCAGCAGGGCCCCCGGTAAAGACGGATGCGACCAGGCTCGGCTGCAACCTCGTCAAGGCGTCAAGCGCCTGACCGGCATCCTCGTACTCGCAGACCAGCGCGACCGGGCCGAAGCATTCCGCCAGCAGGGGCGAGCCGGGATGGAGGTCCTTCATCCGCACCAGAAAGACCTGCGGAGCGACCACGTAGCCCGCGGCCGGATCGGCGGTCGTCGGCGTTGCGGTTGCCGCGACGGTTGCGGCATCGGTTTCGGCTTCGACGGCGAGCCCTGCCAGGCCGGCCCGGTAGCCACGCGCGATCCCGGCCGTCAGCAGCGGTGCCTGGGGGGCCTGCGGGAGTTGGGCCAGCACGGCATCGAAGATCCCAGCGCCCGCGGGGGCGAAGAGCAGCCCGGGCTTGGTGCAGAACTGCCCGGCCCCGAGGGTGAATGAGCTGACGAAACCTGCCGCGATCTCCGCGCCGTTGGCCGCGGCAGCCGTCGTGACGAAGACCGGGTTCACCGTGCCCATTTCGGCGAATACCGGTACGCCGCGCGCGGCGGCACGTTCCACAAGAGCCATTCCACCGCTCTGGCTCCCGGTGAAGGCGACCGCAGTGATTTCGGCGGCGTCGACGAGTTGAAGCCCCGCATCGAAGCCGACGACGAGGTCGTAGCTGCCGTCAGGAGCACCGGCCGCCGCGAGTGCGTCAGCGACCAGCGCAGCCAGCCGCACGCTGAGTCGCGGGTGGGCCGGGTGCGCCTTGACGATGACGGGGCAACCGGCGCCGAGCGCCGAAGCCACGTCGTGGCCGATCACACCGAAACCGAAGGGGAAGTTGCTCGCCCCGAATACCGCGACCGGGCCGATCGGGGTGTTCCACCTGGCCAGGGTGGAGTCGCCGCCGATGCCTTCTGCGCTGGCGTCCAGGTAGCTGCCTTCGGCCGTTACCGCGCCGTAGAAGGTCGTGCTGGTGGCGCATTTGGCGAGTTCGCCGTGCAGCCGGTCGGCTCCGAGACCGGTCTCCTCGTCGGCGAGCTGCACGAGTTCGTCCGCTCGGTTCCTGAGGGACTCGGCGATCGCGGCAAGCCAACCCTGACGGGTCGCCGGGCTGGTCCCGGCGATCCGGGAAGAGGCGTCCCGCGCCCGCCGTAGAATCTCGTCGACACGCTCCGGCGCCGTGTGCGGAACGCTTCCGCGCTGCCTGCCCGTGCGCGGGTCGTAGCTCAGGTCGTGATTGCAGTCGACGCCTGCATCGATGGCAGGAACCCCAGATGCGTTCACGCGCGCACCGCCGCGGCGCCGACGGAGAAGTCCGCGGAGACGGACTGGACGGCTCCCCGCAGAACGAAAAGCCCGTCTTCGAGCAGGTCCGGGCCGATGACGAGCGGGGGAAGCAGACGGATGACGTTCCCGTACGTTCCGCAGACGAGAACGAGAACCCCCTGCTCGTGGCAGCGCGCGGCAACGGCGGCGGCGAGCTCGGGGCGCGGCTGGAGCGTTTCGCGATCGGCGAATTCGATCGCGAGCATGGCGCCGCGACCGCGGAAGTCGACGACCGGGGAGTCTTCGGCCACGAGCGGCTCCAGAACCCGGCGGGCGGTGGTCTCGATACGCAGAGCTCCGGCGAGCAGGTCGCCGTTCTCGAACGCCTCGAAGACGCCCAGCGCGGCCGCGCAGGCCAGCGGGTTGCCGGCATAGGTGCCGCCGAGTCCCCCGGTGTGTACGGCGTTCATCAGCTCGATTCGTCCGGTCACGGCGGTGAGCGGGAGCCCCCCGCCGAGGGCCTTTCCCGTGACGAGGAGGTCCCCGGCGACGCCCTCGTGTTCGCTGGCGAACATCGTGCCGGTGCGGCCCATGCCGGCCTGCACCTCGTCGAGCACGAAGACGATCCCGTGACGGCTCGCGATGTCGCGCAGTCCGGTAAGGAAGCCGGCGGCGGGAACGATGAAACCGCCCTCTCCCTGAATGGGCTCGATCACCATGGCGGCGAAGGTGTCGGGGCCCTGCTCGGCCAGGACAGCCTCGACCCCGGCGAGCGCCTCGGCGGTGGCGTTCTGCGCTCCGCTCGGCCAGCGCAACGGGGCCGCCATCGGCGCGCGCACGATCTCGGTCGGGAACGGGCCGAAGCTGACCTTGTACGGCTTCTCTTTGGCGGTCATCGCCATGGTCAACAGGGACCGGCCGTGGTAGGCGTCGTCGAAGACGAGGACCTTTGCCCGGCCGGTCGCAGCCCGGGCGATCTTGATGGCGTTCTCCACGGCCTCTGAACCGGTGGAGAACAGCGCGGTGCGCTTCTCGAAGTCGCCGGGGGTGTGTGCGTTCAGCCAGGCGCAGACCGCGGTGAAGGAGTCATACTCGGTGACCATGAAGCAGGTGTGGCTGAAACGAGCCAGCTGCTCAGCGACCCGGGTCTGTACGAGCGGGTTGGCGGCTCCGACGCTGGTGACCGCAATGCCAGAGGCGAAGTCGATGATGCGATTACCGTCAACGTCTTGAAGGATGCCGCCGCCGGCCCGGTCGATGAACACCGGCAGTGCGATGCCGAAACCGCTGGAGACCTGCTGCACCCGTTCGGCGTGCAGGGCCGCCGACCGGGGACCCGGGATGGCGGTGCGGAGGAGTCGGGTTTGGGGAACGGTCGCTGTGTCCATCGCATAAATGTAGGGGAGGGCACGCCGCATGACATCGTATAAATCGTCCAAAAAAAAGCTGCGTCGTGGCTAGAATATCCAAGACATTGTGCGATTCAGAGTCGAAAAGGATCCCTATGGTGACGATCAGCCTGGCGCGACTCCAGGAACGACTCGGCAGTGACCTCCAGTCTGACGGTGGCGGGCGAGCGGCCCGCCGTGACCTGACCGGGGTTCACATCTCCGAGCTGGACGACCCGACGCCGTATTTGGGAGGCGGCGAACTCCTGCTGACCACGGGGATCCCCGTGGCCGGAACCGACGAGCATGTGCGCCGGTACGTCGGGCGGCTCGTCGACCACGGTGTGGCGGCACTGGGCCTGGGCCTCGGCGCGGGTACCGACCACGTTCCGCCGAACCTCGCCGACGCGTGCCGGGAGGCAGGGCTGGCGCTGCTGATCGTTCCGGACGGCACCCCGTTCATGCAGGTGTCGCGGTGCTACTGGGACCTCGTTAGCCGCACCGAACAGGCCGACTTCGCCGCGAACCTGGGGCTGCAGACCTCGCTGGCGCGCGCCGCCACGCGGCCGGAAGCCGCGGCATCCGTGGTGAAGGCCCTGGCCGAGGCGCTGGGCGGCTGGGCCGCGTATCTGCCGGCCGATGGCACCCCGGAGTCACTCTGGCCGCCGACCGAGAGCCGGGTTCTACCGAAGCTGCGCGAAGAAACGGCGCGGCTGAACCTGGCCGGCACGCACGCCGCCGCAACCTTCCCACTGCTGGGAACGGATGTCGTCGAGTACTCCATCGTGGCCGGCCAGCGAACCGCCGGATTCCTGGCGGTCGGGGCCGGGGGCACGCTTCGCCCATCGGACCGCCAACTCATGCTGACCGGGTGCATGCTGCTCTCGATCACGGCGCAACAGGATTGGGAACTGCGCCGTGCCAACGCGATCCTGGGCGGAACCACCGCGACCATGCTCCTGCACGGTTACATCGATGCCGCGCGCCTTGCCGCGGCGGAACTGGGCCTGTCCCCACTCACGGAGCGGGTTCGGGTTCTGGCGGTCACGGGCGAGCAGGTGGAGCTGCTCTCGACCGAGGAACTGGCCGACATCGTCGCCGCGATGGCGACGCGAGAGGATGCCGCGGAGCTGCGGCGGAGCATCCGTCGCACGAGCCTGCGCTGCACCTTCGACGGCCTCAGCTACCTGGTCTTGGACGAGCCTGACGGCTCAACGGCACCGGGCTCGGCTGCGGTTCCGGGACCGGGACTACCGCCCAGTTCCGGGTCCGCCCGGTTCGCGGCCGCGGTGAGCGGCCCGGTTCCTCTCGGCCAGGTCTCCGGCAGCGTGTCGGAGGTAGGCCGGGCGTGCCGGCGCGCGTCGCCCGGGCAACTGGTGCCGGTGGAGAACGCGCTCGATCCGCGGTCCGAGGCCTGGGTCGAAGCGCTCAGGGGGTACACCAGGGCAGATCTGGTGGAAACCGTGCGGTGCTATCTGCGCCATCGCGGCCAGTGGGAGACCACCGCCCGGGACTTGCAGCTGCACCGCAATTCCCTGCGGCACCGGATCGAGATCGCCTCCCGGCTGATCGGCGAGGATCTCGACGATCCGGATGTGGCCGCGAACCTGTGGCTGGCGATGCGCGGCGTCACCGCACTTCCGGTGCAGCGGGCTTAGGCTTCGAGCCGGCGAGCCAGGCCCGGATCGCGTCACTGTGCTCGCCGAGAGAGGGCGGCGCGCTCCTGCGCGGTGCCAGCGGCGGTGTCCAACTGACGGGGTGGCGGATCTGACGACCCACGGTGGCGCCCGAGGCATCCTGCACCTCGATCGTAGGCTCCAGACCGAGCGACTCGGCGAGCTCGATGCCCTCGGCGATGGTGGCCACCTGCCCGGCCGGCACGCCGACCGCGGTGAGCCTGTTCTGCCAGGACAGCGCCGGCGCCTGCGCGAGGCGCGCTTCCAGAAGGCGCACCAACTCCTCGCGGTGATGCACGCGGGCGGAGTTAGTCGAGAAGCGCGGGTCGGTGGCCAACCCCTCGTCGCCGAGCACCCGCACGAGCTTGGCGAACTGGCCGTCGTTGCCGCAGGCCACGGCCAGCGGGCCGTCCGCGCAGGCGAGTAGCTGGTAGGGCACAATCGACGGATGCCTGTTGCCCATTCGGCCGGGTACCACGCCAGCGCCGAGGTATGCCTGGGCCTGGTTGGCGAGGGCCCCCTGCAGGCTCGACAGCAGGTTCACTTCCAGCCGCGCCCCGAGCCCGGTGGCCGCGCGGGCGTTCAGGGCGGCCAGGACGGCGATGGTTGCGTCCTTCGCGGTGAGCACATCGACAAGCGCGACGCCGACCTTCATCGGACCACTCTCATCCCCCGTGACGCTCATTAAGCCGCCCAGCGCCTGCACCATGAAGTCGTAGCCGAGCAGGTCAGCCCCGCCGATGCGGCCGAAGCCGGTGATCGAGGCGTAGACGAGGCCGGGGTTCTCCGCCTGGAGGCTGTCATAGCCAAGTCCGAGACGGTCCATCCCGCCGGGCTTGAAATTCTCGACCAGCACGTCGGCCTTGACTGCGAGCGCCCGGGCGACGGCGAGGTCGGCCTCGTCGGCGAGGTCAAGGCAGAGGGATTCCTTGTTTCGATTGACGCTCTCGAAATAGGTGGACCCGGTGGCGGAAAAAGGCGGGCCCCAACTGCGGGTGTCGTCGCCGCTCCCCGGACGCTCCACCTTGATCACCCGGGCTCCCAGGTCGGCCAGCGTCACGGTGGCGAGAGGACCGGCCAGCACCCGGGAGAAGTCCGCGACCAGGATCCCGTCCAGCGGCCTCGAGGTCGCGGGCCGGCTGTCTTCGACCTGATTTAGCACTCGTGCTCCGTTCGCTGGGTTCGATGGGTGCCCTGAATCTAGTGGCGACTCGGACCCGTTTCATTGGACGGATCATCCACAGCCTAGACATGTCGGCACGGAGGTAGGCGGTTGTGGGAAGACGACGGCGCTACTCGACCGCGTCGACCGTGTAGAGCGCGGCCTGTTCGGGCGCGAGCAGCGGCGCCGGTGTGGAGCAGCCCGCGGAGCCCCTGGTACCGGGCGGTCGAGGCGGCGATCTGCGCCAGTTCTCACTACGGCGTCTCATGCGCATGGTCGTCGAGAACGGCTGCCTCGAACGGATGCTGCAACGCGGCCGCAACCGCACGCAACCCGTCACGACCTAGCCTCAAACCCACGGACATAGACGTTCGTCAAAGGAGGCTCCACCATGACATCCGCCACGACAGCAGACTCCACCGCCGAAGATCTCAGCACCGCCACGGCGACCGGCACGGCGACCATGCAGGCCGCCGTCGTCACGGCCTTCGGCCAGAGACTCACCATCGATGAGGTGCCGGTTCCGCAACCCGGCCACGGCCAGGCGCTGGTCAAGCTCATCAGCTCGGGCGTGTGCCACACCGATCTCCACGCGGTCGAGGGCGACTGGCCGGTCAAGCCCAGCCCGCCATTCATCCCGGGTCACGAGGGCGTCGGCCGCGTCGTGGCGCTGGGCGAGCAAACCTCCGGGCTGGCCGTCGGCGACCTGGTTGGCAACGCCTGGCTCTGGTCGGCGTGCGGCAACTGCCAGTACTGCCGCACCGGGTGGGAGACCCTGTGCGAGGAGCAGCAGAACGGCGGCTACAGCGTTGACGGCTCCTTCGGCCAGTACATGCTGGTCGACGCCCGCTACGCCGTGCGCCTTCCCGACGGAGTAGACCCGGTTGAGGTTGCCCCGGTGCTGTGCGCCGGCGTCACCGTCTACAAGGGTCTGAAGATGACCGAGGCACGGCCCGGCCAGTGGGTCGTCATCTCCGGCATCGGCGGCCTCGGCCACTTGGCGGTTCAGTATGCCCGGGCCATGGGGCTGCGTGTCGTCGCCGTCGACGTGGCCGACGACAAGCTTGAGCTGGCCCGGAAGCACGGAGCCGAACTGACCGTGAACGCCCTCGCCGAGGACCCGATCGAGGTCATCCAGCGCGAGATCGGCGGCGCCCATGCGGTGCTCGTCACGGCCGTGCACCCCCGGGCGTTCGGACATGCGATCGGCGAGGTGCGCCGCGGCGGAACCATCGTCTTCAATGGTTTGCCGCCGGGCGACTTCCCCGCACCCATCTTCGACATCGTGCTCAAGGGGCTCACCATCCGCGGCTCCATCGTGGGCACCCGGCAGGACATGGTCGAGGCCCTGGACTTCTACACCCGCGGCGTCATCCACCCCACCGTTCACACCCGCTCCCTCGACGAGGTCAACGAGGTATTGGACGAGATGAAGCAGGGCAAGATCGACGGCCGGGTCGTCATCGAGTACTGACCGAGGGTCTCGCGGTGGGGCGGGCGGCTGAGGTGGGTGACGGACACCTCAGCCATCCGCACTCCGCAACGGATGCCTCAGCAGCAACCAACTCGGCCGCGGCTAATCGACCGAGTAAACAGTGAAGAGCGCGGCCTGCTCCGGGGCAAGCAGCGGCGCGGGCAGCCCGACGAGAGCCAGCACAGCCCCGGTCAGCGTCACTGCTCCACCGGCACCCACACCATCACCGGCGGCACCACCGTACGCGTCCGGCTCCACCAGCCAAGCAGGCGCCGCGTCCTGGATCGTGCGCGGGGGCGCGCCGAGCAGCAGCGGCGCCACCCGGTAGCGCCGCTCGGGTGCGAGACCGTGGAATCTCATCCGTTCCGGCAGGGCTGCGCGCGGGGCGGCGAGGGCCACCTGAGTGAAGAGTGCCGAGTTCTGGTCGGGCGAGACGACGCCGTGCAACTGAATGGCCAGGTCGCTGGGGTCGGCCCGCACAACGACACCGGAGTGCAGCAGAGGCCTCAGCTGCTTGTACCGGGAGATCCACTCGGCGATCTGCACCAGTTCGGCCTCGTTCGCCTGAGTCAGGTCCCACTCGATGCCGGCACTGCCGAACAGTGCGGTGGCAAGCCGGAAACTGAGCTCGGAGGTGCGCCCGGTGGTGTGGGCGGTCGCCGCGCCGAGATGCCCGCCGAGGTATTCCGGCGGCACGAGCACGCTCGTGTACCGCTGGATCTGCTGCCGCTCGAGCGGGTCGTTGGTGTCGCTGGTCCAGACCCGGTCGACGCGCTCGAGGATTCCGAGGTCGATCCGGGCTCCCCCCGATGCGCAGGACTCGATCTCAATGCCTGGATGCGCGGCACGCACGGCATCGATGAGCCGGTACAGCGCCGCGGTCTGCCGGTGGGCGGAACCGGCCAGCAGGTCGCGGTTGTGGTCCCACTTCAGGTAGGCGATCGGATACTCGGTGAGCAGGGCGGTGAGGCGAGCGAACACCCAGTCGAAGGCCTCCGGGTTGCCGAGGTCAAGTACGTGCTGGAACCGCCAGGTCAGCGCCGGCGACGCAGCAGCGGCACCCGCACCGTCAGCACCAGCCAGGTCATCCGCCATCCCGCCGAGCACCCAGTCCGGGTGCGCACGTGCCACGTCCGAGTCGAGGCTGACCATCTCGGGTTCGACCCAGAGGCCGAAGTCCATCCCGGCCGCGTGCACGTGCTCGATCAGAGGGTGCAGGCCGCTGGGCCAGGTCACAGGGTCGACGAACCAGTCGCCGAGGGCCCGCCGGTCGTCCGAGCGGCCCGTGAACCAGCCGTCGTCGAGCACGAAGCGTTCCACGCCGACCACGGCCGCTGCGTCGGCGAGACGGGCCAGGGTCGGCAGGTCGTGGTCGAAATACACGGCCTCCCAGGTGTTGAGCACGACGGGGCGCGGCGCGGTAATGGTCGACCAGGTTCGGATCCACGGATGCAGCCGCGCCGACAGCCCGTCGAGCCCGGCATCGGAGTACACGGCCACGGTCCACGGGGTGGTGTGGCTCGCACCGGAGGCTACGCTCAGCTCGCCGGGAGCCAGCAGTTCGCCGCTGCCGAGTGCAGAGTAACCCAGCGCGCTCTTCTCGGCCCAGGCGCGCTTGTCGCCGCTCCAGGCCAGATGGGTGGCCCAGGCTTCGCCGGAGCGAAAGCCGAACCCGAGTGTACCGGCCACCATCAGATAGGAGTCATCGTGGCCGGGGCGACCGTGCCGGGACTCCCGGCTCCAGACGCCATGCCCGAGAGTGGTGCGTTGCGGCCGGCGCTCATGGGTCCACAGCCCGGTGAAATCGAGCAACTCCCCGGCCCGGTCGGGCACGGGAAGGATGACGTCGAGCGACCCCAGCTCGAAGGAGGAGGCTGCAGGGTCGGTGCTCGTGTTGGTGAGGGTGTGGCGCAGTCGCAGCACACCCTCAACCGAGAGTTCGAGGTCGGTGCGCACGGCCATCTGAGCCGCGGCATCCGTCAGAAAGATCGCTACGGTCTGCGTGCCGGACGACGCGTGGCCGGCCGTGGGAACCCCGCCCACCCGCACCTCGACCAGGCGGAGGTCGAGGGCCGCGGCGCCGCTCTGGCCGGGCCGGAAACCGCTGATTCCCGGGCGGCCGCTCCAGCCCTCCGCGAGGGTGGGCAGAAGGGTGAGGCGCAGAGGCACATCGATCGAGCTCGGCGAGATCGCCGGAACGGAGGCGTCGGCCGCCGCGTGCAGCATCGCCGAGTCGAGGTCACCCAGGTCGCCACCCCAGTGCACGATGACCGGCACGCCCGTGCCGCGGGCGTCCAGCACAAGGCTGGTACCCGCGGCACGGAGGTAAGGAATCGACACGGGGCCGGTCGGCGACTGAGCCGGGACTGTGTGCATCAATTCCGTCGCTACCCATTTCTCATCGTTCACTGCTGTTGCTGTGTTGCTGTCGTGCGCTGACGCTGATGCTACTTGTTGACGGGGATCGACTGCGCCTTGAGAGCGTCGATCGTGCTCTTCTGGGAGCTCGTGAGAGCATCCGACAGAGTTCCGTTACCCGTGACAGCACCCTTGAAGCCGTCGGAGGTGTCGTTGTAGACCTGCGTCATGGTCGGGCCCCAGATGAAGTCGGGCGAGACCTGGGCGGAGGCCTCGGCGAACACGTCGTAGATGGCCTGGCCGCCGTAGAACTCGATGCCTTCCTTGAGGGCCGGCAGTTCGAGGCCGCTCTTGGCGGCCGGGTACAGGTTGGCCGACTTGTTCAGCATCGTGAGCGCCTCGTCAGAGGTGTTCAGCCACAGCGCGAACTGGGCAGCCTCGTACGGGTGCTTCGAGCCCTTGAAGACTGCGGTGGACGAGCCACCCCAGTTTCCGGCGGCGTTGTCGCCGGAAGCCCACTGCGGGGAGAGGGCGACGGACCACTTGCCGGAGGTGTCCGGAGCGCCGCTGGCAATGGAGTTCGCACCCCAGGCTGCGGAGTTCCAGGTCCAGTTGGATCCGGTGTTGTAGGCGTTGTTCCACTCGTCGGTCCACGGCGGGTTGGTCGAGACGAGGTCGCGGTCGATCAGGTCCTGCCAGTAGTCGGCGACCTTGACGGACTCGGGGCTGGCCAGGTCGACGGTCCAGTTGTCGCCGTCGTTCTCGAACCAGCTTCCACCGGCCTGCCAGACGAATCCGGCGAACTGGTTGATGTCGCTCTGCGAGAAGTTGGTGATGTATCCGCCGGTGGCGCGCACGGCCTCGGCGGCAACCGCGAACTCTTCCCAGGTGGTGGGGATCGCGATGTTGTTGGCCTCGAAGAGGTCTGTGCGGTAGAACATGGCCATGGGCCCGGCGTCCTGCGGCACAGCGTAGACGGCGTCGTCTTCACCGAAGTTGACCTGACCCCAGGTCCAATCCACGAAGTTGTCCTGAGCATCGAGCACACCCTCGCAGGAAGCGAGGTTGGTCAGTCCGTCCTGCACGCGAAAGTTGGGGAGGGCATCGTATTCGATCTGGCCGAGGTCGGGCGCGTTGCCGGCCTTGAGCTGGTTGAAGAAGTTCTGGTACGTGCCGCCGTTGCCGTTCGGGCCGGTCTGCACCTTCACCTGAACGTCGGGGTTCTCGTCGTTCCAGACCTTGACGGCGTCTTCCATCCCGGGGATCCAGGTCGTGAACGTGAGGTCGACCTTGCCCTCTGAGGGCTCACAGGCCGCGGCGTCGCCGGCTGACGTGGTTGAGCCCGACGCGCAGCCGGTCAGCACGACCGTGGCTGCGGTGAGCAAGGCGACGGCGGCTGCTCTCTTCTTGATTTGCATTGTTCTTCTTTTCTCTTGGTGGGGAAAGGAACCGACCGGAGCATCCGGCCGGGGTGGTGCAGCTTGGGGTGGTTACGTCACCGAACCGGCTACTTCACGGAACCGGCACTGAGCCCGTTGCGCCAGAAACGCTGGAGCAGCAGGAAGATGATGATCAGCGGAATGATCGACAGAAGCGCACCGATCAGCACGTAGTCGCGCAGCACGGGGATCTGGTTGACCTGCGAGTTCCAGGCGTAGAGGCCGAGCGTGACCGGGAACAGGGTTTCGTCGCGCAGCATGATCAGCGGCAGGAAGAAGTTGTTCCAGATGGCGACGAACTGGAAGAGGAAGACGGTGACCAGGGCCGGCACCATCATGCGGACCGAGACCGTGAAGAAGGTGCGCAGTTCGCCGGCGCCGTCGAGACGGGCGGCCTCGATGAGCTCGTCGGGCACGCTGGCCGAGGCATAGATGCGGGCGAGGTAGACCCCGAACGGGCTGACCAGGCTGGGCAGGAACACCGACCAGAACGTGTTCGTGAGGCTGATCTGGCTGAAGATCAGGAATAGTGGCAGCGCCAGCGCCGTCGCGGGCACGAGTACCCCGCCGAGCACGACGTTGAAGATCGGTTCGCGGCCCGGGAAGTTGTACTTGGCCAGGGCGTAACCGCACATGCCGGCGATGATGGTGCCCACGAGGGCACCGACACCGGCGTACAGCGCGCTGTTGAGCATCCACTTGAGGTAGACGCCGTCACGGTAGGCCACCAGGTTGCCAATGTTCTCGAACAGGGAGAAGTCGGCGAACCAGAGTGGGTTCGTGCTGTTGAACTGGGAGCGGTTTTTGGAGGCCGCGACCAGCAGCCACCAGATCGGCACCAGAAAGTAGAGCGTGAAGACGGCCATAACGATCATGGCGCTGACCCGGGCGAACGGGCTTTCACGCTGGGCGCGCGGCGCCTTGCCCTCGATCGAACGGATGCCGCGTGCCGGCTTGGCGGGGGTGGTGTGGGTCAGGGTGCTCACTTGGCTTCCTTCCGCTGCGTGAACTTCAGGAACGTGAAGGAGAGGATGAAGGTGGCCAGGGCCAGCACCACGGAGAACGCTGCGGCCAGGTTGAAGTTCGGGATCGACGAGGTGGAGTACACCGTCAGGTTCGGGGTGAACGTGCTGGTCACGGCCGAGCTGAAGCTGCGGAAGACCTGCGGTTCCGCGAGCAGCTGCAGGGTACCGATGATCGAGAAGATCGCGGTCAGGATGATCGCCGGCATGATCAGCGGAATCTTGACCGACCAGGCGATGCGCAGCTGGCCGGCCCCGTCGATGCGGGCGGCCTCGTAGAGCTCGGTCGGGATCGCCAGCAGCGCCGAGTAGATGATGAGCATGTTGTAGCCCACGAACACCCAAGTGACGACGTTGGCGATCGCCCAGAGCACGAGATCGGCCGAGAGAAAGTTGATGTTCTCGGTGACGGCGCGAAACGGCGACAGATTGGGTGAGTAGAGGTAGCCCCACATGATCGCGGCGATGACGCCCGGCACCGCGTAGGGAACGAAGAACGCCAGCCGGAAGAACTTCTTGCCGCGCACGAGCGGCGAGTCCAGCAGCAGGGCGAACAGCAGCGCGAGGCCGAGCATGATCGGCACCTGCACGGCGCCGAAAGCGAGAACCCGGCCGATGGAGGTCCAGAACGGGCCGTTCTGGAAGACCAGGATGTACTGGGTCAGTCCGCCGAAGACCTGGGTGGCCTGGCCGAACGTTCCCTCGCGCTCGATCACGAGCAGCGACTGGTAGATCGCGTAGCCGATCGGCACGAGATAGAACAGCGCGAACAGGGTGCCGAACGGGAGCACGAACGCGAGGATCGCGCCCTTGTGCTGCACGCGGGGCTTCGCTCCGGCGGGCTTTTCGGGCTTGGCGACGCGGGGCCTCTTTCGGGCAGCGTTGCCCGGTGCATCCGTCAGGGGAACGGCAGGTGCGCTCATGATGCGGTGTCCTCTCTAATCACGCGGACGGCTCCGGCCGGCACGCGCACAATTCGACCGACGGGTTCGTCGGTGACGAGCTCGTGGCCGGAGACCGGAAGCTCGACGTCGTCCGGACCGTGGTTGATGATGAACAGGTAGCTGTTGGTGGCGTTCACACGGCGCACGACCTCGATGGTTCCGGCGCTCTCCGGGCCGACCGCGGTGACCCGAGCCTCCTGGGTGATCGTGCGGAGCAGGTCACGCAGTGCGCCGGCCTCCAGTACGGTGGCGAGATACCAGGCGGTGCCGTCGTCATGCCGATTGCGGGTGACGGCGGAGATGCCGGGCAGGGGTCCGTCACGATAGCTCGCGACCACCTCGGCGGTGCCCACGCGCAGGCGTTCACTCCACAGGCTCGCGGCGGCACCAGAGTCCAGAGTGAGAACGTGACCGGGCAGCAGCGGGGAGAATTCCTCCACCGTAATGCCCAGGGTCTCGCGGAACGCCCCGGGGTAGCCACCCGTGCGCACCCGGTCGTCTTCGTCGACGATGCCGCTGAAGAAGGTGATCAGGGCGTGGCCGCCGGTGGCGACATACGCATTGAGGTTGTCGGCCTGCGCGTCCGAAACCAGGTAGAGGGCCGGGGCGACGACGAGGCGATAGCGCGAAAGGTCGGCATCCGGGGACACGACGTCGACCGTGACACCGAGTTCGTGCAGGGCCGTGTACGCGGCGTGCACCTGGTCGAGGTAGCGCACCGCGTGGGAGGGGCGGGATTCGCCGTCGCCGGCCCACCAGGATTCCCAGCTGAAGATGATCGCGGCATCCGCCATCACTGTGCTGCCGGTGACCTCCGCGAGTCGGTCAAGGGTCGCGCCCAGGGCGACGACCTCGCGCCACAGCACGGTGTCGGTACCGGCGTGGGGCACCAGGGCGGAGTGGAATTTCTCTGACCCCTGCAGGGAGGCTCGCCACTGGAAGAAGCAGATGCCGTCGGCACCGCGGGCCACGTGGGCGAGGGAGTTGCGGGTCATCTCGCCGGGCGCCTTGGCCAGGTTGTGCGGCTGCCAGTTGACGGCGCCGGCGGCCTGTTCCATCAGGAGCCAGGGCTGACCCTGGGCGAGCCCACGGGTGAGGTCTGCGGCGAAGGCGAGCTCGGTGGCAGGGTCGGCCAGGCGGTGGTCGAGGTAGTGGTCGTTGGCGACGACGTCCATGTCGCCGGCCCAGGACCAGTAGTCGAGGTTGCGGATGTGCGAGGTGATCATGAAGTTGGTGGTCACCGCCACGTTCGAGTGGCGGCGCACCACCGCGGCCTCACGGCGGTAGTAGTCGAGCAGCTCGGCGGAGCTGAATCGGTGAAAGTCGAGCACCTGGCCGGGGTTCTGGCTGGACAGGGTGAGCCGCGGAGTGAGGATCTCGGCCCACTGGCCGTAACGCTGGCTCCAGAACGAGGTTCCCCAGGCGGCATTCAGGGCGTCGATGGTGCCGTACCGCGCCCGCAGCCAGAGGCGGAATGCGGCCGCGGTGTCGTCGCAGTAGCAAAGGGCGTTGTGGCAGCCCAATTCGTTGGACACATGCCACAGGGCGATGGCCGGGTGGTGTCCGTAACGCTCGGCGACTTTCTCGACCAGGGCGAGCGCGTGCTCGCGGAACACGGCGGAGCTCGGGCACCAGGCCTGGCGGCCGCCCGGGAAACGCGTGGTTCCGTCGTCGGCCACCGGGAGAATCTCGGGGTGGAGCGTGGTCAGCCACGGCGGCGGCGACGAGGTGCCGGTGCCGAGGTTGACCTGGATGCCGTTGGCGTG
>JBBQDC010000060.1:0-17865 GCA_038319305.1 Actinomycetales bacterium | reverse complement strand
ACGATGTCGGCCAGTAGAAGGGTGACCAGACCGCGTTTGGTCTCGACCGTGCACTCGGTCTCGGTGCAGGCACGCAGGTAGCCCACGGCATCCGTCACCCCACCCTCGATCCGGGTGCGCACCACGATTCGGGTGCCGAGGGTGGTGCTGGAGACGAACTGGGCGGCGGCGAGGCTCATCCGGCCGAGCCTACCCTCAGGCGGAGACGCCCTGTCGCGGCGACCTTCGTCACCGGAGGCGACTGAAGGATTCCACCTTGCGCACGTCGCCGGCGATCAGGATGACGTCGTCAACCTCCAGCTTCGTGTCGAGGGTCGTGTAGCTCCAGCCCTGTCCGGGACGATTGAAGGCCGTGACCGTGACCCCGTGGATGGTGCGCACACTCGATTTGCCAAGCGGCACGCCGATGATCTCCTGCGGCGGGTTCGTCTTCACCAGGGCGAAGTTCTCGTCGATCTCGATGTAGTCCTGCATCACCCCGCGCACGAGGTGGGCCACACGCTTGCCCATGTCCTTCTCCGGGTAGATCACATGCCTGACGCCGATCTGGCGCAGAATCTCGCCGTGAGGATCGCTGACCGCCTTGGCCCAGATATTCGGGATGCCCAGCTTGAGCAGCAGGCTCGCAGTGAGGATGTTCGCCTGGATATCGCTGCCGATCGAGACGACCGCGCTGCTGAAGTCGGGCACCGAGAGCTGGCGGAGGGTGTCCTCCTTGGTGGAGTCGGCGCGCACCACGTGGGTGAGCAGCCCGTTGTGCGCCTGCACGATCTCTTCGTCGCCGTCGATGCCGAGCACCTCGCTGCCACTGGCCATGAGCTCCAGCGCGAGGGCGCTGCCGAACCGACCCAGGCCGATCACGACGATCGCATCCGCTTCGGCCATGCGTGCGGGCTGCTGGTGCCCGAACAGGGAAAACTTAGCCAATGATGGGCCTCTCTTTCGGTAGTTCGTACGCGGTGTGGCGTTCTCGCAGGGCGAGCGCCGAGGCGAACCCGACGGGGCCCAGGCGGCCGATGAACATGAGCAGGATCAGGATGACCTGACCTGCCGGCGGCAGCCCCGCGGTGATCCCGGTCGAGAGCCCCACCGTGCCGAAGGCGGAGATCACCTCGAACAGCAACTGGTCGAGGCCGATATCGGTGATCAGCATCAGGGCCACGGTGGAGACCGTGATCACGGCGACGGCCAGGAGCACGATCGTGATCGCCTGGCGGTGCACGGCCCGGGAGAGGCGCTTTCCGAAGACGTTCACGGCCACCTCACCGCGGATCTCGGTCAGCATGATGAAGAACAGCACCGCGAAGGTGGTGATCTTGATGCCGCCGGCGGTGCCGGCCGGGCCGCCTCCGATCAACATGAGCACGTCCATGCCGAGCAGGCTCGCGGAATCCATCGCACCGATGTCGATGCTGTTGAACCCGGCGGTGCGGGTCTGCACCGACTGGAAGAAGCCCACCAGGAGCTTGCTCGGCCAGTCCAGCGGCCCGAGCGTGCCCGGGTTGTTCCACTCCACGCCGGTGATGTAGATGGCGCCCGCGACCAGGAGCGTGATCGTGCCGGCCAGCACGATCCGGGTGTTCATCGACCACTTCAGCGGATTGCGGAGGTGCTTGCGTAGCTGCATGATCACCGGGAACCCCAGCCCGCCGAGGATCACGGCGGCGGCGATGGGCAGGCAGATGAACGGGTCCGTCGCATACGACATCAGGTTGTCGTTGAACAGGGCGAAGCCGGCGTTGTTGAACGAAGACACGGAGTGGAACACGCCGAGCCAGATGGCCCGGCCGAGAGGTTCGCCGTAACCGATGAAAAACCGCAGCGTCAGCAGCACCGCCACGACGAACTCCACGATCAGGGAGATACGCACGACGCCGAGAACCAGGCCGCGCACATCCTCGAGCCCGAGGCTCTTGACCTCGGCGGCCGCCGTCATGCGGGACCGGAGGGACATCTTGCGAATAACGGCAAGCCCCACGACCGAGGCGAACGTCATGATCCCGAAACCGCCGATTTGGATCAGGAACAGAATGATGGCCTGGCCGAACGGCGTCCAGAACGTCTCCGTGTCGACGAGGGTCAGCCCGGTCACGCAGACGGCTGAGGTGGCCGTGAAGACCGCGATCAGAAACGGGGTGCCACCGGGGCCCGGTGTGGCGATCGGGATCATCAGCAGTACCGTGCCAACCAGGATGGCGCCGGCGAAACCGGCGACCACGACCTGCGCCGGATGAAGCCGGGCACGCGGAATGCGGGGACCGCTTCTTCGGAGGTTCAGGGATGGCACTCGTTTACTCTACGGTTCGCGTCGGCCTGCGTCCCTGCTGATCAACCTGAACACCATCACGAAGCGTCTCAGTGCATTCGGCGCCGCGGCATCCGCTCTTCTCATCGGGCGTCGTCCTCCTTGCGTCGTCGGGTCCAGACGACACGGCAGACCCCCCCCTATCGGTGGCTGCCGAACGAACGCCAAATCCGCGATAATCTGAATACACCGGCGAGGGGGACACAAGGGTGAGATTCAACGGGGGTATACGCATGCATTCGCACGCCCTGCGACCCCACGGCCGGTTGATTGTGCAGACAGGGCTGTCGGTCCTGGCGCTTGTGGCACCCATTTCCGCCGTTCTCTTCTGGCTCACCATCCCCACCGGCACTTGGCAACCCGTCTTGGTCGCCCAGCTGGTGATGGTGGCCTTCTGCGCCCTGGCCTATCTCTCCTACACGCGCACCGTCATTCGGGTCGACGCCGACGGCATCTCCGAACGCGGCTTCCTGGGCCGGGTGACGAACTTTTCCGCCGCGGAGATCGGCAGCGTCGTGCTGCTCGACCTCTACCAGAGCGGTGCGCTCGACACGCATCCGCAGCTCTTCGTCACCGGCGCGGACGGCCGGTTGCTGGTGCGCATGCGCGGCCAGTACTACGCACGCGGCGCCATGGACACCGTGGTCGATCAACTCGATGTGCCTGTGGTGCGGGTGCCGGAGCCGATGACCCTGCAAGAACTCAACCGGGCGCGCCCGGAGCTGCTCTATTGGTTCGAGCGACGCCTCACCGGTCGCGTCAGCTGACCTCGTCGGTCAGCGGTCTGGCGGCGACGGTGGCGTCGATCTGCTCCGGCAGGGTCGGCGCCAGGGAACCCTGGGGTGCACGCAGCCGGGCACGTCCTTCGGGGTCTGGGTGACGAAGAAGATGCCGACACCCTTCGAGCGGATGAGCCGCACCGTCTGGATGATCGAGGCGAGGAAGTCCTTCGATGCGTCCGTGAACACAAGGTGTGCCTCGTCGAAGAAGAACACGAGATTGGGTTTGTCCAGATCGCCCACCTCCGCCAGATCGTTGAACAGGTCGGCGAGAAGCCACATCAGGAAGGTGGAGAACAGGGCCGGCTTGTCGGCGACGTCGGGCAGGTCACCCTTGTTGTCGGCGGCGACGACCGAGACGCCGTGCGCGGAGAGCTGAGGGCTGCTCGGCGAGCACCTGCAGGGTCTTGGTCGTGCCGGTTGGTCATTGCGAGGGGGATGCGGATCGGCACCTCCGGAAGCGCGTCACCGGTGACCAGGGCGCCCAGTTCGAGCGCGGGCCCGGGATCGCTCGCGCAACCGGGCGGCCGCGGCCGGGTCGTCGGTCCTCAGCCGTTCGAAATCGGCGTTCAGCGGCAGCCGCAGGCGCAGGCGCCCATCCAGGGCCGACCGCGGTGTCGCGGCGAGGGCTTCCCGAACCCGGTCGGACTCCAGCAGCCAGCGCACCTCGAAGCGGTCGCTGCGGTCGCTGCCGGTGACGACGTCGTCGACGCGTCGCCACGGCACCACGGCCGCCATGTGCGAGTGC
The DNA here is from genome assembly GCA_038319305.1 of Actinomycetales bacterium. Lineage (GTDB taxonomy): Bacteria > Actinomycetota > Actinomycetes > Actinomycetales > Microbacteriaceae > Cryobacterium. The sequence continues at coordinate 14,033 of JBBQDC010000060.1, read as the reverse complement.
AGATGGATCCCGTCGCTCCAGCCGAGGAAGCCCAGCGTCGCGCCGACCGGCTGCCGGGGATGGAGTCCCTGCCGATCTCCCGGGCGGGCCGGCGACGGTTAAGGCCGGGGCGGAGCTAGTGGCCGCGGCCCGAGACCACGTCGGCGACGGATGCGATCGGGGAGGTGGTCTGCCGCCGGGTGAGCTCGGCGTGGTCGGCCAGTGAGTAGGCGCGGTAGAGCGCGTGCACGGCCAGCCAGCGCAGTGGCTCGGGCTCCCAGTTGCGCACCCGGTGGTTCACCCACGGCAGCCGGGTGAGCCTGGTGTCGTTGCCGAGAATCAGGTCGGTCAGCGTGCGCCCGGCCAGGTTCGTCGTGGCCACCCCGGTGCCCACATAGCCGCCGGCCCAGGCCAATCCGGTCGCCGGGTGCAGTCCCACCGTCGCCGCCCAGTCGCGCGGCACCCCGAGCACCCCCGACCAGGCATGGTCGATCGCCACACCTGCCGTCGCCGGGAAGAACCGGGTCAGGATGCCCCGCAGCGCCGCCACCGTGCTCGCCGGCGTGTGCCCGTCGGAGTCCGTCTGCGACCCGAACCGGTACGGCACGCCCCGGCCGCCGATCGCGATGCGGTCATCACTGGTGCGCTGCGCGTACATATAGGCGTGCGCCATGTCGCCGAGGGTCTCCCGGCCCTCCCAGCCGATGCTCGCCCAGACGGACTCGCGAAGCGGCGCGGTCGCGATCAGCGACGAATTCATCGGCAGCCAGGCCCGGTGCAGGCCCTTCAGCCCTGCCGTGAACCCTTCGGTGGCGCGCACCACGAACTCCGCCTGCACCGTGCCGCGGTCGGTGATCGCCCGGTGCGGCGTGATTTCGCTGACACCGGTGTTCTCGTAGATTTCCACCCCGAGCGCTTCCACCACCCGGGCGAGCCCGGCCACGAGTTTGGCAGGATTGATGCGCGCGCAGTGCGGGTGCCACAGGGCCCCGGTGGCGCCGGCCACGTCGATGCGGGCGCGCGCCGCTGCCGGGGAGAGGAGCTCGACATCCGTCATGTCCCAGGCCTGCTCCGACCGAGCGGATGCCTCCAATCGCCGCTGCTGCGGCTGGTCGTAGGCCACGGTGAACTCGCCGCCCTTGACGATGTCGGCGTCGATGCCCTCGGCTGCGGCCACCCGGATCACCTCGTCGACGGTCTCGTTCAGCTCGGTCTGGAACCGGGCCGCCGCATCCCGGCCGTGCGAGGTGACGTACTGCTCACGCCCGCCGGTGACCGAGTTGGTCAGCCAGCCGCCGTTGCGCCCAGACGCGCCGTAGCCCGCGAAGCGCTGCTCCAGGATCACGATCCGCAGCGCCGGGGCCGCCTTCTTCAGGTAGTACGCCGTCCACAGCCCGGTGTATCCGGCACCCACAATGCACACATCGGTCTCGGTTGGTCCGGGCAAGGGGCCCCGCGGGGCAGGCCGGCCGATCTGGTTCCACCAGAAGGAGACATCACCGTTGATCATTCCCGCGCCGCCAGCCGGTCCTCCATCCCAAAGGGCTGGCCGTAGCCACCCTCGGTTTCGGGTGCGCTCATCAGGTCGAGGAACGCCTTCGCGTCGAAGGCCTCCGGGCCGAGCACGCCGATGCCCCTCCAGGTGCCGGCGGCGAGCAGTTCCAGCGCGATCACCGGGTTCAGGGCGGTCTGCCAGACCACGCACTGGGTGTCGTACTCGCGCATCGTCCATTCGTTGTCGGCCACGTGGTAGAGGTAGACCTCGCGCGGCTCGTTGTCTGGCCCGGTGCCGGTGACCCACACCCCCGCGCAGGTCTTGCCGGTCATCCGCGGGCCGATCGTGGCCGGGTCAGGCAGGCAGGCGGCCACCACGTCGCGCGGAGCGACCATGGCCGGGCCGGTGTTGCTCCGCACCCGCACCGGGTCGACGCTGTCGAGGCCGAGCAGATGCAGGGTCTTCAGCACGGCGATGAATTCCTCACCGAGGCCGTACTTGAAGGTGACCCGCTTCGCGTCGAGCCACCGCGGCATCAGCAGCACCTCCTCATGCTCCACGTTGACGCACTCGACCGGGCCGATGCCGCCGGGAAAATCGAACATCTCCGGCTCGCTGAACGGTTCGGTGGTGAACCAGCCGCGGTCTTTCTCGAAGATCACCGGCGGGTTCAGGCACTCCTCGATCGTGGTCCAGATGCTGAACGACGGCGCGAAGATCTCGGTGCCGCTCTCGTCGCGCACGACCAGGTTGGCGCCGTCGCGGGTGCCGAGCTCGTCGATCTCACTGAAGAGGTGGTCGGAGGCGTAGCGGGCGAACACGTCGGACAGCCCCGGCTCGACGCCCATGCCCACGAGGGCGAGGCGGCCGACGGTCTCCCAGTCGCCGGACTGCGCGAACTGGTCGTCGCCGAGCATGACCCCGGTCTCCGTGTAGGGGTTCGTCGGGTGCGGCTCGGAGAGGGTCATCGCCATGTCCAGGTAGTCGCAGCCGGCCGCGAGCGCGCCGGAAAAGATAGTCGGCACGAACTTGGGCTCGACCGCGTTCATCACGTGGGTCGCGCCGTGGGCCCGGGCAACGGCAGCCACCATGTCCGGGTCGCCGGCATCGATCTGCACCGCGGTGAACCGGGCGGCAACCTCGTGCCCGTGCTTCAGCCCGATCGCGGCGATCGTGCGCTCCGCCCGCCCGATGTCGTAGTCCGACACGATGACGTGCTCACAGAACGTGCGCCTGGCGATGATCTTCGCGAACGCGTCTCCGACGCCGCCCGCCCCGACGAGGAGGATTCTCATGCGTTGACGCTACCCCGCGGCATCCTTTTCTGTCTGCCTATTTTTTGCGTCGAATTCGCAGGGGCGACGGATGCTGCGCCGCCAGTTCCCGCTCCCCCTCGAGCTTCGCGGCGATCGGGGCCCACAGCAGCACGGCGACGGCCGCGCCGAGCAGCAGCCCACCGATCGTGTCCGTGAGCCAGTGTGCACCCAGGTAGGTGCGGCTGACCATCATCAGCGCCGTGTAGAGCGCACCGGCCAGCCAGACCCACAGGCGCGGGAAGAGAATGCCGAAGCAGACCGCCATGGTCGCTGCGTTGGCGACATGACCGGAGGGGAACGAACCGAAATCTGACGTGACCAGCATGTCTTCAGGCCTCGCGCGACCAAAGAGGGTCTTGAGCACCTGCACTATGCCCGCGCTCACGATCGTGGCAACCAGGAAGTAGCCGGCCGCCCACTTTCGTTTCAGCACCAGCAGGAACACCAGGATCAGCACCGGAATCACGATCACGCCCGCGATCCCGGCCCCCAGGTAGTTCATCGTGAGCGAGAGGTACTCCCAGACGGGCGCCCGGTGCTCGATGATCTCGTCCATCCACTCGGCGTCGATCTCCAGCGGGCGGGCAGTGCCGCGCAGCACGATCAGGGCACCGAGCCCCAGCGCCAGCAGCAGTGCGACGACCCCGCTGATCAGAGGCCAGCGGCGGGCGATGCGCAAGGTGGCAGAGGTGGCTGCGGTCTCGGGGGCGCGCGCCTTCATCATTCCTCCATGCTAGATCGGTTCGCAGGAGCAGGAGCAGGTGGGCCGCACGCACCCGGCACCTACCCAGCCTCAGTGTTCCAGCGCGGGCACCGACCGAGGGCGCACGATGAACCAGAGGGAGAGAATCGACACGAGGGCCGTGGTTGCCATCACGGCGCCCATCGGAACGGCGGTTCCCACGCCGAGTACGCCGACGATCGGCGAGATCAGGCCGGCGATGCCGAAGTTCCCGGCGCCGAGCAGCGACGCGGCCGTGCCGGCCTCGTGCGCGTGCGCGTTCAGGGCGATGACCTGCACGCTCGGGAAGGTGAAACCGCAGGCCGCGATGAAGAACCAGAGCGGCACCAGGGTGCCCCAGAGCCCCGTTCCGGCGAGGTCGAGCAGCACGATGGTGGCGGCGGTGATCAGGAGCACCACGGTGGAGACCGAGATGATCCACTGCGGACCGATGTTGAAAATGTGCATCAGGCGGGAGCTGAGCTGCACGCCGAGCACGATGCCGAGCGAGTTGACGGCGAAGAGCACACCGTACTGCTGCGGGCTGAACGAGTAGACCTGCTGGAACAGGAACGACGATGCCGAGAGGTAGGAGAACAGACCGGTGAAGGTCATGGCCCCGATGATCGCGACGCCCACGAAAACCCGGTCGCTCAGCACCGACCGGTAACGCTGCCGGAGGGAACTGTGCCCCGCGACGTGGCGTTCGGCATCCGGAAGCGTCTCGATGATCCAGAACGCGACGGCCAGGATGACGACGGTACCGTAGGCGGCAAGCACCCAGAAAATACCGCGCCAGCTCATCACCAGTAGTAGCTGCGAGCCGATGACGGGCGCCAGCACGGGGGCCAGCCCGCTGATCAGGGCGAGGCGGGAGAGCATCTTCACGAGCGGCTTGCCGCCGAACAGGTCGCGCACCATCGCCAGGGCGACGACCGCGCCGGCCGCGGCGCCGAAGCCCTGCAGCAGGCGGAAGACCGCGAGCCAGACGATGTCCTGCGAGAGGGCGGCACCCACGCTCGCCAGGATGTGAAAGCCGGTGGCAAGCATCAGCGGCAGGCGCCGGCCGACCTTGTCACTCCACGGACCCACGACGAGTTGGCCGAAACCGAAACCGATCATGGTGCCGGTGAGGGTCAGCTGGATGGCCGCCGCCGAGACGCCGAACTCCCCCTCCAGGGTCGGGAAGGCCGGCAGGTACAGGTCGATCGTGAACGGGCCGAGGGCCGTGAGCGCCCCCAGCACGATGATGTAGACCAAGCGCTGGCCGCGAGACAGGGCGTCACCTGGATGCTTCGCGGCCGACCTCAGGTCGGCGGCGGTTATGACGGGGATGACGGCGGTAGTCACGGGGTGTTGATCCTCGGTATCGATGGGGCAGGCCCGATGGGGCCGATGCGTGCTGGTCTGATGGTGTTCGTGGCGCCGCATCACGGGCGTCAGCACCAGCAGCGGAATACGGAACCGCTCTTCAGGACAAGACAACCACGCCTGGACCTATTCCCCCATTTGGGGAACACCGCGCAAGTTGCAGGAATCCGCCCGATCGTGCACCGAGCGCAGGCGGCAGGCCGTGCAGTGCGGTGCGGTGCGGTGCGGTGCCGAACCTACTCCGGGATGACTCCGCTGCCGGCGAGCTGCGCGTACCAGAGCGCGCTGTCTTTGGGAGTGCGCACCAGGGTGTCGTAGTCGATGTGCACGATACCGAAGCGCTTGGAGTAACCGTAGGCCCACTCGAAGTTATCCATCAGCGACCAGACCTGGTAGCCGCGCAGGTCCACACCGCGCGCCATCGCCCGGTGCGCGGCGGTGAAGTGCCGGCGCAGGTAGTCGGTGCGTTCGGGGTCGTGCACGGCGGGTCCGTTCGGGGTCTGCACGACCTCGTCCGCGAAGGCGGCGCCGTTCTCGGTGATCATCAGCGGCTGGTCAGGGTATCGCTCGTGCAGCGACACGAGCAGCTCCTCGAGGCCGGCCGGTTCGATGTTCCAGCCCATCTCGGTGTACGGGCCGGGCTGCGCGAGGTACTCGATCCGGTCGGCGCCGGGCCAGGGGGTACCGCCGGCATCATTGTGACCGTCGTTGTGCTGCATCGGCCCGGCGCCGTCCCAGACCCGCACGAGCATGGTCGAGTAGTAGTTGACCCCGAGCACGTCCAGCGGTTGGTGGATGATCTCGGTGTCGCCGGGCCGCACGAACGACCAGTCGGTGATGCCCATGGTGTCGACAAGGACATCCGCCGGGTACTCGCCGGTCAGCAGCGGGCCGAGGAAGACCCGGTTGCCGATCCCGTCGATCTGGCGCACGGCCTCCTGGCCGGTCTCGCCCTCACCGCGGATGACGTGCAAGTTGAGCGTGATCGAGAAGTCGGGGTCGTTGGTGACGACCTGCTTGAGCTCGATGATCGCGAGTCCGTGCGCCAGGTTCAGGTGGTGCACGGCGGCGAGCGCCTCGCCCCCGTCGGTGTGGCCGGGCGCATGGGCGCCCGACCCGTAGCCGAGGTAGGCGGAGCACCACGGTTCGTTGAGGGTGGTCCAGGTGTCGATGCGGTCGCCGAGCGCCTCCCCCATGATGCGGGCGTAGTCGGCGAACGCGTAGGCGGTGGCCCGATTGGTCCAACCGCCCTCGTCCTCGAGCGCCTGCGGCAGGTCCCAGTGGTACAGGGTCGCGATCGGGCGGATGCCGCGGGCCAGCAGCCCGTCGACGAGACGCCCGTAGAACGCCAGGCCCGCAGCATTCGCCGGGCCGCGGCCGGTCGGCTGGATGCGGGACCACGCGATCGAAAAGCGGTAGGCGTGCAGGCCGAGCGAGACCATCAGATCGAGGTCTTCCTCGAGGTGGTGATAATGGTCGGAGGCCACGTCGCCGGTGTCGCCGTTCAGAACTTTGCCGGGGGTGCGGCTGAAGGTGTCCCAGATCGACGGGCCGCGGCCGTCCTCGTCGACGGCACCCTCGATCTGGTAGCTCGCGGTGGCCGAACCGAAGAGAAACCCCTCAGGGAACACGAGTCCGGAGTCGCGGTAGTCTGCATTGCCAATGGTCATAGAAGTGTTGCCTTTCCAGAAACGGATGCCGCGCGACCGAACCGTCCAGCAGATTCGCCTCCTCGATCGTACGCACTGCGTGGCCGCCGCACCTGCCTCACAGCCCCCTCACAGCCCCATCGCACCGTGCCCGGGTATAGACCCTCTAACCTTGAAGTCACCTGCCAGTCGCAACGAAACGGTGAATCAAGTTCATGAGCAATGTCTACGGCAAGCCTGTCCCCCCTAAGAAGGATCGCCGCGAGCAGGCTCGTGAAAGTGCCCGGCAGCTCCGCGAGGAGCAGCAGAAGAAGGAGAAGCGCAACCGCTGGCTGTTGCGCGGCGGCATCGGCGCCGGCCTGATCGCCGCGGCTGTGGTCGTGGCCCTCGTCGTGGTCGGCAGCCAGGGACCTGCGGCGCCGGGCCCTCTCAACATGGCCAGCGACGGCGTGCTGCTCACCGGTGACGGCACCAACATCGTGCCGGTCGAGACCGTCGCGGTTGCCGCCGACGAGGACCCCATCGCCACCGACCTGACCACCCTCGGCGACACCGCCAACATCGTGGTCTACGCGGACTACCTCTGCCCCTTCTGCGGCCAGTTCGAGACCACGAACGGCGAGCAGATCGCCGGTTGGGTTGCCGCAGGCACCGCCACGGTCCAGCTGCACCCGATCTCGATCCTCGACCAGGCCTCGGCCGGCAGCAAGTACCCGACCCGGGCCGCTTCCGCCCTCGCGTGCGTCGCCAATTACGAGCCCGAGAACGTGCTCGCCATGAACGCGGCGCTGTTCGCGAACCAGCCGGCGGAAAACACCGAAGGCTTGACCAACGAGGACCTGGTCAGCCTGGCCACCAGCGCGGGCGTCACCGACGAGAAGGTCGCTACCTGCATCACGGAGAGCACCTTCGCGTCTTGGGTGGGCGACGCCACCCAGCGCGCCCTCGACGGCCCGCTCCCGAACGCCGACATCAAGCAGGTCAAGGGCACGCCCACCGTGCTCGTCAACGGCGTGTCTTACCCGGGCGCCCTCGACGACCCGGCCGCCTTCGAGGCCTTCGTCACCGCGCAGGTCACCGGCGAGTAGCCCCTGGCGGTGTCGGGACGCCGCGAGGCGCCCCGACACCGGCCCATGCCTCGAGGGCAGCCGCGCTTGGCCCTCCCGCGAAGGATGACCATGCAGATTTTCGGACAGACCGTCGACGCCCAGACCCGCTGCGTGCATTACCGTTCCGCCGTTGACATCGTGGCGATCAAGTTCTTCTGCTGCTCGCGCTTCTACCCCTGCCACCAGTGCCACTCCGCCGGCGAAACCCATGCCGCCCGGCTCTGGCCGGCCGACCGTTGGGCCGAGCACGCCATCCTCTGCGGGGTCTGCCGTGGCACACTCTCGATCGCCGACTACCGGTCAGCCACAGTGTGCCCGTCGTGCGGCGCCGCCTTCAATGACGGATGCCGCGCGCACGCCCCACTCTACTTCGACCTCCCGGCGACACCGGTCTGAGCCGAGGGCCCGCGGCACCTACGCCGGACTACATCGGGCCGGCACGCTCCGACAGCCAGGCGTACGGATCCGTGGGGGTAACCCCACCGATCAGGATCTCGAAGTGCAGGTGCGCGCCGGTGCTCTGGCCGGTGCTGCCCACGTTACCCAGGTGCGTGCCCACGCCCACGGACTGTCCCTCGGAGACCTGCAGCGAACCGGACTGGAAGTGCGCGTAGACGCTGCTGACCAGCTGTCCGTCGATGGTGTGGTCGACGATCGCGTAGACGCCGAAGCCGCCGTTGTCGGTGGCGGAGACCTCGCGAACGACACCGTCCGCAACCGAGTGGGCCGGTGCGCCCTCGCCGGGGAGCATGTCGAGCCCCTTGTGGAAGGTCGAGCAGCCCCCGCACGGCGCATCACGGGGACCATACGGACCGGAGAGGCGAACCGAGCCTGGGAACGGCCAGCGCACGGCTCCACCCTCGGCAACCGGTGAGGCAGCCGGTGCGGCAGCCGAGGCAGCCGGTGCGGCAGCGACCGGCACCGGTACGGGTTTCGGCGCATCGGCGACCGTGAAACCGTCGCGCTGTATGGTGGCCGTGGCTGCCGCGCTGGACGGCAGGCTCTGCAATGGCGCGGCAGGGGCGGCAGCGGCAGCGGAGGTCGTGGTATCGCTGGCGGCGGAATCCTGCGGACCTTTGTAGGCGCTGAGTTCCAAGGCCTGAGCAGGGAATCCGAGGGTCACGGTGAGGAGTGCGGCGAAGATCATCGCGCTGCCTCCGACAGCAACCTGGCGCTGGGAACCGTTGAGCCTAGGCGTCCGCATAGACGCCTTCCGCCGAAACGCGGCATGCAGGGAACAAGGGAAGAATGGGCATGGTGAAAACTCTCGTCGGCGCGGCTACGCGGTTCGGGTGAGGGTGGATTTTCACTCAGACGGAGAATCCGCTCACAGCGCGGAGCACTCCCACGGGGAACGACGCTCCCTCATCGGAAGAATCCAGGCGCGCCGCACGACATGGGGCTGCACGCACAAGCTATGAGGATATCTCGCTAACCTGAAAGAGCACTGGACTTGTGCAGATTAGTGCCGGACACTGCGGGCCGGCCAGTCGAGATCAGGCCCAGGGCCCCAGAACTCAGAGCCCCAGAACCTGGTTCGCCAGTGAACCCAGCGACCCAGGAACAAGGCGGTAGAACGCCCAGGTGCCGCGCTTATCGCGGGCGAGGATTCCGGCTTCCACCAGCACTTTGAGGTGGTGGGACACCGTCGGCTGACTGAGCCCGAGCGGCTCGGTCAGGTCGCAGACGCAGGCCTCCAGATCGGCGTGCGCGGCTACCAGAGAGACCAGGCGCAGCCGGGCGGGGTCGGCGACGGCCTTGAGCAGCCGGGCGAGTTTCTCTGCCTCGGCGGCGCCGATCGCCTCCCGGGTTGCCGGGGCACAACAGGCCGCAGCGGCGTGCGACGCGGCCGACCCCGCGACATCCGCGGCGCTGTCGATCGGCGCCGCGGGCTCGGAACGGGTCTCGGTGAACGGCATCTGAACAGTATCTCCCATAAATTGACATCCATCGATGCAATGGGGAAGACTCCCTATCGACACCCTCGATTTTAGGTGCCAACCCGCATATTTGTGCCTCACCCGCTGACGGAGCCAGATGACATCCCCTCACCCCTCCACCGTCGAGACCACCAGGCCTGCGGCGGCCGCTCCCGCATCCGTTCGGCTAGGGGCCACCGACCGCCTGCTGCCGGTCTGGATCCTCGCGGCGATGGCCCTGGGCCTGGTGCTGGCGGTCGTCGCGCCCGGCGTCGGCGACGCACTCGGTGCCTTCACGATCGGCTCAGTCAGCGTGCCGATCGCGATCGGCCTGCTGGTGATGATGTACCCGGTGCTGGCCAAGGTTCGCTACACGGATGCCCGCGCGGTCGCCGGAGACCGGAAGCTCCTGATCTCGTCGCTGGTGCTGAACTGGCTTGTCGGTCCTGCCCTGATGTTCGCCCTCGCCTGGACGTTCCTGCCTGATCTGCCCGAGTACCGCACCGGCCTGATCATCGTGGGTCTCGCCCGCTGCATCGCCATGGTCCTGATCTGGAACGACCTGGCCTGCGGCGACCGCGAGGCCGCGGCGTTCCTGGTGGCCCTCAACTCCGTCTTCCAGGTCATCGCATTCGCCGCGCTGGGCTGGTTCTACCTCCAGGTGCTCCCAGCCTGGCTGGGTCTTTCGACCACGAGCGCGGAGTTCTCGCTCTGGGCGATCACCGTGAGCGTGCTTGTCTTCCTCGGCATCCCGCTGCTGGCCGGCTACCTGTCCCGCCGGGTCGGCGAGGCCACCCGTGGCCGCGAGTGGTACGAGAGCCGGTTCCTGCCGAAGGTCAGCCCGTTCGCCCTCTACGGCCTGCTGTTCACGATCGTGCTGCTCTTCGCCCTGCAGGGCCGCCAGGTGATCGATCGCCCATTCGACGTGGCTCTGATCGCCCTGCCGCTGCTGGTCTACTTCGCCGTCATGTTCGCCGCCGGGTTCGCCACCGGCAAGCTCACCGGGCTCTCCTACGAGCGCACCACGACCCTCGCGTTCACCGCGGCCGGCAACAACTTCGAGCTGGCGATCGCGGTGGCCATCGGCACCTTCGGCGCCACGAGCGGCCAGGCCCTGGCCGGCATCGTGGGCCCGCTGATCGAGGTTCCGGCGCTGGTCGCCCTCGTCTACGTGGCGCTGTGGCTGCGACCGCGGCTGTTCCCGGGGGCCGCGCCGCAGGCATCCGTCGCCGCCCACGCCGCCGCTCCCGTGCCCGACCGGGTCTGAGCCCTTTTCACCGCCCCGCCACCTACCCCTCACAACACAGAAGGAACCACCGATCATGACCGAAAAGCCCACCGTTCTCTTCGTCTGCGTGCACAACGCGGGCCGCTCCCAGATGGCCGCCGGCTACATGACCGCCCTGTCCGAGGGTCAGGTCGAGGTGCTCTCCGCCGGCTCAGCGCCCAAGGACCAGATCAACCCCGTCGCCATCGAGGCCATGGCCGAAGAGGGCATCGACATCGCCAACAATGTGCCCAAGATTCTCAGCGTCGAGGCCGTGAAGGATTCGGATGTCGTGATCACCATGGGCTGCGGCGACACCTGCCCGATCTTCCCCGGCAAGCGCTACGAGGACTGGGAACTCGCCGACCCGGCCGGCCAGGGTATCGAGTCGGTGCGCCCGATCCGCGACGAGATCAAGGCCCGCATCCAGAGCCTGCTCGCCGAAATCCTTCCTGCCCAGGCGTAGGCCGGCCCTGCAGTGAGCGATCTGAGCGCACGCCGGGCTCTGCCCGGGCTGGCCTTTCCCGAGGAGTCGCTGCGACGGCTCGCCGCCGACCTCACCCACCGCTTCTCGGGCGTCTTCGGCGCCGAGACGATCGAACGCTATGTGCTTGAGTCGTACACGGCGCTGCTGCGCACCTCGACGGTCACGTCGTTCCTCGTGAGCAACACGGGTCGCTACGCCACCGATCGCCTGACCGCGCTGGCCCAGGCCAAGGGCGCGCTCGAGCGGGAGGTTCCCGAGGTTTTGTTCGTCTGCGAGCAGAACGCCGGGCGGTCCCAGATGGCGGCCGTACTGGCCCAGGCTCTGTCCGGCGGCCGGGTGCACGTGCGTTCGGCCGGTTCGGCGCCGGCCAAAGGGCTGAACCCGACCGTCATGGCGGTCATGGCCGAGCTCGGCCTCGACTTCCACGAGGAGTTTCCGAAACCGCTGACGGATGACGTGGTGCAGGCCGCCGACGTCGTCGTCACCATGGGCTGCGGCGACGCCTGCCCGGTCTATCCCGGCAAGCTCTATCAGGACTGGGAACTGACCGACCCGGCCGGGCAGCCGATCGAGGAGGTGCGTCGCATCCGAGACCAGATCAGGCACCAGGTCGAGGCCATGCTCACGACGCTCGGGGTTGACCCGCAGCCACTGGCCCCGCCGACCGCTTGAGCACCGAGAGTCACCGTTTCACCCCGAGTCACCGTGCAACGGCAACTCGGGGTGAAACGGCGACTCGCGCGTTACCGCCCTACTTGCGCACCAGCTTCGCCACGGTGAACCCGCCGGCGGCGACCGAAACGGCCCCCGTCTTCGGTGCCTTCTTGTCAACGGATGCCACGGGCTTGCCGGTGGCATCGAACGCCTGCTGGGTCAGCCGGTAGCCTTTCGGCACGACGACCGTGCGCACGCTGGTCTCATTCGCCGCGCTGACGTAGACGGTGGACTCCCCCGCACGACCGGTCACCGTGATCGTCGAGATCAGCGGCTGGATCAGCAGCGCGTCAACAGATGCCGCCCCGTCTGCCACGCCGACCACCGCTGTGTCCGCGCCCGGCAGAGCCTGCTCGAGCGAGAGCGGGAACAGGCGTCCCGGGGCATCCGTGATGCCCTGCGCGCCCGCGCCGCCGTTGCTCGTGCTGCCCAGCGTCGACGTCGCCGACGACCAGGTCGTGGTCCCGGAGTCGGCCTCGCCCTGGTTCACGATCGGGAAGACATTGCGTGCCTGGTCACTGGCGGGAACCGGGATGCGGAGTGAGGCGCCCGCGGCCAGCGCCACGTAGGCGCCGCCGGAGAGGTTGGCCTCACCGGTCCAGGACGACGGCGGCCGCACCACGGATCCGCTGCCCGTGATGGAGCCGCCCTCGGCCTCGACGACGCTGAGCCCGACGGTGGAGACGGTCTCGTTGATGCCGAGGGCCTTGGCCTTGAGCGCCGGATTCGCGTCCAGCGTGAGCATGGTCAGGAGGGCGTGAATGGTCGATTCCGCGCCCGAGTTGGGGTTGATCCGGCCGTCGGTTTCGATACCGTCGATGGCGGTTCCGGTGGCCGGGTTGTAGGCCGGGGCGCCGTTCGGGTTGGCGCCGAAGAACCAGCCGGCCGTCACGGCCGCTAGGTCGAGCAGGCCGGGGGCGTTCGCGGCTTCAGCGGTGGCGACGAGTCCCTGCACGCGGGAGTCGACGCCGTAGGCAATCTGGGCCTCACCGGGGGTAGGGCTCCAGGCGTTGTCCGGTCCACCGGCGGCCAGCAGCTGCGGGGTGAACTGGGCAGCGTCCTTGACCGCGGCACCGAGCAGGTCGGGGCGTTCGAGCACGGTGGACGCGGTGGCGACGGCGGCCGGGGCCATTCCGCCCCAGGCGTGCCAGAGGGTCTACGACTTGTTCCACGGCATGATCGCGCCGAAGGGCCACTGCGTGGCGGAGCCGGAGGACATCCCGGCGACGCCCTCGGTGAGCTGGGTCAGCGCCGTGCGCGCGGAGTCGTCGTCGGGGACGGCCGTGACGTAGGCGGCGAGGCCGAGCGCGGCCTCGGCCGAGGCATCCGCCCCACCCGCGATGAGCCACGCCGGCACGTTCACGCCGTCGGCCACATCAAATCGGCCGTATTCCCCCAGCGACTGGCGCTCAAGGGAGTCCAGCGAGAGGTGCAGGCGGTCCTGCAGGAACGCCGCGAACTCGGGGTCGGCGCTCTGGAAGGCGGCGTAGCCCTCGCCGAGGGCCCAAACCGTGCGCGCCACCCAGTACGACTCGGCCGAGTCGCTCGGGTCAGGCAGCTCCACCGGTGTGGCGCTGGGCGTCAGGGTGCCGTCATCCTGCTGCCACAGCACGACGTTTCCGGCGTTCGGGCCCGTCGCGGTCTGCAGGTAGGTGAGGGAGCGCAGCGTCTGCACGGCGTGCTCGCGGCTGGTCTCGTCGCCGGTCTGCTGCCAGTGGCGCAGGTAGACGACCGCCGTGCGGGCGATGTCGTCGGCGTTGTAGGCACCTTGGGACCAGTGCCCGGTGGCAGGGTCGAGCGACCCGCCGCCGACGCGGCTGTAGCTGCCGTCGGCCTTCTTGTCGGCGTAGGTCCAGGGCGCCAGTGCCGTGGGCTGCTCGTCGATCTCGTAGGTGGTGTGCCCCTCGACCGCGGTCAGCGGCACGGTGTCGAGCAGGAACGTGAGGTGGGACAGATTGGTCAGCGGTGCGGACGGCGCCGGGGTGGCAGGGGTTCCGGGCGGTGAG
>JBBQDC010000059.1:0-17972 GCA_038319305.1 Actinomycetales bacterium | reverse complement strand
GCGGAAGTCCTCGACCGAAAGCTCACGCTCGCGTTTGGCGTGAGAGAGGAAGGCGACGGATGCCGCCTGCGGCATCAGGCAGGCGGCCGCGAAGTAATTGATCTGCAGCCGCTGCCAGAGAAATTCGGCGTAGCTGGCGGGGCGCTCGTGCCCGAGCAGTCGGTGCCCCATGGCCTGCAGAGCCATGGAACGCAGGCCGTGACCGCCGGGGATCGATGCCGGTGGCAGATAGATGCGGTGATTGACCAGGTCGGTCACCGACCGGGTCGAACCCGGCAGGTCGTTCACGTAAATGAGGTTGAAGCCGAGCTGCTCGGCCATCACGCTCACCTCGCGGTGGGTGAGTGCGCCGGACACATGACCGGATGCCCGCACCTGGTCCTCAGCGAGCTTCTCGATGTCGGGCATGAAATTGTCTTGTTCGCGCATCCGTTCGCGCAATTCCGTGTTCGCCCGGCGGGCCTCCTCCGGCGTGGCGATGGCCTCGCTGGCGCGGCGGGCCAGCTCCCGGTGCAGGCCCAGCAGGGACTCAAGCGCCGCCATCGGCATTCCCTTGGTCATCTTCACCCGAGGGAGCGCCAGGGCGCCGTAGAGCGGATTGCGCTGCGCGCGCTCCAGCTCGATCTCGAGCGCCGCACGCGTGTTCGGCGCTTCGTTCTTGAGCAGGTCGGTGAGTTCCACGTCGACAGCCGTGGCGATGTCCTGCAGCGTCGAGAGTTTGGGCGAGCGGCGGCCGTTCTCGATCAGGGAGAGCTGACTGCCGGCCATGCCGACCTGCTCGCCGAGCTGGTCGAGTGTGAAGCCGCGCTCGGCGCGGAAATGACGGATGCGAAGTCCCAGGGTGATCAGATCAGCGGCGCGTGTCGACATTCCTTAACAATAGCGAAAGATTCGCTGTTCTTAACTCGACCATTCCTCGGTGCGGCGCAATTCATGGTCCATTCTGGATTCAGAGGCCGAATTTATGCCCCCATACGACTTCACGCCACTGGTTCACGCCGGATCGACCACGAAAGGCCAGGAAATGACCATCGCGAATTCCCGAGTTGAGATCAGCGGGGGCGAGTCCCGCAACGCTGCCGGCACCACCGACCCCAACCTTCAGGCCTGGGTAGACGAAATTGCCCGGCTGACCCAGCCCGACGCCATCGTCTGGTGCGACGGATCCCTGCGCGAGGCCGACCTGCTCGCGAAGCAGCTCGTCGCCGAGGGCAAGCTCATCCACCTGAATCCGGAATGGCGCCCCAACAGCTACCTGGCCCGCACGAGCCCGTCGGACGTGGCGCGCGTCGAGGACCGCACCTTCATCTGCTCGGTCGACGAAAGCGATGCCGGCCCCACCAACAACTGGGCTGACCCGGACGCCATGCGCGACGAGCTGCAGGGCGTCTTCGCCGGCAGCATGCGCGGCCGCACGATGTACGTCGTGCCGTTCTCGATGGGCCCGCTCGGCGGCCCCATCTCCCAGCTCGGCGTGGAGATCACCGACTCGCCCTACGTGGTGCTGAACATGGGCATTATGACCCGCATGGGCCAGAAGGTCCTGCACATGATCGAGGCCGGGGCCCCTTGGGTGCACACCGTGCACAGCGTGGGCTACCCGCTGGTCGATGGCACGGGCAGCCGCCGCACGGACGTGTCCTGGCCGTGCAATGACACCAAGTACATCGTGCAGTTCCCGGAGACCCGGGAGGTGTGGTCGTTCGGCTCGGGCTACGGCGGCAACGCGCTGCTCTCGAAGAAGTCGTTCGCGCTGCGGATCGCATCCGTCATGGCCCGCGACGAGGGGTGGCTGGCCGAGCACATGCTCCTGATCAAGGTCACCTCGCCGGAGGGTGGGGTGTCGCACCTGGCCGCGGCGTTCCCGTCCGCCTGCGGTAAGACGAACCTGTCGATGCTGCGCCCGACCATCCCCGGATGGAAGGTCGAGACCATCGGCGACGACATCGCCTGGTTGCGCCCCGGCCCCGACGGCCGGCTCTACGCCATCAACCCGGAGGCCGGCTTCTTCGGGGTGGCTCCCGGAACCGGCGATGTCACCAATCCCACTGCCGTGGCCACCGTCTGGGGCAACACGATCTTCACGAACGTCGCCCTGCGCGACGACGGCGACGTGTGGTGGGAGGGTCTGACCGAGACCACCCCCAGCCACCTGATCGACTGGGAGGGCAACGACTGGACGCCCGCCTCCGGCCGTCCGGCCGCCCACCCCAACTCCCGTTTCACGGTCGCTGCCGCGCAATGCCCGTCAATCGCCGACAACTGGGAGGCCTTCGGCGGCGTGCCGATCGACGCCATCCTCTTCGGTGGTCGCCGCGCGACCAACGTGCCGCTGGTGGCCCAGGCCCGCAGCTGGAAGCACGGCGTGTTCATGGGCGCGACCATCTCCTCGGAGAAGACCGCTGCCGCCGAGGGCACCGTGGGTGAGCTGCGCCGCGACCCGTTCGCGATGCTCCCCTTCTGCGGCTACAACATGGCCGACTACTGGGCACACTGGCTCAAGGTCGGGAAGGGTCTGGGCAGCAAGGCGCCGGAGATCTTCCAGGTGAACTGGTTCCGCAAGGGCGCCGACGGCAGCTTCCTCTGGCCCGGTTTCGGCGAGAATTCCCGCGTGATCGAGTGGATCGTGCGCCGCATCGAGGGCTACGCGGATGCCGTGGACACCCCCGTCGGCCACCTCCCCGTCGAGGGTGGGCTCGACCTCACGGGTCTGGACCTGTCGCCGACCGATGTGGAGCAGCTCTTCATGATCGACCCGGCCTCCTGGCTGTCCGAGTGCGACCTCACCGAGGAGTACTTCGGCAAGTTCGGCGACCGGGTTCCGCCGGCGCTGCTCGCCGAACTCGCGAGCGTGCGCTACAACCTGCGCCACGCCTAGCGCAGCCTCCGATCTGCACGTTCGCCCGAGCGTGCGCACAGCCCCCACGGCACTACCGTGGGGGCTTTGTGCGCGCCCTCGCCGGGTGGGTCAGGCACCTCGGCAGCCCGGCAGCCCGAGCCCTCTGCCGAGGTTCGAGTGAGTCGTAGGATGCAGGCATGCATGACGACAGCGCGCTCGTGGAGAAACGCATCGACCGATTCGTGCGGGAGCGGCTGCGCCCGGCGGTTCACCGGACATCCGTGCCGTTGCAGGTCGAGGCCTGGTCGGTGACGGATGCGCCGGTCCCCTTCAGCGAGGCCGTCCGGCAGCCGTACACGCCGTTCGGTGTGGGTCGCGCCTGGGGCCGGCCGTGGGGCACAACCTGGTTCCACGTGACCGGAACCGTGCCCGCCGGGTGGGCGGCCGAGGCAGGTACGCGGCTCGAGCTCGTCGTCGACCTCGGGTTCAGCCGGGCGACACCCGGCTTTCAGGCCGAGGGTCTGGTCTGGACTCCGGAGGGTGTGGTGCTCAAGGCGGTCGAACCCCGCAACCGAAGCGTGCCGCTGCAGGCCCGGCCCGGCGGGCACGTCGACCTCTATATCGAGGCGGCCGCCAACCCGGACGTCACGAGCGGTTTCACCTTCGTCGCCACGCACCAGGGAGATCCGGCCACCGCCGGGACCGAACCGATCTACCGGCTGAGGCAGATTGACCTTGCCCTCCGGGATGAGGCCGTGTGGGAACTCGCGCAGGACTTCTGGACCCTGACCGGGCTCATGCGTGCGCTGCCTGTGGGGCTGGCCCGGCGCGCGGAGATTCTGCGGGCGCTGGAGAGTGCTGTCGATGTGATGCACCCCGACGACGTGAGCGGCACCGCCACAAGCGGCCGGGCCGCCCTGGCCGAGGTGCTGACCCGCCCCGCGAACGCCAGCGCACACCGGCTGCACGCGGTGGGACACGCGCATATCGACAGCGCCTGGCTCTGGCCGGTGCGGGAGACCGTGCGCAAGGTCGCCCGCACGTTCTCGAACGTGCTCGCCCTGATGGAGGAGAATTCCGATTTTGCGTTCGCCGCGTCATCCGCCCAGCAGTACGCCTGGCTGAAGGAACACTACCCGGAGCTGTTCGCCCGGGTGAAGGCACAGGTGGCGGCCGGCCGCTTTGTGCCGGTCGGCGGGATGTGGGTGGAGTCGGACACCAATATGCCCGGGGGCGAGGCCCTGGCGCGGCAGTTCGTGGCCGGGAAGCGCTTCTTCCTGGCGGAGTTCGGGGTGGAACCGCTCGAGGTATGGCTGCCCGACTCGTTCGGTTACTCGGCGGCGTTGCCGCAGATCGTGGCGGCGGCCGGGTCCCGGTGGTTTCTGACCCAGAAGACCTCGTGGAACGAGACGAACCTGCTGCCGCACCACACCTTCCGTTGGGAAGGGATCGACGGCACGCAGATCTTCACCCACTTCCCGCCCGTCGACACCTACAACGCGGAGTTGTCGGGAGAGGAGCTGGCCCGAGCGGAGCGCCATTACGCCGAAAAGGGAGCGGCCAACACCTCGCTCGTGCCATTCGGTTGGGGGGATGGCGGTGGCGGTCCGACGGGGGAGATGATCGCCGCCGCCCGCCGCACCGCCTCGCTGGAGGGGTCACCCACGGTGGAGCTGTCCACGCCCAGGCGCTTCTTCGAGGCGGCCGAGGCGGAGTACCCGGAGCCGCCGGTCTGGTCGGGTGAGCTCTACCTCGAGTTCCACCGCGGCACCTACACGTCGCAGGCCCGCACCAAGCGCGGCAACCGTCGCAGCGAGCACCTGCTGCGGGAGGCCGAGTTGTGGGCGAGCGCCGCATCCGTTTCGGTGGGGGCGGAGTATCCATACGACCTGCTGGAGCAGGCCTGGCAGACCGTGCTGCTGCAGCAGTTCCACGATATTCTGCCGGGGTCGTCGATCGCCTGGGTGCACCAGGAGGCCGAACGCAACTACGCCGCGGTCGCCGAGACGCTGAACGTGCTGATCGAAGCGTCGGTGCGGCAGCTCTGCGGGGTCGGTGACGGCTCGGTCACGCTCAACGCGGGGCCGTATGCCGTTGCGGGCATACCTGGGTTGGGCGGGGAGGTAAGTGGTGCTGCTGCCGGTCTCGCTGCCGGGTCGGGGCATCCGCGGGCCTCCGTGAGGCGCACGCCGGCGGGACTCATGCTCGAGAACGGCCTCGTGGCCGTCACGATCGACGCCGACGGTCTCTTCTCCTCGGTGCGTGACCTGGTCGCCGATCGCGAACTGGTTCCGGCTGGCGCCCGTGGCAACCTGCTGCAGTTGCACCGGGACACGCCCACCCAGTGGGACGCCTGGGACATTGACGAGCACTACAAGCGCAACACCGTCGACCTGGTGGCGGCCGAGTCCGTTGAGGTCTTCCTCGACACCACGGAACGGGTGGGCGTGCGGATCACCCGCACCTTCGGCTCGTCCCGCGTGGTCGAGGAGATCACGCTGGCGGCCGGGTCGCTGGCGGTGGACCTGCACCTCGACATCGACTGGCACGAACGGCAGAAACTGCTCAAGCTGACATTCCCGCTCGATCTGCACGCCGACCGCGCGGCCTCCGAGATCCAGTTCGGGCACGTCTTCCGGCCTACCCACACGAACACCTCCTGGGATGCCGCCCGCTTCGAAACCGTCGCGCACCGCTGGGTGCATGTGGGTGAGCCCGGCTACGGGGTGGCCGTGGCCAATGACTCCACCTACGGCCACGACATCGGCCGGGCAACGACTGAGGCAGGCCGCACCGTCACCACGGTGCGGCTGTCGCTGCTGCGTGCCGCCGTGTTCCCTGACCCCACGGCCGACCAGGGCCGGCACGAGCTGCGGGTGGCGCTGCGGGTGG
Organism: Actinomycetales bacterium; assembly: GCA_038319305.1. Classification (GTDB taxonomy): domain Bacteria; phylum Actinomycetota; class Actinomycetes; order Actinomycetales; family Microbacteriaceae; genus Cryobacterium. The sequence goes on along the minus strand of JBBQDC010000059.1, from coordinate 12,241 downwards.
GCGCCGGCATCCCCGAGGCGGTCGCGGAGGGCTACCGGCTGAACCTGCCGCTGCGCACGGTGCACGGGGTGAGCGCGGCCCGTGTGGTTCCGCTGATCGAGGTTGACCATCCGGCGATCGTGGTCGAGGCGGTCAAGCTGGCCGAGGACCGCAGCGGGGATCTGATCGTGCGGCTCTATGAGGCGCACGGGTCGCGGGTGCGGGCGCGGGTCATCCGTCACGTCGAGGCGACGGATGTCACCGAAACCGACCTCCTGGAACGCCCCCTGGCCGCGCCGCGGGCGTCGCTCGCGGCCGACGGCCCCGCGCTGACCCTCGAGCTGCGTCCCTTCCAGCTGGTCACCCTGCGCTTCACGCGGCCCTGATCAGAGGCCGAACTGGAGTGTGCGGGTGAGGCAGGGCTAGACGAGCAGCTGGTGCTTGGCGAGCTCGCGGTAGAGCGGTGTCGAGGCAACCAGCTCAGAGTGCGTGCCGGTGCCGATGACCTGGCCGTGGTCGAGCACCACGATCTGGTCGGAGTCGACCACCGTCGACAGGCGGTGCGCGATCACGATCAGGGTGCGGTCCACGGCGACCGCGTCGATCGCGGCCCGCATCTTCTGCTCGTTGACGCCGTCGAGGCTGGAGGTGGACTCGTCCAGCAGCAGAATGGGCGGTGCCGCGAGCAGCGCCCGCGCGATCGCCAGCCGCTGGCGCTCGCCACCGGACAGCATCACGCCGGACTCGCCGACCGCCGCACCGAGCCCAGCCGGGTCGCGCTCGAGCACCTCGGAGAGGTTGACGGCGTGCAGCACGGCGATGCACTCCTCGTCGGTGGCGTCGGGCGTGGACAGGGTCAGGTTGTCCCGCAGCGAACCGGCCAGCACGGGGGCGTCCTGTTCGACGTAACCGATCTGCGAGCGCAACGCCGTGCGGTCGAGGGTGCGGATGTCGAGGCCGCCCAGACGCACAACGCCTCCGGTCGGGTCGTAGAAGCGCTCGATCAGAGCCAGGATGGTGCTCTTGCCGGCACCTGACGGGCCGACCAGAGCGGTGCGCTTGCCGCGTGGCGCCTCGAAGGAGACGCCGCGGAGCACCGGACGAGGCTCACCGGCGGCATCGGCGTCGCTGCGCTCGGTCGCCTGCTCTGCAGCACGGTCGGCCGCGAGATCGGCCTCCACGAGATCGGGTTCCGCCAGCACGGCCTCCATCACGGCCGGAACCACGATGGCCGTCTCGAGCACGAACGGCGCCGCGACCGCGGTCTCGATCATCGCGGTCTCGGCGGCGACGAGCTCGGCGTCGGAAGCAGTGTGGGCGGCGCGACCGGCGCCGGCAGCGTCATCCGCATCCGACTCCGTCCCCGCGGCATCCGTCGCCACCGGGGCAACCAGGTAGCCGAACTGCACGTTCTCGAAGGAGATCGCCGGGGCATCCGGCCGCACGGACTCGTTGGCGGCGCCGACCGTGATCGCCAGCGGGGCGATGGCGCGGTCGAACTGGTCCTCGGTCGGCAGATCGATGATCTCCTGGATGCGGCCGAGGGCGCCGAGCGCGGAGTTCACCGAGGTGATCGCGCCGAACGCCTGGCCGAGAGGCACGATCATCAGGAACAGGAACAGGATGAACGCGATCAGGTTCGCGATCGTGATGGTGCCGCTGGCCACGCGGAAGCCACCCACGCCCAGCACAACCAGGAACGACACCTGCATGGCGATTCCGGCGATCGGCACGACGAGGGCAGAGATCTTCGCGACCTGGATGCCCATTCGCCAGGCGCCCGTGGCGTCTTCTTCGACGGCAGCGATCTCCCGGTCGGTGGCGTTCGAGGCGCGCACCGTGCGCACAGCGCTGATGGCGCGCTCAACACTGGCGGAGAGGTCGCCGACCTTGGCCTGCGCGGCGAGGCTGGCGGCACGGATGCGCTGCGAGAGCAGTGTGACGGTGACCACCGACACCGCGATCACCAGCACGGTCAGCCCGAGCAGCACGGGATCGATCACGAGCATCGCGATGAGCGCGCCGACGAACGTGAGCGACCCGCCGATCGCCTCGACGAGACCCTGGGTGAGCACGGCCCGCAGCAGGGTGGTGTCTGACCCTACCCGGGAGACCAGGTCGCCCGTGCGGCGGGTGTCGAATTCGCTGATCGGGAGGCGCAGCATCCGTCCGATGAGTTTGCGGCGGCTGGAGAGAACGACGCCCTCGCCGGTGCGCTGCAGCAGGTAGTGCTGGTAGCCGCTGATCAGGGCGGAGATGACGACGAGTGCGACGAGAGCCCAGACCAGGCCGCCGAGCGGGTTGTCCTCCTGCACGATGGTGATGACCTGGCTGACCAGGAGCGGCTGGGCAAGGCTGGCGAGGGCGCCGAGGATGCTGAGCACGATGACGAAGCTGAGCACCTTCTTGTGCTCGAGCAGATACGGCACCAACTGGCTGAAGGTCGCGCGCGGCCCCTCGGTGTCGGCGCGGCGCCCCATCCGGCCGAGGGGACCGCGACCGGCCGGTCGGGTGGTTGGCCGGGTGGTTGGCCGGGTGGTCGGGCGGGTGGCGGAACGGGGCTTGCTGGGGGTACTCACCAAATGAGCTTAACCGCATCCCGCTGCGTTTCGGCCCGGCGGTCTACAGTAAGGAACTGTGCCGGAGCCAGTCATTGTTGCCCAGAGTCTCGTCAAGAAGTACAAGGACTTCGCCGCCGTCGACGGCATCTCCTTCGAGGTGGCGTCCGGCGAATCTTTCGGACTGCTCGGCCCGAACGGGGCCGGCAAGTCGACCACCATGCGCATGGTGGGCGCCGTCTCCACCCGCACCGACGGAAATCTGCGCGTCCTGGGTTTGGACCCGAACCGGTACGGCCCGGAGATCCGCTCGAGGCTCGGCGTGGTGCCGCAGGCCGACAACCTCGACACCGAGCTGCGGGTGCGGGAGAACCTGCTCGTCTACGGACGCTACTTCGGCCTGCCACGGGCGCAGGTGGCCCGCCGTGCCGACGAGCTGCTGGCCTTCGCTCAGTTGGAGGACAAGGCGAAGTCGAAGGTCGACGCGCTTTCCGGGGGCATGAAGCGACGCCTCACGATCGCACGGGCCCTGATCAATGACCCGAGCATCCTGTTGCTCGACGAACCGACCACGGGACTGGACCCACAGGCCCGGCACATTCTCTGGGACCGCCTGTTCCGGCTCAAGGAGCAGGGCACGACCCTGCTGCTCACCACCCATTACATGGACGAGGCCGAGCAGCTCTGCGACCGCCTGGTCGTGATCGACAAGGGCGTCATCATGGCCGAGGGTGCGCCGGCGCAGCTGATCCGCACCTACTCCTCCCGGGAGGTGCTGGAGGTGCGGTTCGGTTCCGACCTCAACGCCGATGTGGCCGCGCAGATCGCAGGCATGGGCGACCGCATCGAGGTGTTGCCCGACCGCATCCTGATCTATAGCGAGAACGGCGAGTCCGAGCTGGTGCGCATCGTAGAGGCCGGCCTCACCCCGATCACCAGCCTGGTGCGGCGCTCCAGTCTGGAAGACGTGTTCCTGCGGCTGACCGGACGGACCCTGATCGAATGAGCACCGATCGAGAGAGCACCGCCCAGAGCGCTCGGGGCCAGACCGAGACGGCCCCGCTGCCCGGCTCCGTCGGGGACCGCGCCATCCGTTCCACCCGGCGCACCCGACGCTGGGGCTCCTGGTACGTGGCCGAGCACCGTTTTCGGGTGATGCGCTCCTACGCGCAGACGGTGACCGTGACCGCCATCGGCAACCCGATCATCTACCTCTACGCGATGGGGGTCGGCCTGGCCACCCTTGTCGACGCCAACCTGGGCGCGGATGCCGTGGGCGGGGTCAGCTACCTGGCGTTCGTCGCTCCTGCCCTCCTCGCCAGCGCGGCGATCGCCGTGGCGAGCGAGGAGTTCACCTACCCGATCATGCTCGGCTTCAAATGGAACCCGGTGTTCTTCGGCATGAATGCGTCCCCGATCCGGCCGGGGCAGATCATCAACGGCATCGTCATCTCGGTGGCCGTGCGCATGTTCGTCACCTGCGGCATCTTCTACGCGTTCATGCTGCTGTTCGGCGCGGTCCCGTCGGGGGCCGGGTTCATCGCCGTGTTTGTCGCCCTGCTCACAGGCCTCGGCTTCGGCACCCTGTTGATGGCGTACACAGCCACCCTCACCGATGACACCGGTCAGCTGGCCATGGTGATGCGCTTCGTCATCCTGCCGATGACGCTCTTCTCCGGCACCTTCTTCCCGCTCGGCGTGCTACCGATCTGGCTGCAGTGGATCGGTTGGATCTCCCCGCTCTGGCACGGCACCGAGCTCGCCCGGGTGTTCGCCTACGGCGCGAGCGAACCGCTCTGGTTGAGTGTGCTGCACGTGCTCTACCTGACGGTCCTGCTCGCGGTCGGTTGGGTCGCGGCGCGGCGCATCACGGCCAGGCGGCTGAACAAATGACCGGTACCGACAAGACCGGCACGGACCTGCGAACGGTTGTCGCGGCATCCCGTCCGCTCGGCGCGCTCTACGCCGGCAACGCGCGCAGCGTCATGTTCCGGGGCTGGCAGGCAACCCGGAGCACCAACTGGCTCGTCGTGGTCAGCGGCTTCTTCGAGCCGATCTTCTACCTGCTCTCGATGGGCCTCGGCCTGGGCGCGCTGGTCGGCACGATCACGACCGAGTCGGGCCAGGAGGTGCCGTATGCGGCGTTCATCGCGCCGGCCCTGCTCGCGGTGGCCGCCATGAACGGCGCCATCTACGACTCCACCTGGAACGTGTTCTTCAAGATGCAGTTCGCGAAGCTCTACGAGGGCATGTTGTCCACGTCACTCGGCCCGCTCGATGTCGCGCTCGGCGAGATCTCCCTGGCACTTCTCCGCGGGGCGCTCTACGCCACCGGCTTCCTGGTCGTGATGCAGTCGCTCGGGCTGAACCTGTCCTGGTGGGCGCTACTGGCCCTGCCCGCCGTGCTGCTGATCGCGTTCGGCTTCGCGAGCGTGGGGATGGCCGTGACGAGCTTCATGAAGACGTTCCAGCAGATGGACTGGATCACGTTCCTGCTGTTGCCGATGTTTCTGTTCTCGGCCACCTTCTACCCATTGAGCGTCTACCCGCAGCCCATCCAGTACGTGATCCAGGCGCTCCCGCTCTGGCACGGGGTTGAGCTCGTGCGCGGCCTGACCACCGGCCAGGTCGACCTCGGTCTGCTCTGGCACGTGCTCTACTACCTGGTGATGATCCTGCTCGGTCTGGTCTTCACGACGCGGCGCCTGCGCGCCCTGTTCCTCGACTGACCGAGGTTCCCCCGCCCACCGCCGAACTGCGGAGAAAACACCCTCCCGCGCCGCGAGAAGGTGTTCTCTCCGCAACTCGAGCCGGGGTGGCGACACGAGATCGCGCTAGGCCTCGATGTCGATGTCGCGGGTCTCCCGGCTGGCGAGCAGGGCGACAAGCGTGAGCACAGCCATCACCGACAGGTAGATGCCGACCCAGAACGGGCTGCCCTCGCCGAGGGTCCACAGCCAGATCGCGATGAACGGCGCCACCGCAGCGCCGAGGATCGAGCTCATGTTGTAGGCGAACGCCGAGCCGGTGTAGCGCACGCTGGTCGGGAACAGCTCGGGCAGCAGCGCGCCCATCGGCCCGAAGGTCATCCCCATCAGGGAGAAACCGAGAATCAGGAAGAACATCACGCCGACGAACCCGGCGCCCAGCAGCGGCACGAAGAGCAGTCCGAACCCGATGATCGCCAGGGTCACGAAGATCAGGGTCTTGCGGCGCCCGTGCCTGTCGGCCCAGGGCCCGGAGGCCAGCGTGAAGCCGCCGAAGAAGAGCACGCCGACGATCATCATCAGGATGAAGTTGTTGTAGCTGTAACCGAGGCCGGGCACCGGGGCATCCGTCGCTCCACGGCCGTAGCCGAGCGTGAACGTGGTCATCAGGTAGAACAGAACATAGGTGGCCAGCATGATGAACGTGCCGAGGATCAGCTGACGCCAGTGCGACGTGAACACGGCCGCGAGCGGCAGCTTCTCCACGCGCTTGGTGGCAACGACCTTCGTGAACGCGTCGGATTCGACCAGGCGCAGGCGCACCCAGAGGCCGACGACGACCATCACGGCGGAGAAGAGGAACGGGATGCGCCACGCCCACTCGAGGAACGCGTCCGAGGGGCGAGTCGGGTCGGTGGAGGGCAAAGCCAGTGCGATGGCCAGGAACAGGCCGTTCGCGATGATGAAGCCGAGCGGGGCGCCGACCTGGGGGAACGTGCCGTACCAAGCGCGCTTGCCGACCGGGGCGTTCTCGGTGGCGACGAGAGCGGCACCGGACCATTCCCCGCCGAGCGCGAAGCCCTGGGCGAGGCGCAGCACCACGAGCAGGGCCGGCGCGAGCCAGCCGATCATGGCGTAGGTCGGCAGCAGCCCGATCAGGAAGGTTGCGATGCCCATGGTCAGCAGGGCGCCGACGAGCGTGGCCTTGCGGCCTCTCTTGTCACCGAAGTGACCGAAGACCAGCGCGCCGACGGGGCGGGCGACCATGGCCGCTCCGAAGACGGCGAACGACGCCAGCAATGCCGTGGTCTCGTTGCCGGTCGGGAAGAACAGGTGCGGGAAGACGAGAACGGCGGCCGTCGCGTAGACGTAGAAGTCGTAGAACTCGATGGTCGTGCCGATCAGGCTCGCGAGGATCACGCGGCTGCGCGGGTTCGTGGGCGTGACGGGGGCGACAGGAGTCGCCGACTCTGTGGTTGCTGACATGCAGAACTGCTCCGGGAGTTGACGCGAAAGCGGACCGCCGGTGCAGGAGCAGACGTCGATCAGGCGTCAGCGGCTGCCCCCAGGGGCCGCGCGAAAGGGCGGCCGTTTGTGACAGCCGCCCTTGCACCCTACGTCCGGAGTCACCGCTCCGCTAATCCTCGGCTAACGCTCAGATAACGATACGGATGCCGCGTCGCACCGGAGCCCCGCACGATCAGTCGACACCGTACTCGCGCAGATGCTGCAGCAGCTGCGCGGTCGCGATGGCCGCCGAGGCTGCTTCCTCGCCCTTGTCCTCCTTCGAGCCGGGCAGGCCGGCCCGGTCAAGTCCCTGCTGCTCGTCGTCGAGAGTGAGCACGCCGAAGCCCACCGGCTTGCCGGAATCCAGCGCCACCCGGCTGAGGCCATCCGTTGCCGCCGACGACACGTACTCGAAGTGCGGGGTGCCGCCACGAATGATCACGCCGAGCGCGACGACCGCGTCGGCGCCGTTGGCGAGGGCCACCTTGCACGCCACCGGCAGCTCGAAGCTGCCGGGAACCCGCACCAGGGAGTAGCGGGCGCCGGATGCTTCGAGCACCCGGGTCGCGCCGGCGATCAGACCGTCGGTGATCACGTCATGCCACCGTCCGGCGACGATCACGATGTTCAACCCGGTGCCGTCGATCTCGATCTCCGGGGATCCTGCTCCGCTCATAGTGCGATTCCTTTCAGTATGTCTGCCTCTGCGATGTGGTGGCCCATCCGGTCGCGCTTGACGGCCAGGTAGTCCTGGTTGTGCGCGCCGACTCCCACGACGAGCGGCACCCGCTCGGTCACGGTGACGCCGTGCGCCTCCAGCTGGCGCATCTTCTCCGGGTTGTTGGTCAGCAGCCGCACCGAGTGAAGGCCCATTTCGTGCAGGATGGCCGTCGCGGCGCCGTAGTCGCGGGAATCGGCGGGCAGGCCGAGCGCCACGTTGGCATCGAAGGTGTCGAGGCCGTCCTCCTGCAGTTTGTAGGCACGCAGCTTGTTGATCAGCCCGATGCCGCGGCCCTCCTGGCCACGCAGGTAGACGACAACGCCGCCCTGCTCCTGGATGGTCTCGAGGGCGGCATCCAGCTGCGGCCCGCACTCGCACTTGAGCGAGCCGAACGCCTCGCCGGTAAGGCACTCGGAGTGCACGCGCACCAGGACGCCGTCGGCGGGGGTGCCGGAGACGATCGCCACGTGGTCGGCGCCGATCATCCGGTCGCGGTAGGCGCGGATCTGGAAGTTGCCGTGCCGGGTGGGGACCGTGGTCTCCACCTCGAAGTCGACCCGCGGGGATTCGAGGATCGGGCTGACCGTGGGTAGGTCGGTGTCGCAGTGGAATTCCTGCAGGTAAGCGATCAGATCCTTGATGGTGATCACCAGCACGCCCTCGCGCTCGCCGAGGGCGAGGAGCCCAGGGAGGCGCATCATTTCGCCGTCCTCGGCGACGATTTCGGAGATCCCCGCGACCGGCGCGAGGCCGGCCAGCTTCATCAGGTCAACGGCCGCCTCGGTGTGGCCGTCACGCTCGCGCACCCCGCCGTCCATTGCCCGCAGCGGCATGATGTGGCCGGGCCGGTGCAGGCTGGACGGCATGGAGGTCGGGTCGGCCAGCACCCGCAGGGTGTGGGCGCGGTCGGCTGCGCTGATTCCGGTGCTGAGCCGGTCGGCCGCGTCGACCGACACGGTGTAGTTCGTGCCGCGGGGGTCCTCGTTGTTCTGCACCATCACCGGCAGGTCCAGCTTGTCGGCCAGGTCGTTGGTCATCGGAGCGCAGATGAAGCCGGAGGAATACCGCACCGTCCAGGCCAGCCACTCCTGCGTGGCCAGCTGGGCGGAGATGATCACGTCGCCCTCGTTCTCGCGACCCTCATCGTCGGCGACGATGACCGGTTTTCCCAGCCGGAGGGCATCCAGTGCGGTGGGAATGTCGGCGAGACTCATGAGTGGCTCCTTTTCGATCCGGCGTCCGCCAGGGCGAGCATGCGCTCCACGTGGCGGGCCAGGATGTCGGTTTCGATGTTGACGTGATCGCCGGCCACGCGCTGTCCCAGCGTCGTGGCGGTGAGGGTTTCGGGGATGAGCGAGACTTCGAACCACTGGTCCGGGTCGCTCGCCGGACTGATGTTGCTGACGGTCAGCGAGACGCCGTCCACAGCGATGGACCCCTTACCCACCACGAGCGGGGCGAGTTCGGGGGAGAGGCTGAACCGCAGCACCCGCCAGGCGTCGCCGGGGGTGACGCTGAGCAGGGTGCTGGTGCCGTCGATGTGGCCCTGCACGATGTGGCCACCGAGCCGGTCGCCCACCTGGGCGGCGCGCTCGAGGTTGACACGGGATCCGGCCGCGATTCCGGAGAGGGTCGACATCGCGATGGTCTCGGCCATGACGTCGGCGGTGAACCAGTCCTCGCCCCTGTCCACGACGGTGAGGCATACCCCGCTCACCGAGATCGAATCGCCGTGGCCCGCATCCGAGACCGCGAGTGGGCCGCGGATCGTGAGGCGCGCGGCATCCGGAGTCGGCTGCCAGTCGACGACCTCGCCGAGTTCTTCGATTATTCCGGTGAACATCAGTTGCCTTTCTTGGTGAGAACGCTGGCGGGCCGCGCGACGATGAGCAGGTCGTCGCCCAGTGATTCGACCCGGTCGATCGAGAGACGTCGAGCGTCGCCGATCGTGCCGACTCCGATGTCGGTGAGGGCGAGGCGCTCGCCGCCGAGCAGCACCGGAGCGAGATAGACGAGGTATTCGTCGACGAGCCCCGCAGCGACGAAGGCGCTCGCCAGCGTCGGGCCGCCCTCGACGAAGGCATGACGGATGCCCCGGGCGAACAGCTGGTCGAGAATCGCCGGAAGATCCCGGCTGCCCGTGACGATCGGGGTGCGAGGGTGCGCAAGCACCAGAGAGCCTGCGGGGATCGCACGCTCTCCGATCACCACCGGGATGGGCTGGTGCGGCATGAGCTCACCGCCGTCTCCGCGGGCGGTCAGGCTCGGATCGTCGGCCAGCACCGTGCCGGTGCCGACCAGGATCGCGTCGGACTGCTCCCGCTGCTCATGCACTCTCTGGCGTGCGGCGGTGCCGGTGATCCATTGGCTGGAGCCATCCGCCGCGGCTGCGCGACCATCGAGGCTCGATGCCCACTTCACGGTGACGAACGGACGATGCAGGCGCTCGGCAGTGAGCCATCCGCGCAGGGCTTCCGATGCCTCCTCGACGAGAACACCGCCCTCGACGAGCACCCCGGCCTCGCGCAGTCGCTCGGCTCCTCCACCGGAATGCTCTCCCGGGTCGGACACGGCGTAGATGACACGCTCGATCCCCGCGGAGATCAGTGCTTCCGAGCACGGACCCGTGAGCCCCAGGTGGTTGCAGGGCTCGAGCGTGACGATGGCGGTGAGACCCTCGGCGCTCGTCACCTGCGAGAGCGCGTCAACCTCGGCGTGGGGTGTGCCGGCTCCGCGGTGCCAGCCCTCGGCGACGATGGCGCCAGCGGCATCCACCAGCACACAGCCGACCTGCGGATTCACCCCGAAGGACGGCCCGTTCGCGGCGAGAGAGAGCGCGCGACGCATCAGCGTCTCGTGCGCGCTGCCTGCCGTTGGGGCGGTCATCCGGAATCTCGAATCTTCGTATCGAAGACGGACTCCGGGTACGGTGTCGACGGTCGCCGACATCGTTCGTGCGCGCCCAAAGGCGAACACGCGTGCTTCCTCTCATCCGGACTGAGAGGTTCTTGCGAGCCTCATTACCGTCGGTCTCGGAATTCCACCGAGTCAACCGCCCCTCCGATGTTCTGGAGACGCGGGTCGCGGACTGTCACCGCCGGTTCGGAATTTCACCGACCCCGGAGCACGTACTTCTGTGGTTCACTCTACCCAACGCGAAGGACGCGGGGATATTCCCGGTATTCAGTCCATCGCGGCGAGCTGGGCCGCCGTGACCTCGTCGACCACGAGGTCGGTGATCACTCCGGTCGCGACCGCGCCGCGGAGGGCGGGGAGCTTCGCCTGGCCGGAGACCACCGCGATTCGGCGGGGCGCCCTCATCAGCACTTCGAAAGAGGGGCCGCTCGAGCGGTCGTTGAGGGGGATGTCGTCGTGCGTGCCGTCGGCGCGGAAGAACATCGTGGCGATGTCGCCGACAACCTGCGAGCGGGAGAGCTCGTCATAGTCGGCCCGGTCGAGATAGCCGCCCGCGTAGACATGGCTCGGCACGTCGGCATTGGGTGATCCGATGCCGAAGACCGCGACATCCATCCGTCGCTGCACCGCGAGCACCCGTGCGGTGCTCCGCTCCCGCCACAGGGCGTCTTTGGTGGCGGGGTCGTCGAAGAAGGCGGGCACCGGGAACTGCTGGACCGTCGCCCCGAAGGCGGAGCCGAACCTGCCGATGATCTCGCTCGCGTAGACCAGTCCGGTGGTGTGCGCATTTCCGGCGCCGTTGAGCTGCACGACCTGGGTGTTGCGCACCGGTTTGCGCACGAGATGCCGGCTCACCGACGCGATGGTCGACCCCCAGGCGACGCCGAGGATCATGTTCGAATCGACGAAATCGGTGAGAATCCGTGCAGCGGAGAGGGCGACACGGTCGAGGCGGTCCACCTCTGTGGCGGCATCCCCTGCCGGCACGATGTGAGCGGCGAGGCCGTAGCGCTCGTGCAGCTGGTGTTGCAACTGGGTGAGTTGGTCGATCGGCGAGTGCAGGCGGATCTCCACAAGCCCGGAATCCCGGGCGAAAGCGATGAGACGGCTCACGGATGACCGGGAGATCTCCAGCTCGGAGGCGATGGCATCCATCGTGAGGTTCTGGATGTAGTAGAGATGGGCCGCACGCAGCGCATCGGCGGTGCGGCTGTCGCCATCGCTGTCGGTGAGGTTCATCTGCACATCCGTTCACGGGCCATGAAAAGTCTCTCTATGCGGCGCACTATGAGTGTATGACCACTTCAACTCCTCGAACCGATGTCGTTTCCCTCACCGAGCACCCGCACTCCCAGGTGCTCGTGATCGGGGGTGGCATCAACGGTGCCGCCACCTTCCGTGAACTCGCTCTCGAGGGCGTCGACGTGACGCTCATCGAGCGCTCCGACTACATCTCCGGAGCCTCCGCTGCCTCCTCGCACATGATCCACGGAGGCATCCGCTATCTCGAGAACGGCGAGTTCCGACTCGTGCGCGAAGCCGTGCAGGAGCGCAACCGGCTGCTCAAGACCGCCCCGCACTACGTGAAGCCCCTGCAGACGACCATCCCGATCTTCTCGACCTTCTCCGGGGTCGCCGCCGCTCCGCTGCGCTTCCTCACCCACAAGCAGAGCAGCACCACCGAGCGTGGCGCCCTGCTCATCAAGGTGGGGCTCATCCTCTACGACTCCTTCTCGCGCGACGGCGGCAGCGTTCCGCGCCACCAGTTCCACGGGCGCCGCAAGTCGCTCGCCGACCAGCCGGCCCTCAACCCCGACCTCAAGTACACCGCGACCTACTACGACGCTGCCATG
>JBBQDC010000058.1:0-18038 GCA_038319305.1 Actinomycetales bacterium | reverse complement strand
GCCGTAGCGGCGGCCGGAGGGCAGGCGCCGGGCGAACGCCTCGAACTGGCACTCCCGGCCGGCGGTGCCGCTTTGGATCGCGGCGTCAACCATGGTGAGTTCGTACCGGTCGGTGCGGAATGCTGAAGATTCGGTCACCCGGAAAGCTTATCCGCCCCGGCCGGTACGTGTTTGGGCTGATGGGGTGGGCTTACAGCGCCCCGAAGGCGACGATGCAGTTCTGACCGCCGAAGCCGAAGGCGTTCGCCAGAGCGAACTTCACCGGCTTCTCCCGGGCAACCAGCGGCACGTAGTCGAGAGTGCACTCCGGGTCGGGGGTCGTGTAGTTGATGGTGGGCGGGATGATTCCGGTGCGAATCGACAGGGCGCAGAGCAGGCCGGAGAGGGCGCCCGCGGCCCCGATCAGGTGGCCGGTCATCGATTTGGGGGCGGTGACGGCGATGGAGTCCGCGTTGTGCCCGAGCGCCTGGCGGATCGCCGAGGTCTCGGCCCGGTCGTTGGCCTGGGTGGACGTGCCGTGCGCGCAGATGACGTCGATGTCGCTCGGGTTCAGCTTCGACTTGATGAGGGCGCGGGTCATGGCCAGGCTCGCGAACTTGCCGGTCGGTTCGGGCGCGACGATGCTGTGACCGTCGCTGGTGAGTGCGCCGCCCAGCACCTCCGCGTAGATCTGGGCGCCGCGGGCGCGGGCGTGGGAGAGCAGCTCCATCACGAAGATGACTGCACCCTCGCCGAAGACAAGTCCGTTGCGGTCGGCGTCGAACGGCCGGCAGGCCTCGGCCGGGGAATCGTTGTTCTTGGAGGCCGCGTGCATGGCGTTCAGGCCGGCAAACATGACGGGTGTGATGGCAGCCTCCACTCCGCCGGCGATGACGACGTCGGCGTCACCCATGACGAGCATGGTGCGTGCCTCCAGGAGCGCGTAGGCCCCGCTGGCACAGGCCAGGGCGCTCGCATTGACCGGCCCGTGGATGCCGAGGTCGATCGCGACCTCGCAGGCCGCCATGTTCAGGAGAGCGGAGGGCACGAACCGCGGGGGGATGCGCCGGGAGTCGCCGGAGTTAACGAGCTCGGTGGCTTCCTGGATCTCCGCGAAACCGCTGACGGCGCTGTTGACGACGACCGCCGTGTCGATGCCCTCCATGGAGGCGCCGAAGCCGGCATCCGCCACCGCCTCGCGGGCTGCGGCAATGGCGAGCTGTGAGGCCCGGGATGCGCGTTTGACCTGCTTCACGGTCATATGGTCTGCGGGAACAAAATTCTTAACCTCTCCGGCGATCTGTGTCGGCAGACCCGAGGGATCGAATTGGGTGATTCGAGTAACGCCGCTGCGACCGCTGGTGAGACCCGACCACGTGTCGCGCCAATTGTTGCCCAGAGGCGTCAGGGCGCCCAGCCCGGTGATTACGACTCGATCATTCACGGTGATCATCTCCTCAAACGACGAATGTGACGTCATTTTGGTGCGGCATCCGTCGGTTGGCGGGAACCATATTCCGAGTGTAGTTACGGCCATATTCCCCTAATGGAACGTGCTGGCGCCTCTCGAGCGAGACTGGGAATGTGCCTTCAATCTCCCTGTCTGGGGGTCGAGCGCTCGAGGTGCCGGAGCGGCAGCCCGGCGCTCACGGGCGAGGGTCAGGGATTCCGACTAAGCTAGAGAGTCGTGACGAATGCACCGATTGGAATCTTCGATTCCGGAGTGGGCGGACTGACTGTCGCCCGGGCGATCAAGGATCAGCTGCCCAATGAATCGATCCTCTATATCGGAGACACTGCGCATTCTCCGTATGGCCCGAAAAAGATCGCGGATGTGCGCGGCTTCGCCCTGAACGTTCTCGACGATCTGGTCGCTCAAGATGTGAAAATGCTGGTCATCGCTTGCAATACCGCTTCCGCTGCGATGCTTCGGGATGCCCGCGAGCGCTACAGCGTTCCCGTGGTTGAGGTCATCCAGCCGGCCGTGCGCCGGGCCGTGCGCACCACCCGTAACAACCGCGTCGGCGTCATCGGCACCGTCGGCACCGTCAAGTCGCGCGCCTACGACGACGCGTTCGCCGCGGCCACCGATATTCGGCTGCTGACCCAGGCCTGTCCGCGGTTTGTTGAATTCGTCGAGGCGGGAATCACCACGGGTGACGAACTACTTTCGGTGGCGGAAAGCTACCTCGCCCCGCTGCGCGCAGCGGAGGTCGACACGCTCGTTCTCGGTTGTACGCACTACCCGTTCCTGCGCGGCGCCATCTCCTACGTGATGGGGGACACCGTGACGCTCGTCTCCAGCGACACCGAGACAGCCAACGACGTGTACCGGCTGCTGGTGAGCCAGGGACTGGAGCGCACCGAGCAGGTGCCACCCAGCTATCGCTACGAGGCCACCGGCGGCAGCGCCGACGATTTCCTGCACCTGGCCCACCGGTTGATCGGGCCGGAAATCGGTCGCGTCGATCTGGTCGAAACCGGGTCCTTCAGCTTGAGCGAGCTTGCCGAGTTCGCCGCATCGCATCCCAACCCCAAGGAGACCCCGTGACCGATACCGTGCGCGTAGACGGACGAACGAACGACCAGCTGCGCCCCGTCACGATCGAGCGCGGCTGGAGCGACCAAGCCGAAGGTTCGGCCCTGATCTCGTTCGGGCGCACCAAGGTGCTCTGCACAGCATCGTTCACCAACGGCGTGCCGCGCTGGATGGCGGGAAAGGGGAAAGGCTGGGTCACGGCCGAGTACTCCATGCTGCCGCGCTCCACCAACTCCCGGATGGACCGCGAATCGGTCAAGGGTCGAATCGGCGGACGCACGCATGAGATCAGCCGCCTGGTCGGACGCAGCCTGCGCGCCGTGGTCGACATGAAGGCGCTCGGCGAGAACACCATCGTGCTGGACTGCGACGTGCTCCAGGCCGATGGCGGCACCCGCACCGCGGCGATCACGGGAGCGTACGTGGCGCTCGCCGACGCTCTCGAGTGGGGTCGGGAGAAGAAGTTCCTCAGCCAGAAGGCCCAGCCTCTGATCGACAGCGTCGCGGCCATTTCCGTGGGCATCGTCGGCGGCCAGCCCATGCTCGACCTCGCTTACACGGAGGATTCCCGAGCCGAGACCGACATGAACGTGGTCGTCACCGGCCGCGGCCTGTTCGTGGAGGTGCAGGGCACGGCCGAGGCTGCACCCTTCGACCGCACGGAATTGAACTCCCTGCTCGATCTGGCGCTGGCAGGGACGATTTCCTTGACCGAGTTCCAGAAGACCGCGCTGGGGAGCTGACCATGCAGGTCGTGCTCGCCACCCACAATCAGCACAAGGTCGAAGAACTGCGGCGCATCCTCGCGCCGCGGCTCCCCGGCCTCGAAGTGCTGGCCTACGATGGTCCCGAGCCGGTCGAGGACGGCGTGACCTTCGCCGAGAACGCCCTGATCAAGGCCCGGGCCGCCGCGGCGCACAGCGGTCTGCCGGCCATCGCCGACGACTCCGGCATCTGCGTGGATGTGCTCGGCGGTTCGCCCGGCATCTTCTCGGCCCGCTGGGCCGGGCCTGCCCGGGACTCCAACCAGAACCTGCAGCTGTTGCTCTGGCAACTGGGCGACGTGGCGCCCGAGCACCGCGGCGGACACTTCACCTGCGTCGCCGCTCTCGCCATGCCCGACGGCACGGAGTGGCACGTCACAGGGGAATGGCCCGGTCAGATTCTGACCGAGCCGAGCGGTGCCGGTGGCTTCGGCTACGACCCGATCTTCTTGCCCGACGGCTACGCGATCTCGGCCGCCGAGCTGACTCCCTCCGTGAAGAACGAACACAGCCACCGGGCGCGGGCCTTCGGCAAGCTCATTCCGGTGTTGGAGACGCTGCTGGAAGCCTGACCGGCGTATCCGTCTCGCGTGCTGAGAACGGCACTCATTCCCAACTGGCTGCCGAACTGGCGGTCGGGTGCCTGCGGCCCTAGCGTGGAGGCATGGGCCACGATCACGCGCACACGTCGCACACCAACCGTGTGCGCTTGTCGGTGGCGATTGGGATCGTCGCCGTGGTGCTCGTGGTCGAGGTTGTCGGCGCCTGGCTGACCGGCTCGCTGGCCTTGCTGGCGGATGCCGGCCACATGTTCTCCGACCTTGCGGGCCTGATCATCGCCCTGACGGCGACCGTGCTGGCCGCTCGGCCGGCCACCGACCGGCAGACCTTCGGCTACCAGCGCGCAGAGGTATTCGGCGCCCTGCTGAACGGCCTCATCCTGGTGGGTGTGGCCGTTGCCGTCGTGATCGGTGCCGTCGGCCGCCTGGTCGACACAAGTGGTAGCGAGGTGCTGGCGACTCCCATGCTGGTCGTGGCCGTGATCGGCCTCCTGGCCAACGTCGTGGCCCTGCTCCTGCTGCGCCCGGCGGCAGGGTCGTCGATCAACATGCGCGGCGCCTACCTCGAGGTGCTCGGGGACACCCTGGGATCGGTCGCCGTGATCGTCGCGGCCGGGGTCATCCTTCTCACCGGTTTCGTGCAGGCGGATGCGATCGCGTCGCTGGTCATCGCCGGCATGATCGCGCCCCGCGCCGTTGTGCTGCTGCGAGACGTGGTGCGCGTGCTAAGTGAGTCGGTGCCGGCCAACACCGACGTCGCGGAGATCCGGCGGCACCTGCTCGACACGCAGGGGGTGGTGGCGGTGCACGAAGTGCACGTCTGGATGATCACCTCCGGTGCCCACGTCTTCAGCGCCCACGTCGTGGTTGAACCGGCCGTTCTCAGCTCAGGCGGCTCCGGCGCACTGCTCGACGCGCTCTGCGCCTGCCTGGCCGACCACTTCGACGTGGACCACTCCACGTTCCAGCTCGAACCGGCCGAGCACGCCGAGCACGAGGAGAACCCGCACCGGTAGACGTGCCCGATCGGGTCGGTGCACCCTCGGGTGGTGCTCCAACCGGATGAGCAGCCTCCGATGATGTTGTCAGGGGCCGTTCAGTTGGTTGCACGTAGGGTTGGTGGTGGTTTTTTCAGTTTCAACCGCGACCTCAAGGAACACATACTCAATATGCGCAGCAAGTCGACGAGGCTCAGGCCGGCGAGCACGTCGCTCGGCGCACTGGTGGGCCTGGTAGCGATGAGTGCCGTGGCGGGAGTGCTGACGACTGTTGCGGTGACGCCTGCCCTCGCGCTGAGCGGCTTAGCTGCTGGCAATGCGATCACGGCATTCGATAATTTACCCGAAATTCTCGAGATTGATCAGCTCTCGCAGAAGAGCAACATTTACGCGAAGGACAGCGACGGTTCCTCGGTGCTGCTGGCTTCGTTCTACGACCAGAACCGGGTCGAGGTGCCCTCTGATCAGATCAGCCGGTTCGTGAAGGACGCCGCCGTGGCCGGCGAGGATCCCCGCTTCTATCAGCACAGCGGTATCGATATTCCGGGCACCATCCGCGCCGTTCTGAAGAACGCCACGAGCAGTTCGACCCAGGGTGGCTCCACGATCACGCAGCAGTATGTCAAGAATGTTCTCGTGCAGAAGTGCGAGGTCATCGCTGACGCCTCGACACGCGCGACGTGTTATTCCGCCGCGACCGAGACGACGGTGGATCGGAAGTTGTCGGAGATGCGGCTGGCCATCGGCATCGAGAAGAAGTACGCCAAAAACGACATTCTGCGCCAGTACCTCAACATCATTGGTTTCGGTGGTGCCGTCTACGGCATCGAAGCCGCAGCTCACTACTACTTCAACACCACGGCGGCCGACGTCTCACTGCCGCAGGCTGCCAGCCTTGTGGCGATCGTGAACAACCCGGTCAAGTTCCGACTCGACAAACCCAACAGTGAGACCAATGGTGCAGCGGGTCAGTACGACGCAACCCAAGGCCGTCGAGACTACATTCTGGGTGAGATGCTCAATCACGACAAGATCAGCAGTTCGCAGTATGAGGATGCCGTCGCCACCGTGATCACACCGATCATCACCCCGCCCAGCACGGGATGCCTCACGGCCGGGGCCAACGCCTTCTTCTGCGACTACGTGGTGAAACAGTTGCAGAACGACCCCGCATTCGGAGAAGACGAAGACACCCGCCTGGTCAACTTTCACCGCGGCGGTTACGACGTCTACACGACGCTCGACCTCGAATTGCAAAACGCTGCAGTGACGACCATGGCCGACAACGTGCCGCAGTCCTATCCCGGTTGGGACGTCGGCAGCGTCATCAACAGCGTGCAGGTTGGAACCGGCCGGGTGCTCGCCATGGCGCAGAACAAGGATTACAGCCAGGATCCTGATCTGGCCGCGCGGGGGGCATCCGCTACCGCCATAAATTACAGTACTGACAACGCGAATGGTGGATCGAACGGCTTCCAGCCAGGGTCAACCTACAAGGTGTTCACCCTGGCGGAATGGCTCAAGACAGGCCACGCCCTCCGCGAACAGGTCGACTCACGCCGTACCCGCAACTGGGGAGCCTTCCAGGACAGCTGCCGTGGGGCCCAGACCTACCCTGGATGGAACCCTCGCAACGATTCCTCCTCCAACAACCGTTCGAACTACAGCGCCCTCGAATCCACGATCAGCTCGATCAATACCGGTTTCCTGGGCATGGCCAAGGAGCTCGATCTGTGCGAGATCCGTAAAACCGCCGAAGACTTCACCGTGCACCGTGCCGACGGTGAGCGGTTGTTGCAAAGCGCGGCGACCGTGCTCGGCACCAACGAGATCGCGCCCCTCACCATGGCTGTTGCCTTCGCCGGCATCGCCAATGACGGCACGACCTGCAGCCCCGTCGCCATCGACAAGGTCATCGGCGCGGATGGTTCGGAGATTCCGATCGCACGCTCCGAATGTTCTCCATCGGTGACCCCGCAGGTGGCCGCCGGCATGACCTATGCCATGCAGCGCGTCATGACGGGCGGAACCGCGACTCAGTCGAACGCGGGAACATCTCCACGCGTTCCCATGATCGGGAAAACCGGAACGACCGACGGCAACAAGGACACGTGGATGAGTGGTGCAAGCAGCGAAGTCGCCACCGTAGTCGGTGTGGTCAGCGTGACCGGTGAGATCAACCAGCGCAGGGTTTCCTTCGACAGTGGTGCAGCGGCCACCGCGCGGCACCGTATGTGGCCCGACGTCATGAGTGTCGCCAACGCCAAGTATGGCGGAGAGGACTTCACCCAACCCACCAACTCAACCATCTTCGGCGCACGAGTTGCCGTTCCCGACCTGGCCGGCATGTCACTCGGGAAGGCTGAGTCCGCGCTCGAGCTCGCCGGATTCACCCTGGCCGACGGCGGCCCGACCCGGTCGGAGGAGTCGGAAGGAACAATTTCTTCGTCCTTGCCAACTCGCGGTTCGAGAATCAAGCCAGGAAGCACGGTCACCGTTTTCACAAGCGAAGGCCCGGTCAACACCGACGAAAAATTCACCGACGAATCAACGAGTTCGCCCGCTCCGACCGCCCCACCCAATTCTCGCCCTTCGGACCCCTGACCCGACTGACCTGGCCCACCCTCTGAAGCGCCAACAGTGAAGCTCGGCGGGCTTCTCGGGTCAGTGGTTGTCTTTGTTCTCGTCGTGCGTGTGCTCGTGGGGGTTCTCGAAGGCGTCGGAATCGAGCACCAGGCTTTCGGTTTGGACGCTCAGCCCAGCGCGCGCGTCCCGGCGGGACTTGGCGGCGGCCTGAAGGTAGTGGAAGACGGTGGGGATGAGGGTGATGAAAACCGCGGCCAGCAGGATGATGTCGATGTAGTTCTGCACGAACGTGGCGACGGGCGGGATATAGCCAAGAAAATAGCCGAAAAAGGTGAGGCCGGCGCCCCAGAGTAGAGCGCCGATCAGGTTGTAGAGCGAGTACTTTCGGTAGTCCATGTGACCGACACCCGCGGCGACCGGGGCGAAGGTGCGCACGATCGGCACGAAGCGCGCAACGATCACGGCGACGCCGCCGAAACGCACGAAGAACGCGTTCGTGCGTTCCACATTCTTGATGCTGAACAGCCCGGATTCCTTGCGCTCGAACACCCTCGGACCGAACTTGTGCCCAATCAGGTAGCCGACTTCACCGCCGACGAAGGCCGCGAAGCCGATGGCCAGAGCCACCCACCAGATATCGATCTGGATGACCCCGGCGAAGGTCAGTAGGCCTGTGATAATGAGCAGGGTGTCGCCGGGAAGCAGGAAGCCGACCAGCAGGCCGGTCTCGGCGAAGACGATCGCACAGACGCCGAGAAGGGCCCAGGGCCCGAAACCGTTGATCAGGACTTCTGGGTCGAGCCAGGGGATGACTGCCAGGGGAAGCAGTGCGGTGTCAATCACGAAGAATCTCCTGTGGGCGTCGGTCAGATCGGCCGGGCGGCGGGATCACTGTGTGCTCTGCTACAGGCTAACGCGGTTTACCGACAGTAGCCCGTGGGCCTGCCGTGGGCTCGCAGTGTGCCGAGAGCCTATGGGGTGGCTGGGTCGTCGAGGAGCGCGTTGCGGGCATCCAGTCGGTTCTGGGCGCGATCGGCCAGGAGCGTGCGCACGCCGAAAACGATTGATGCCGTGATGAAGACACCGGCGATGACGTAGGCGGCGCTCTTCACGCCGGGGATGGCGGCCGCGTAGTACCCGGTCAGGGTGAGGCCCACCCCCCAGGCGAGGGCTCCGACCACATTGCTGGTCAGGAACTTGTAGTAATTCATGCGGCCGACGCCGGCGATCACCGGAACGAAGACCCGCCCCCACGGCATGAACCGGGCGACGACCACCGACCACCAGCCGTACTTGAGATAGAAGGTTTCCGTCTTGGCGATGGCCGTGCGAGTGCGGCGGCCGCCGTGGCGGTCCAAATAGGAGCGGCCGAAGTGGCGACCGAGCAGGAATCCGACCTGGTCACCGAGGAACGCGGCAATGCCGGTGCCGACTGCCAGCACAGAGATGCTCAGGCTGGGCGTGGACGCGGCCACCAGACCTGAGCCGAAGAGCAGCGAGTCGCCCGTGATGAACGGGATGAACACACCGAGGAACACCGCAGTGCCGGCGAAGACCAACGCCCAAACAAGCAGGTAGAAGATCACGACGCCGGTGTTCGCCAGCAGGTCGTTTAATTGGCCGTCCAGGGCCGCCATACGAATCATGTGCGGGAGAGGGGACTTGAACCCCCACGCTCGAAAGCACAGGAACCTAAATCCTGCGTGTCTGCCAATTTCACCACTCCCGCGAAGTGCGCTGTCAGTCTACTTCGTGCGCCCGACCTGTCCGGAAGCGTTCTCTTCAGTGATCAGGGGAGGATGCCCCCGGGGCTGTGGATAAGTCGGGCGTGGTCGGTTAGGGATGGGCGATCATGCAGGAATGAGCGAAGCCGTACGCATCATCACCGAGCAGGTTCGGTCCCGGGTGCGCCGCGACGGTGTGGACCTGGCCTCGAACACCGGTCTCGCCGAGCAGTACGTGCGTGACGAGGTGCAGCGTTACGCCGAGCGTGCGCTGGGCAACTCCCTGCCGTTGATCGCCGACGAGCGCCAGGCGGCGCGCGAGGTTGTGGCCTCGCTGACCGGATTCGGGGCGCTGCAACCGTTCCTCGACGATCCCAGCATCGAGGAAATTTGGATCAACGCGCCCACCCGGGTGTTCGTGGCCCGCGACGGGGTGCCTGAGCTGACCACTATGGTGCTCACCGAGCGGGAGGTGCGTGACCTGGTCGAAAGGATGCTGCAGGCCTCCGGTCGCCGCGTCGACCTCTCCTCCCCGTTCGTCGATGCGTCTCTGCCCGACGGATCCCGGCTGCACGTGGTCATTCCTGACATCACGCGGCAGCATTGGGCGGTCAACATTCGCAAGTTCACCCGGCGCATCCGTGACCTGAACCAGCTGGTCGGGCTCGGGTCGCTCACGCAGCAGTCCGCCGAGTTTCTGCGCATGTGTGTGCTCGCCGGGCAGAACATTCTCGTCTCCGGGGCCACCCAGACCGGAAAGACCACCATGCTCAACGCCCTGCTCTCGGCCACGCGCAAGACTGAACGCATCGTGACGGTGGAGGAGACCTTCGAACTTGACCTCGCCGCGCGCGACGTCGTGGCGATGCAGTGTCGTCAACCCAGCCTCGAGGGAACCGGCGAGATCACGCTGCGCCGACTGATCAAGGAGTCGCTGCGAATGCGCCCTGACCGGCTGATCGTCGGCGAGGTGCGCGAGGCCGAGAGCCTCGACCTGCTGATCGCCCTGAACAGCGGGCTGCCGGGCATGTGTTCGATCCATGCCAACAGCGCGCGGGATGCGCTCGGCAAACTGTCCACGCTGCCGCTCCTCGCCGGCCGCAACATCGACTCGTCGTTCGTGCTGCCGACCGTGGCCGGCTGCATCGACATCGTTGTGCACTGCGCGATCGACCGCCACGGGCGGCGCCGGGTGACCGAGATTCTCGCGCCCAGCGGCCAGCTGTCGGGCGCGATGATCGAGGCCAGCCCGATCTTCCTGGCGCAGCGCGGTGCTCTCGAGCCGACCGGGGGCCACCCGACGAAGCTGGCCAAGTTCCACGCGGCCGGACTCGATCCGGCCATCGTGCTGCGCGCCGGGGCCGCATGACGCTCGCACTCGGGGGAATGCTCAGCGCCGGGCTGCTCCTGCTCGCAGCGCCGTTCCTGTGGCCGCGCCCGAGCGGCCCGGCCCGAGCGCGAACGCCGGGCAGGCTGCGGGCGAGCCTCGGCCAGGCCGGGCTCGGCAACCTTCCGCTGGCGGCCTTCGTCGCTCTGTCTCTGGTGCTCGGTCTGGCCGTGTCGGCGCTGAGCCAGGCCATCCTCGGTATCGCGGCGCTGTCGATCGTCGTCGCGCTCGCCGGGCTGGCGCTGCCCACTCTGATGGTGGCCTGGCGGGTACGCGCCCGACGACGGGCTAATCGCGCCGTCTGGCCTGATGTCGTCGATCACCTGGTGTCCGCGGTGCGGTCGGGACTGGCGCTGCCCGACAGCGTGGGCAGCCTGGCCGGGGCCGGCCCATTGTCGACGCGGCCAGCCTTCGCCGAGTTCGCCCGAGAGTACCAGGCGACCGGTAACTTCGGCTCTGCCGTCGATGGGCTCAAGGTCTCCCTGGCCGATCCGGTGGCCGACCGCATCCTGGAGACACTGCGCATGGCCAGGGAAGTCGGCGGAAGCGACCTCACGGTCGTGCTGCGTAGCCTCGCGGCCTGGCTCCGGCAGGATGCCGCCATCCGGTCCGAGGTCGAGGCCCGCCAGTCGTGGATCGTCAATGCGGCGAGGCTGGGTGTGGCCGCACCCTGGATCGTGCTGCTGCTCCTAGCCTCCCGCCCTGAGGCCGCGGTCGCCTACAACACCACCGCCGGCATGATCGTGATCATTGGCGGCCTCGGGGTTTCGGTGGTCGCCTACCGCCTGATGGTGGCTTTGGGTCGGCTACCCGAGGAACGTCGGTGGTTCCGTTGAGCGCCCCGCAGGCGTGGGCGCTCTTCTTCGGCACCGCACTGGGCGTGGGGCTGTGGTCGCTTGCCAGCCTGGTTCCCCGGCTGAGCCGCCCGCGCCTCGCGCAGAGGCTGGCGCCGTACATCCTCGACGTGTCGGCGGAGGCGCGGGAATTCGTGGGGCGCACGACGGTGCATCCGTTGCCGGTTCTCGGCACCCTGTTCGCGCCGGTATTCAGTGCCCTGAAACGCGCGTTCGGCGCGGTTCTCGGCGGCTCTGAGACGATCGAGCGGCGGCTACGGCAATCGGGGTCGGCCCGCACCATCGACGAGTTCCGGTCGGAGCAGGTGGTCTGGGCGCTCGTGGGGCTCTTCGTCGGCGCGGGCGCGTTGGTGGCCATGCTGTCATTCCGGTCGCTGCCGGTGATCGTGCAGGTCTGCCTGCCCGTGGTCGCCGCGGCGTGCGGCGCACTGGCCCGAGACTGGATGCTGAGCCGCGCCGCCACCGCCCGGGTGGCCCGCATGCAGAGCGAATTTCCGACCGTGCTTGAGTTCATGACGCTGTCGCTGTCGGCGGGGGAGGGCATCCTGGATGCGATCGGCCGGGTCTCGCGCACGAGCACGGGCGAGTTGTCGCGAGAGCTGGCGGGCGTCGTGGCGGATGTGCGCACCGGGGTGCCGCTCGCCACCGCCCTGCACTCTCTGTCGCGGCGGATCGCTCTGCCAGCGGTGACCCGGCTGGTGGACCAGATCGCGGGTGCGCTCGACCGTGGCACGCCGCTCGCGGAGGTGCTGCGTGCCCAGGCCCAGGACGCTCGCGACGATGCCAAGCGAGCTCTGATCGAGGCGGCCGGCAAGAAGGAGGTCGCGATGCTCGTGCCGCTCGTGTTCCTGATTTTGCCGATGACGATCCTGTTTGCGATCTTTCCCGGCCTGTTCATCCTGCAGAGCGGGTTCTGACCGGAACCCCCGCCCCACCCACGGCCGAACCACGAGAGAAAAAGGAGCAATCATGAAGGCATTGAGACGGCGTTTCCCGGCCCTGTGGAGCGACGAGCGCGGGGACGTGCCGGGCTGGGTGCTCATCACCCTGATGACCGCCGGGCTGGTCATCATCATCTGGGGGCTGGCCGGTCCGGCACTGAGCGGCGTCTTCCAGCAGGCGATCGACCGGGTCAGCGGGATCTGACCGGCCATGGCCAGAACGCGGGGGCGCCGGGCCCGATCGCCCGGCGGCGAAGAGGGCTCGGCGGCGGCCGAGTTCGTGATGGTCGGGGCGCTGCTGACGGTGTTGACGCTCGCCGTCATGCAGCTTGGACTCGCCCTGCTCGTTCGGAACACCGTGCTCGACGCCGCAGCCGAGGGGGCACGGTACGCCGCGCTCGCCGATAGCGGGCTGGGCGAGGGCGCGGCACGCACCCGCGAGCTGATCACGGCGTCGATCGGTCCGGCGTATGCGACCGATGTGGAGGCCCGTTATGGGGACTACGGCGGATTCCCGATCGTGCAGGTGCGCGTCGTGGCGCCCCTGCCGCTGATGGCGCTGTTCGGAGTCGATCGCGGGCTGGAGGTGGTGGCACATGCTGCGGTCGAGAACCTGCGTTAGTCGGAGCGGGCTGAGCCGCCGACGGGCATGGGCGGCCGATACCGAGCGGGGGTCAGCATCACTCGAGTTCATCACGGCCGGGTTGATCCTGTTGGTGCCGCTCGTGTACCTGGTGCTGTCTATGGCGGCACTGCAGGGCGGGGCCCTCGCCGTGGAGGGGGCCGCGCGCCAGGCCGCCCGCGTGTACGTTCTGGCACCCGACGAAGCCACGGCCACAACCAGGGCCGAGCGGGCCGTGCAGTTCGGGCTCACCGATTACGGAATAGACCCGGGTGGCGCCCAGATGAGCGTGGCCTGTCAGGCAGGCCCAAACGGATGCTTGACCCGGCAGAGCACAGTCACGGTGACGGTACGCATCCGGGTGGCCTTGCCTCTGCTGCCGGACCTTCTTTCGCTGCGCGACGCCGCCAGCGTTCCCCTGGAGGCCCAGGCCACGCAGACGGTGTCCCGGTTCTGGCGGTCCGGATGAGCGGCATCAGTCCGGTGCGGCGCAGGCTGCCGTTTCGGCCGGGCGACGACCAAGGGTCGACGCTCATCCTGACGATCTTCTACGGTTTTCTGGCTCTGCTGCTGATCCTCGTCGTCGTGGCCGCGACATCTCTGTACCTGGAACGCAAACGCCTGCTGACGCTCGCCGACGGCGCGGCGCTCGCCGGGGCCGAAGCGTTCGACCTGAGCGCGGTGGCCATCACTGCCGACGGCTCAGGGACAGGGCTGCGGCCCAGCCTGGCGTCTGCCGATGTTCGGGCGGCAGTGGAGGCGTATATCGCATCCGCTCCACAGAGCCGGATGGAGGGATTGACTGTGAGCGGGGTAGCGTCAGCTGACGGGCAGAGCGCCGCGGTCTCGCTGAGTGCCTACTGGCGCCCGCCGGTTCTGACCGTGCTGTTGCCGCACGGAGTGCCACTGGAGGTGACGGCGGTGGCCAGGTCCGTGTTCCGCTAGCGTTAGCGTGACGCGCCTGCCCGGCGCCGGGGGAGGAGCACCGTGACGGCCAAACGCGATCGGCTGACCGGTGCCGGCGCCCAGGTCGTGACCGAGGTGAGCATCAACTTCGGTTCGTCACTGGCGGGCCTAGCCATCCCGCTCGTGGGTTCACCCGTTGTCGTCGCGGTCCGGCAGCTCGTGATGGCGGCCACCGTGCTTCCGTTCTACCGACCCAAACTCGCCGGCCTGACCTGGCGGCGCCTGTGGCCGGCTCTGGCGCTGGGGGTCGTGCTCGCCGTGATGAACCTCACCTTCTACGAAGCCGTCGACCTGCTCGGTCTGGGAATCGCGGCCACGATCGAGTTTCTCGGGCCGTTCGCCCTGGCGCTGGCCTCCTCGCGCCGCCCGCTCGACTTTGTCTATGCCACCGCGGCTGCGGGCGGGGTGTTCCTCCTCACCTGGTCCGACGGGGCGCTGAACGTGCCGGGCGTGCTCTACGCGCTGACCGCGGCGGCGGCGTGGGCGGCATACATCCTGCTGACCCGGAAGGTGGCGGTGTCCTTCCCGGGACTCGAGGGCATTTCCGTTGCCAGCGTCGTGAGTCTGACGCTGCTGGTGCCGTTCGCCCTGATCACGGTTGACTGGTCCAGCCTCAACTGGGGTGTTCTCGGACTGCTGCTGGCCATCGGCGTGCTCTCGTCAGCGTTCCCGTACACGCTGGACACCTTCATCCTGCGCCGCATCACCCCGCGCCTCTACGCCATCATCACCAGCTTCGGCCCGGTGATCGCCGCCTTGTTCGGCGCGCTGGTGCTGGGGGAAACCTTCCTGCCGCAGCAGCAGATCGCCATTCTGGTGGTGTGCGTGGCGGCCGGCGCGGCCATCGCCACGCAGCGTGAAACCCCAAAATCCGAACTCGAGATCATCGCCGGCGTGATTCCCTGACCGTCGCTCGCGGCACCCTAGGCGACGGTTGCGGAATCGGGCATGGGTTCGAGCACGAACACCGGAATGACCCGGTCGGTCTTCTTCGCGTAGGCGGCATAGTCGGGGAACGCGGCAACGGCCCGTTGCCACCATTCGGCGCGCTCGGTGCCGACGACCTCGCGGGCCAGCATGTCCTGCCGGTGAGGGCCGTCCTGAAGCTCCACGATCGGGTGGGCAACCACGTTGGCGTACCAGACGGGATTCTTCGGGCTTCCGCCGAGGGAAGCGATGGCCGCGTAGTGGCCGCCGTGCTCCACACGCATCAGCGGGGTCTTGCGCAGCTTGCCCGATTTCGCCCCGAGGGTGGTCAGCACGATGACGGGCATCCCGCGCAGGGTGGTGCCCTGGGTTCCACCTGAGCTTTCGTACAGGTCAACCTGGTCGCGCACCCACTGCTGGGTGCTGGGCTCGTATTCTCCGATGAGGGGCATACGACCATTAAACGCCCTCGGTCGGGAGCATATTCCCCGGCTCAGTTGAGGAGGTTCAAGGACGAAGCCGCAGGTGGCGGGGCGCGTAACGGGGGATGTAGCGGCCCAGGATCACGGCGCCGAACAGCCCGAACACTCCCATCACTCCACTGGCAATCGAGAGGGTGGCGACCGCGGTCAGGCCGGCCACGGCCAGGGGAGCGACCGCACCGCCGAGGTCGGCGGTGAAACGCCACGCGCCCAGGAACGGTGCCGGGCTGGAGTTCTTGGGGGCCAGGTCGGCGCCGAGCGTCATCAGGAGGCCGCTGCCGATGCCGTTGGCGAGGGCCAGGGTCATGGCCACGGCGATGAACCACTCCACGTTACTCGGCAGGTCATGCGTGAACGCAAGGATGAGGTGCCCGGAACCCAGGCCGATCATCGACGGGAGGGCCGTCCACATCCGCCCGAAACGGTCCATGACCTGGCCGCTGGCGTAGAAGAGGGCGAAGTCAACCCCGCCGGCGATGCCGATGATCAGGGCGATGTCGGGCACGCTGATGCCGATACTGACCGCCCACAGCGGGAGCAGCACGGTGCGGGAGGCGCGCATCGCCCCGATCAGGCCCGCGCCCGTGCCCAGACGCACCAACACCGCGCGATAGCCCCAGATGGTGTGGAACAGCCCCTGGGATTCCGCCGCCGCACGTTCTCGGCCGGCCGGCATGACGGAGCCGTCAGGCGCCTTCGCCAGTTCCGGGCTGCCGAACATGCGCTCGGGATCGGGCAGCAGGAGCAACATGGCGGCCGCACCGAGGCAGCAGACCACGAACACCCAGAACACCGACTCGGTGCTGCCGGTGAGGCTGAGCAGGGCGGCGGCGATGAACGGGCCGATGAACCAGCCGGCGCGGAAGATACCGCCGAGGGTCGACAGCGCTCTGGCCCGGTAGGCCAGGGGAACGTAGCTGGTCATGAAGGCGTGGCGGGCGAGGGCGAAGACGGCGGTGGCCAGACCGATCAGGAAGATTCCGAGGCCCAGCACGAGCGGGTTCGGCGCGGCGATACAGATCAGCACAGCGATGACCGCGAGCATGGCGGCCCAGATCATGGCGGTGCGCTCACCGATATGGGAGACCACCCAGCCGCTTGGGATGTCCCCGGCCAGCTCTCCCACCATGATCATGGCGGCGATGAAACCGGCGACGGCCAGTGAGGCTCCCAAATCGTTGGCCACGATCGGAATCAACGGGATGATGGCACCCTCACCGATTGAGAACAGGAGGGTCGGCAGGAACGCGGCGAGTGCGACGGAGCGCAGTTGGAAGGGGCGCTCGGCGTTACTCATGGCCCTTCGATGCTACTTCAGCCTCTGGAGGAGGCAGCGGCATCCGTCGCCGAAACCGGTCTCACGAACGGGAGCGTTGTCGGGGCCGCCCGGTAGGCTGGGGTCCGACATGATTGAGCTGGAATTTTCGGAGCAGATCGCCGCACTGCGGGCCACGTTTGACGACATCCGGTCGGTGATCGATATCGATCGACTCCGCACCGATATCGCCGACCTGAATGAACAGGCCGGTGCGCCCGACCTGTGGGACGACTCCGACCACGCCCAGAAGGTGACCAGCGAGCTGAGCCACCGCCAGTCGGAGCTCGCCCGCATTGTGAGCATCGAGTCCCGTCTGGACGACCTTGAGGTGCTGGTGGAACTCGCCAACGCCGAAGGCGACCAGGAATCCGCCGACGAGGCCACCACCGAACTGGTGAGCATCACGAAGGTACTCGGCGACCTCGAGGTGCACACCCTTCTCAACGGCGAGTTCGATGTGCGCCCGGCGGTCATCACCATCCGTTCCGGCGCCGGCGGCGTCGACGCGGCCGACTTCGCCGAAATGCTCCTGCGCATGTACCTGCGCTGGGCCGAGCAGCACAACTACCCTGTGCAGGTGCTCGACGTGGGTTATGCCGAAGAGGCCGGCATCAAATCCGCGACCATCCAGGTGGACGCGCCCTACGCCTTCGGAACGCTGAGCGTCGAGGCCGGCACCCACCGACTCGTTCGGATGAGCCCGTTCAACTCAGCCGGTAAGCGCCAGACCTCCTTCGCCGCCGTGGATGTGGTGCCGTTGATCGAGCAGACCGAGTCGATCGAGGTGCCCGAGAATGACATTCGCGTCGACGTGTTCCGTTCCAGCGGCCCCGGCGGCCAGTCCGTGAACACCACCGACTCCGCCGTGCGCATCACCCACCTGCCCACGGGCACGGTGGTGAGCTGCCAGAACGAGAAGAGCCAGATCCAGAACCGAGCGGCCGCCATGCGCGTGCTCCAGTCCCGGCTGCTGTTGCTGCAGCGCGAGCAGGAGGCCGCCACGAAGAAGGAACTGGCCGGGGTCATCACGGCCAGCTGGGGCGATCAGATGCGCAGCTACGTGCTCGCGCCCTACCAAATGGTGAAGGATTTGCGCACCAACTACGAGGTCAACAATCCCAGCCAGGTTTTCGACGGCGACCTCGACGGTTTCATCGCCGCCGGCATCCGTTGGCGCAAGCAGGTGCCGCAGGATTAGGCGCTCGATCGGGGCCTCCTGTGGCCGGTTTGGTATGTCGGAGTAGGAATTATCAGGATGCCTGCTTAGGCTCAGAGGGCCATGATTCGTTTTGACACCATCACCAAGAAGTATCCGGGAACGAACCGACCTGCACTGGACGCCATCAGCGTCGAAGTGTTGCGCGGAGAGTTCGTCTTTCTCGTCGGCGCTT
>JBBQDC010000057.1:0-18271 GCA_038319305.1 Actinomycetales bacterium | reverse complement strand
GGTGGCGCGCGACTCGTGGTCACGGTCAACCTCATGGCGGGAAAGCGGCAGGCGGGCTGTGAACGCAAACGACATGGTGCTCCTCGGGCTCAGGCAAACTGCCGAAGTTGTGTCGAGGCGTGGCGAACAACCGCGCCGAGGGGAAGTCAATCTAACCTAGTAGGTATGGTCAGATCCCCTCTCACTCTAGCCGCGCTGGCCACTGCCGCCGTTCCCGGTCTCGACGTCGTCCAGGTGCGCCTCCACGGCTCCGCCCTGCGTTCTCGCGGAGCCAATGGCGCGTTCGATTCTGCGTTGCTGATCGACCGCGACGATCGTGCCCTCATCATCCGTTTTCCCGCCTCGCAGGCCGCCGAGACCGAGCAGTCCGCCGATCTGGTGGCACTTCGCGCCCTCACGATCGGCAACCGCAGCCGGCTCCCCTTCGACGTGCCGCAGTTCGTGGGCCAGGCGCCGCTCAGCGGCACTCGGGCCGTCGTCTACGAGTATCTGAACGGCGATTCGTTCGACGCGGATGCCCTCACCGGCCACGCGGGGGTGTCCGGCTCGATCGGTCGCGCCATCGCCGCCGTGCACTCCCTGCCGACCGCCTTCGTCGGCACCGCCGGACTGCCCCAGCAGAGCGCCCAGGAATGCCGCACCGGGACCATCGCCCTGATCGACCGGGCGGCGGCCACCGGCTACCTGCCCGCCGCGATCCTGCGCCGCTGGGAACAGGCCACCGATGACGACGGGCTCTGGCAGTTCGCGCCCTGCGTGGTACACGGGTCGCTGTCGGCCGACTCATTTCTGATCGAGGAGGATTCCGTCTCCGGCGTTCTCGGCTGGTCCGCCCTGAGCGTGGGTGACCCGGCTCGCGACCTGCACTGGCTGCTCGCCTCCCGCGGGGCGGCCGGAGAAACCGCCGTAGCCTCGTACGCGTCGGCCCGCCAGGGCAACGACCCGCGGATCACCCAGCGCGCGATGCTTTACGCCGAGCTGGAACTCGCCCGCTGGCTGCTGCACGGAACCGACACGCGCAACCAGAGCATCGTCGACGACGCCGTGGCCATGCTCGACGGACTGGTCGACAACGTGCACCAGAGCACGTCGCATCCTTTGTCACCACCCACCGGACCTGTCCTCGACGTCGCCGGGGTGGAGAGCATGCTCCGGTCGACGCCGCGGGGTATCCCCCGCCGCGACCTGGGCGGGGCCATGCACACCGACGCCTACAACCTGTCAGAGTTCGGCGGCGAGTTCGAGGACGACGACGCGACGGACTCGGGCTCGGGCTCGGGCTCGGGCTCGGGTGACGACACGAGTACCGGCGCGATCGACACTGTGGCCGATGCTGTGGCCGACACTGACACCGACGACCAGGCCCGCACGAGGTCTTCCTCGGAGTAGAGCCGGTCCGGGGCGACGATCGTGTCGTCCGCCACGAAGTAGAACACCGCGTCGACGGTATCCGGATCGATACCCTTCCAGCGTGCATAGGCGAGCCGGTACAGGGCCAGCTGGGTCTGCTTGAGCTCGAGGTCCGCGGCGTTCTTCGGCGCCCGGCCGGTCTTCCAGTCGACGACCTGGTAGCCCGTCTCCGTGCGGTAGACCGCGTCAAGCTTGCACACGAAGACCTGCCCGGCCAGCACGTGGTGGATCTCGATCTCGACCTCTTCTGGCTGCCGCGAAGCCCACGGCGACTGCTCGAAGGTGCGCTGCAGCCGCTCGAGCTGCGCCTGGTCGAGGTCGAGGTCGAGCGCATCGGGTTCGAGGTCGCCGAGATCCAGTTCGTTCGCGCCCGCGTCAATCAGGTCGCCGTCCGACGACCCGCCGGCACGCTGCTCCACCCAGGAGTGGAACAGGGTGCCCAGTCGGGTGGCCCGGTACGGGCGCTCAGGCATGGGGCGGCGCAGCGCGGCCGCCACCCCCACCGGGTCGTCGATGTAGTCCTTGAACCGGGACGCCGGGATGCGCGTGGGCAACGGGGTGGCTCCCGCGCCGGCGAGGCGCAGCATGCGTTCCTCGAGCAGGAGCGTGACCACGTCGGACCAGCGCGTCTCACGCTCGGTCTGCCCCTCGGCGCGCACCCGAGCCGCGGCGGCTTCGACGAGGGGCCGCCGCGTGCCAAGCGGATCGAAGGGCCAATACTCGTCAACGCCCTCGCCGGTGTCGGGCTTCTCGTCGTGCTCGCTGCCCTCCGGCAGCGCGGCGATCAGCCCTGCCTCGGCGAGCTCCTCGAGGTAGCGGCTGGGGGTGCGCACGGTGCTGCCGCCGCCCCAGTACGAGCCGGTCAGCAGCAGCTCCTGCCGGGCCCGGGTCGTGGCCACATAGATCAGGCGGCGCTCCTCGTCGTCGTGGCGGGCAGCAAGCTGCTCCTTGTAGGCCTGGAATTCGGTGTCGAACGACAGCTGGGTCTCGTGCTCGCGCCAGGCCAGCTCGGGCAGCTCGGCCCGATCGCCCCTAAACGGGTAGGGCAGCTCGCCGAACTTCACCCAGCCGGCGCCTTCGCGGGTCTGCGCCGGCAGGCTCTTCTCGGTGAGATTGGGGATGGCCACGTAGTCCCACTCGAGTCCCTTGGCCCCGTGGATGGTCAGCAGCTGCACGGTGCCGCTCTCTCCCGGTTCGACCCGCGGGCCCATATCGTCGTAGGCGGCAGCTCGGCCCAGCCAGCGCAGGAACCCGGCCAGGTTGCCGACCTCGTCGCTCGCGAGGAACGCGGAGACGGTGTCATGGAAGGCGTACAGGTTAGCCAGACCGAGGCTGTTGGCCTCATTGGCGACGAGTTCGACGTCGAGCAGGAGCTCCTGCTCGATCAGCCGAACGAAGTCGAGCAGCGGCAGGCCGGCCCGCGCCCTCAGCCAGGCCAGCTGGCGGCCGGCGGCCCGCACGCGGGCCCGGCCCGCCTCGCTGAAGCCCGCGAGCTGCCCGTGTGTCTCGGGGGCGGCGGCCACGAAATCGAGGGCGTCGACGAGCGAGGCGCCCTCATCGGCGGAGACGGATGCCCGCATCTTGTCCTTGAGGTCTTGCGTCACCGCCTGCTGGGCCCAGTCGTGTGCCGCCAGCCAGCGCGCCACGGCTGCGAGATGCTGAAGGTCGCGGGGACCGACCCGGTAACGGCCGCTGCCGAGTAGGCGAACTAGTTCACTGCCGGCGGCGGGATCGTGCACCACCCGCAGCACGCAGACGACGTCGGTGACCTCCGGGGTGGACAACAGCCCACCGAGACCGAGCACGTGGGCGCGTACGCCGCGCTCCCGCAGCACCTCGGCGAAGAACTCCATCTCCCGCCGGGCCCGGAACAGCATCGCCCCCGTTTTCTCGCTGCCGGGGGCCAGACGCTCGGCGAACCAGTCGGCCACGACCTGGGCTTCGTCGGCGATCGTCTCCTGCATCTGGGCCTCAACGCGACCGTTCGCCTTGCCGGCCGGCACCTTGAGGGTGTCGACCTGGATGCCGTCGGGCCGGGCCCGGAGCGCGTCGCTCAGCGGCGACACCAGCGCGTTCGCGGTGTCGAGCACCGTGACCGGATTGCGCCAGGTGAAAGAGAGGCTCATCGACGGCGATTGGCGGTTGGAGAGGCCGGCGAAGCTCTGCGAGAAGCCCAGCAGGTTCGCCGAGCTGGCCCCGCGCCAGCCATAGATGGACTGGTGTGGGTCACCGACGGCCATCACCGGATGCCGGCTGAACAGGGTGTGCAGCAGTTCGGTCTGCAGCACGGAGGTGTCCTGGTATTCGTCGAGCAGCACCACCCGGTACTGGTCGCGGTAGCGGGTGACAACCTGCTCGACCTTCTGGCAGACCTGCAGGGCCAGGGCCACCTGGTCGGAGAACTCGATCAGCCCGAGCCGACGCTTCTCGCTGCCATAGCGCTCGGCGAGCTCGAACAGAACGGGCAGCGGTTCCACCGCCGCGAGCGACTCGGCGACCGAGGCATAGGGGATCTTCTTGCGCGGGTTGCCGTACGGCAGGTCCCGCAGGTAGGCGAAGCCGGCGGCGAGACCGGACAGGTCGTGCGGCGCCGCCGGAACGCCCGGAACGAAACTCGGGGGGTTCTCGGCGAGGGAACGGCTGAAGGCGAGCACGGCGTCCGTCACCGCGTCGACGTTCTTGCCGAAGGGCACGAGCCGGCTGTCTCCGTGCTCGATCACCACCCGGCGGGCCAGAAGCCAGGCGCTGGTCTCGCTGAGCAGCACCGACTCGGGTTCGCGCCCGAGGAGCAGAGCGTTGTCGGCGAACAGGCGGCTGGCGAACGAGTTGTAGGTCGACACCGTGGGCGCGTTGAACAGGTCGGAGGAATCGATCATGACCGCACCGGCCGCGGGCGCCGGTGGCTGCGGGAGCAGGCCCTTCGCGTCGAGCTGGTCGATGCGATCACGGATGCGCTCGGCGAGTTCGCCGGCGGCCTTGCGGGTGAAGGTGAGGCCGAGGATCTGGTCGGGCCGGGCGTGCCCGTTCGCCAGCAGCCAGAGCACCCGGTTCGCCATGGTCTCGGTCTTGCCGCTGCCGGCGCCGGCCACCACGAGTGTGGGTGCCAGCGGGGCCTCGATCACGGCCTGCTGTTCCGTCGTCGGCGGGAACATACCCAGCTCCGCCGCGATCTGAACGGCCGAAATCGACGAGGGCGTGACGGACTGGTTCATGAGCTGACCTGCTTGATGACGTGGATTCGGCAGGACCCGTGCGAGCGCGGGTCGAGGCAGTGGGAACTGATTTCGGCGAGGAAGGTGGCGGCACCCATGCCGGCGGCGTCATCGCCGACCCGGCTGCGGAAGGCCGCGAGCTCCTCGGGGTTAAAGGTCGGTTGGCTGGGATTGCGGTAGTTCTGTTTGACGGTGCCGCTGGACACGATCAGGAGCCGCGCACCGGCGAGCGGCATATCGGCAGGGATGCCCTCGATCGCCCCCTCGCTGAAGGCGAGCTGGTAGGCGCCGAGCTGCGGATGCGCGGCGACCCCGGCATCGCTGATCGGGTCGCCGCGGCCGGTCTTCAGGTCGACGATCACCGCCCGCCCGTCGCCGAGCCGCTCGACCCGGTCGACCGTGCCCGAGAGCATCGCGCCGTCGACATCGAGCAGGAAGGTGCCTTCTGCACTGAGCAGGCTGCCCCCGCCGCGTTCGAAGTCGAGCAGGTACGACGCGAGCCGGTCGGTCAGCGCGCGCGCCTCGACCTTCTGCACCCGCGACTGCCAGTCGGCGTCGAACTGCAGCTCGCCCCAGCGCGCCTCGACGCCCTGCCAGAGGGCGTCGGGACTTCTGTCGGTGGAGTCCTCCATCACCTTGTGAATGATCGTGCCGAGGTTCGCGGCGGTGTTGGAGGTGCCGCCGCCGACCTGCCCGATCACCCAGTGCAGCGGGCAGGTTTCGAAGGCCGCCATTCGCGACGGCGAGACCCGTACCGGGGCGTCACCGGCCTCCGGGTCGTTGAGCGGGCGCACGGTGCTGGCTTCGTTGAGGCCGTACCACTGCTCGGGGGCGGCGCCGGGCACGTCTTCCCGGGCCAGTCGGGCCAGGGTGGCTGCGGCATCCGTGGCCCGGCTCGCGGCCTCATCGCCGCGGGGCAGAGCACCACCCCATGTCAGGTCGCGGCGGAGCCGGCCCACCAGGCCGCGCAGGGAGAGCGGGTAGCGGCTGGTGTCGCCGGGCTCCGGTGCCGTTCGCGGTGCGGGCCTCGGCAGCATCCGCAGGAAGACCGACGGCTGGTTCTCCTCGTTGTCGATGGCCGTCACCAGCAGCTCGGTGCGGGCGCGGCTGGCCGCCTGGGCGAACATGCGCAGCTCGTCGTGCAGCACGAGTGTGCGGGCACCGGCCTCCTCCGGGCGCTGGCCGGTGGCGAGCGCGGCCAGGTCTCCGGCGCCGAGCAGCGAACCACGGATGCGCAGGTCGGGCCAGACGTTCTCCTGCACCCCGGCGATGACGACGACGTCGAATTCGCGGCCGATCAGGCCGCTCGGAGTGGACACGACGACCGCGTCGCCGAGCGCCCGCGGGGCAAGGGTGTCTTCGGGCACGTCGGTGTCGACCAGATGCTCGAGGAACAACACCGGCGGGGCAGCCGGCGTGCGCTCCACGTAGCGCTGCGCGGCGGAGAAGAGCGCCACCACGGCGTCGAGGTTGTGGTTGGCCTCGTCGGCGACGATGCCCGTGCCGGCAGACTGTTCCTTCCACTCCCGGGCGAGGCCGCTGCGCTGCCACAGGCCCCAGAGCAGTTCCTCGATGGTGGCACCGGCCGCGTATTCCACGGCGGCAGCCCTGAGGCTCTCGCCGCAACTGGCGGCCCGACGGGCCGTGCGGTTGTCGATGGCGGCGAGCAGGCCCGGGTTGCCGAGGGCCTCCACCAGAAGCTCGTCGGCGGAACGGTTCTGGTCGGCGCTCAGCTCCTGTTGGCGCAGTGCGGCCCGCAGGCGCCGCAGGGTGATCGGGTCGAGGCCGCCGAGCGGGCCGCGGAGCAGCAGCGTCGCCTCCTCGGGCCCGAGCGACTTGCGACCCAGGGTGACCTCAAGCGCGAGGATGAAGGCACGCACGGCGAAGTCGTCGCGCAGTGCGGTCTGTGCCGACGACACCTGGGTGGGCACTTCAAGCGCGGCGAGGCCCTTGGACAGGGAGGGCACGAGCGAACCGCTGCGCACGACGACCGCCATCTCACCCCACGGGATACCGCCGAGCACGTGCCGCTCTCGCAGACGGCGGGCGATGACGGCGAGCTGGTCGGCGGGGCTGTCCGCGAGCATGGTTTGCACAGGCTGTTCCACGGCCTCGGCGGCCGGATGCGCCGCGCTGGTGGCGAACCTCTGGGTGCCGGCCGAGGCCGCGCCGATGCGGTGCGTGATCTCCCGCACCACCCCGCGGATGGCCGCGTCGTGGCGATACACCGTGCCGAGAACCAGGGTCGGCAGAACGCCTCCGGAGAGGTAGGAGCCCAGCCGGCCGAGGGCATCCGGGTGGGCACCGTGGAAGGAACCGGTGCTGATGTCAGGGTCGCCGAACGCGATGACGCCGACGCCGCGCGCCGAGAACTGCGCGAGCAGGGTCAGGTTGGCCTGGGTGAGCTCCTGCGCGTCGTCGAGCACGATCAGGCGGAGACTACCGAGAGAGCCCAACGCCGCGGTACCGGCAGGGGCTCCGGCCACAACAGCCGCGGCGAATTGGGCCAGTTCGGTGGAGTCGTACTGGCCCGGGCGGGACTGATCTTTCACGTCTTCGTAGCCGCGGATGAACTCGGCGGCGGCCACCCATTCCGGTCGCTGCTCGCTGCGGCCGAGGGCGGCCAGCGCGTGGGGGGTCACGCCGTATTCGGTGGCGCGCATCATCAGGTCGCGCAGCTGCGTGCGGAATCCGCGCAGACCCCGCACGTCGGCGCCGAGAGTGTTGGGCCAGTTCGGGCCGGTCTGCTCGGCGGCCTGTGGAGAGGCCTGCTGCGCCTCGGCCTGGTCCTGCCGCTGCCCCTCGAGAAGTTCGGCGATGATCTGGTCCTGTTCGCCGCCGGTGAGCAGGGTAGGGGCCGGCCCGCCCACCCGGGCCACGGCATCCCGCACGATCTGGAACGCGACCGAGTTCGCAGTGCGGGCCAGCGGGCCGTTGGTGGGCACGCCGAGGCGCAGCGCGAGCCGGTCGCGCAGGGCCGTGGCCCCCGTGCGGGTCGGCACCAGCACCAGCACCTCGCTCGGTGAATAGCCCTGGCCCCGCACGCACTCGGCGACGAGTTCCACCAGCGTGGTGGTCTTTCCGGTGCCGGGGGCTCCGATCACGGCGCCGCCGACTCCCACCCGGCGACGGCCAGGGTGCTTGTGAGTGCTGAGGTCGGCGCCCCTGGGCAGGTCAGCCCCCGCGACCAGCGCCAGAACGGCGCGTTGGGAGTCGTCGAGGACGAGAGTTTCGGGGTCGGTAGGGAGTGGAATTCCGTGCGTTGTCACGCTTTCAAAGCTAGCGGGTTGCGCCGACAGTGAACGGTGTCAGGCCCCCGCGCGGTTCTGTCGTAATCTGGGCGCTTAGGCAACGAAAGGCGCATCTGGTGGATATCCGCATTGGCATCTTCAATTCTCCCCGTGAGATTGGCTTCGAGACCTCACAGCCCGCGAGCGAGGTCGAGGAAACGGTCGCTGCCGCCCTCGCCGGGCAGACCGGGTACCTGAAGCTCTCCGACAGTAAGGGCAAGGTCTACATCGTTCCGACCGTCGGGCTCGCGTACGTGGAGCTGGGCTCCGAGGAGTCCCGCCGCGTCGGCTTCGTCGCCTAACCTTCCGTGGAACTCCTCTTCATCGCCCTCGGTGGTGCGATTCTGGGACTCGTCGCACGGTATGCCCTGCCGGGGCGCAGAACTCACGGCGCGGTTCTCGTGCCGGCCATCGGCACCATGATCGCGTCCGTCGTCTGGGTGGCGCTGACCTGGCTCGGCATGCCCTGGGACGGTGGCTGGATCTGGTGGGTCACCCTCGGGGTGACCCTCCTGGCATCCGTCGCAGCCGACCTGGCTCTGGGGCGCACGCGTTCCGCGGGCGACGAGCGGATGCTGCACACCCTGATGCGCGACGGGCACCCGACCAGCGCGTAACGGCATCATCGGTGGGCGGCCCGGCTTGGACGCCGGCCGCCCTCCGGCCTGAACGCTCGAATCTCGGGTAGCTGATATCAGGCGGTCAGGCCGAGCCCGTCCATGCGCCGCGTGTGCGCGGCGATGAGCTCGGTGAACACGGGTTCAATGCGGGACTCGTCGGCGGTGATGCCCTCCATCGGCAGAGCCGAGCGGGCCACGAGCAGGGTGTCCCCAACCAGACGGCGTCCCCACAGGGCGAGATGCGACCCCAGCGCCGGGGCAGCGATGATGGCAGTCTTCAGGTGGGTGACGAGAACGTCGGTGCCGGCATCCTGGCCGAGCAGGTGTGCCACCCGCGGCCCCACGTCACCGGGAAGCCCGTCGGACAGACGAATAAAGAAGTCGTCGAGCAGTCCCCCGGCGAGGTAGCAGCTGAGCAGCAACTCATGCCAGTCGGCGCCGGCCGTCTGCGTGCGGAACGCGTCGAGACCGTGCGCGAACGGCGCCATCACCTCGGCTGGCTCACCACCACGCCGACGGATCTCGGCCACGAGACCCTGGTGCTTGGCGAGGGCGCGACCGGCGGCGGTGCTCAGCGCCTCCTTCGCCTCGAGGTCCGGTGCACTGGAGATGGCCAGGGCGAGGTTCTCGAACATGCCGAGCTGGAAGTAGGCCGCCTGGCCGAGGTAGGGCAGCAGCTCCGGGATAAAGCCGGAGATGTCGACTTTCGTGGTCAACTGACGTTCCCGCCGCGTCGCTTGCCGGGGTGCCTCTACGCGCTTCCCGCGCCGATCAGTCCACATGATCACAGGCTCAGCTTAGGACAGTGCCGCGCCCGCACCACAGGTTCCGGCCCCGGCGGGACGAATCGGCACGCCACGGTGCGGCTTAAGCCTCTTCACAGGGCCGCCCGATAAGGTGGGACCACGCCATCGGCATGGATCGGTGGCCAGGTGCCCGAAGCAAAAGACGGGCGCATCCCGCTTCCAGCTAATGACAAGGCAATAATTCGTGACTTTCTCCGAACTCAATATCGACCAGGACATGGTTCAGGCTCTCGCTGATAAAGGCATCATCGAGCCCTTCCCCATCCAGCTGCAGACCATCCCTCTCGCCCTGAGCGGCCAGGACATCATTGGTCAGGCCAAGACCGGCACCGGCAAGACCCTCGGCTTCGGCCTGCCGATCATCCAGCGCCTCGGACTCGACCCCGCACCGGGCGTGCAGGTTCTCGTCGTCGTACCGACCCGCGAGCTGTGCGTGCAGGTCTCCGAAGACCTCGAAATGGCCGCAAGCAACCGCACCACGAAGGTCGTCTCCATCTATGGCGGCAAGGCCTACGAGGGCCAGATCGAAGCCCTCAAGGCCGGCGCGCAGATCGTCGTCGGCACGCCCGGCCGGCTGCTCGACCTTGCCAGTCAGCGTCTGCTCAGCCTCGCCAACGTAAGCGAGATGGTGCTCGACGAGGCCGACAAGATGCTCGACCTCGGCTTCCTCGCCGACATCGAGAAGCTCTTCTCGCAGACTCCGTCCACCCGCCACACGATGCTGTTCTCGGCCACGATGCCGGGCCCGATCGTCGCCCTGGCGCGCCGGTTCATGAACCGCCCGATCCACATCCGTGCGACCGACCCCGACGAAGGTCTCATGCAGGCCAACATCGAACACCTCGTCTACCGTGCGCACAATATGGACAAGGACGAGGTGATCGGCCGTATCCTGATGGCCGACGGCCGCGGCAAGACCGTGATCTTCACGCGCACCAAGCGCGCCGCCGCCAAGCTGGTCGAGGAACTCGGCGATCGCGGCTTCAACGCCACGGCTGTGCACGGTGACCTCAACCAGGAACAGCGCGAGCGCGCCATGGCCTCTTTCAAGGCCGGCAAGAAAGACATCCTGATCGCCACGGATGTTGCCGCGCGCGGCATCGACGTCGACGACGTCACCCACGTGATCAACCACACCATCCCCGAGGACGAGAAGGCGTACCTGCACCGCGTGGGGCGCACCGGCCGCGCGGGCAAGACCGGCATTGCCGTCACGTTCGTCGACTGGGACGACATGCACAAGTGGACGCTGATCAACAACGCGCTCGACTTCGGCACGCCCGTTCCGATGGAGACGTACTCGTCTTCTCCGCATCTGTACACCGATCTGAACATCCCAGCCGGGTCGAAGGGACGCCTCCGCGCCTCGCCGGCCCGTGAGGCCGTGGCCGGCTCCGCGCGCACCGGCGGCGCAAGCCGCTCCGTCAGTGCGGGTCGCTCGGGTGGCGACTCCACGCGCTCCGGCGGCGGCCGCTCGGGCGCGGCCCGCTCCGGTGC
Organism: Actinomycetales bacterium; assembly: GCA_038319305.1. GTDB lineage: Bacteria > Actinomycetota > Actinomycetes > Actinomycetales > Microbacteriaceae > Cryobacterium. Next base: position 7,436 of record JBBQDC010000057.1, on the reverse strand, counting down.
CGGCCATACCGACGCCGCTCGTTCGGGCGCGGCCCGCTCCGGCGAGCAGGCCGGCAGTCGCCCGCCGCGTTCGCGCACCCGGGTCAGCGCAACCACCAACGCGGATGCCCCGGCCGTCACCCCGGCCGCCGGCACGCACGACGGTGGCGGCGCCGAGCACCACGATGGCAACAGCGCCCCTCGCCGTCGCAGCCGCACGCGTCGCCACGCCCCGCAGGCCGGCAGCCCCAGCTAGGCACCCCCGGCACGAAACGCCCCCGCTTCGGCGGGGGCGTCAGCCGTAGATGGGCGGCGAGCCCGTACCCTGCTCGATGATGCGCTCGAGCACGTCGGGCGCCGTCGTGTTCTCGCCCAGACGGTTCGGCTTACCCTCTCCGTGGTAATCGCTGGACCCGGTCACGAAGAGCCCGTACTTCTCGGCGAGCGCGTAAAGGCGGGCCTTCGCTTCGGGCTTGTTCTCCCGGTGCTCGAGTTCGACACCGAAGAGGCCGGCCGCGGCCAGCCGCGCCAGTTTCGCCTCCGGGATGACGTCAGCCGCCCCGCGCGTCGCCGGGTGCGCGATGACCGGCACTCCCCCGGCCGCCCGCACCAGGGTGATGGCCCGCAGCGGGTCAGGCGCGTAGTGCGGCTGGTAGTAGCCGGCCTCCCAGTGCAGGATTCCCGCGAAGGCCTCGCTCCGGGTGAGCGCGAACCCGCGCGCCACCAGGGCATCGGCGATGTGTGGGCGCCCGACGGTCGCATCCGGTGTGGTCTGCGCCAGCACGTCTTCCCAGGTCAGGGCGTAGTCGACGCCGATGCGTTCCACCATCTGCTCGGCGCGCACCAGCCGGGCCTGCCGCACGCGGGAGGTTTCGGCCACGATGCCGGCGTCGGACGGGTCGAACAGATACGCGAGCAGGTGCACGCTGGCAAAGCCCACCCGGGTGCTGAATTCCATCCCCGGAATGAGCGTGAGTCCGGCCGTGCGGGCGGCGGCACCGGCCTCGGCCCAGCCGGCAGTCGAGTCGTGGTCGGTCAGTGCGACCGTGCCGAGGCCGGCCGCTGCGGCGGCCCGCACGAGCTGCGACGGGGTCTCCGTGCCATCCGACACGCTCGAATGCGTGTGCAGGTCAATCGGAGAACTGAATCGTCGAGCACCTGGCATTCCCCCATGCTAGTTGGGCCGCGCACCGGGCCGCTCGCAGGGTTCCCAGCCGGCTCGCCTAGCGTGGACCGGACATGCTGAATCGACTCCTCTGCACCCTGTTCCTCGGCGCCACCGCTCTACTGATGCTCATGCTCGGCTGGCCCCAGCTCTTCGGCCTGCAGAATACCTGGGTCGCCGCGCACGCCGTCTCCCTGCGGGGCGTCGCCGTGGCAGCGTCGGTCGCACTCGTCGCCGTGCTCCTGGTGCTGCTCGTGCTGATCCGACCGCTCCGACCGCTGACCGGCGGACTCGTCGTGCTCCTGCTCCTCTTCGGCGGCGGAAACGCCGGCCTCCTGGCCTCCCGCGGCCTCGGTGATCCTGTCGGGACGCCTGCCTCGGCCGAGACGACGGATGCCGTCACCGTGCTCAGTTGGAACACCCTCGGCGACCGGCCGGGCGCCGCCGCCATCGCCCGGCTCGCCCTCGACCAGAACGCCGACGTCGTCACCCTGCCGGAAACCACCGAGTCCACTGGGGAGGCCATTGCCGAGGCCATGCGGGAGGAGGGACGCCCGATGTGGGTGCACACCATCGCCTTCGACCAGATCTCCAAGGCCCGCTCCACGACACTGCTGATCAGCCCCGACCTCGGCGACTACACCGTGAGAAACGAGGCCGGCTCCGGGCCTCCCGGCAACACCAATGTTCTACCGACGGTCGTCGCCACGCCGGTGGACGGCGCGGGCCCCACCATCGTCGCGGTGCACGCCGTCGCGCCCATCCGTTTTGAGATGTCGAACTGGCGCTCGGACCTGGACTGGCTCGCCGAGCAGTGCGCCGGACCGAACGTGATCATGGCCGGCGATTTCAACGCGACGGTCGATCACCTGAGCGGCCGGGAGACATCCCTCGGAACCGTTCTCGGCGATTGCCGGGACGCCGGTCTGGCGACCGGCGCGGGGGCCGTCGGAACCTGGCCGACCTTCGCGCCGGCCCTGCTCGGCGCACCGATCGACCACGTGCTGGCCACGGCGAACTGGCAGGTACAAAGCATGCGAGTGCTCGAGTCGGAGGACGACTCCGGCAGTGACCACCGCCCGATCGTCGCCACCCTCACCCTGACCGGCTAGCCGCTCCAGCTGCCGCTCCGGTGGCAACCCTGACCCTCACCCACGACCGGGAAGGTGCCCATTCCGGTCCGGAACGGCGACTGTGCGAGAAGCGATGGGAGAATGGACCATGGCCAATTCCAGTGAAACCACGATCACCCCTGCTCCTCGATCGAACGAGAACCGGTCCACCACCCCCGGCTCGGCCGGGTTCAAGGCGTACATCTCCAGCGACTGGGCCGAGCGCGCCGAGGTGGTGCCGCCCGCCCGCGAGCAGGCGCCCTTCGCCGCCGCCCGCCGCGAACTCCTCTCCGCGATGCACCCCGGACAGCGTCTGATCATCCCCGCCGGTCGTCTCAAGCAGCGCTCCAACGACACCGACTACCCGTTCCGCGCGCACTCCGCCTTCGCCCACCTCACCGGCTGGGGCAGCGACGCCGAACCCGGTGCCGTGCTGGTGCTTGAGCCCACCCCGATCGGCCACGACGCCACCCTGTATTTCCGTGAGCGGGCCGGCCGCGGATCGGACGAGTTCTACGCGAACCCCGACATCGGCGAGTTCTGGATCGGCCCGCGCCCCTCGATCGCCCAGGTTGCCGGTGACCTCGCCGTGCCGGTGCGCGGCATCGCCGACCTGGCCCTCGTCATGAACACGATCGACAACGAGACCCTGGTGCTGCGGGAGGCAGACCCGCACCTCACCACCGAGGTCGACGAGGCCCGCCTCCGGTTCGCGGCCGAAAAAGTGCTCACGACCGACGCGTCCGACTCTCCCTTCAGCCTCGAGGTCAACGGCGACCATGCCGCCGACGAGCAGTTCGCCCGCGGCCTATCGGAGTTGCGCCTGGTCAAGGACACCTACGAGATCACCCAGATGCGCCTCGCCGTCGCCGCCACCGGCCGAGGCTTCGAGGACGTCATCCGGGATCTGCCCCGCTCCAGCACCCACCACCGCGGCGAACGGCTGGTCGAGGGCGTGTTCAACACCCGGGCCCGGTCCGACGGCAACGCGGTCGGCTACGACACCATCGCCGCGTCCGGCCCCCACGCCTGCATCCTGCACTGGACCCGCAACGACGGCGCCGTACGGCCCGGCGACCTGATCCTGATCGATGCCGGCGTCGAGGTCGACAGCTACTACACCGCCGACATCACCCGCACCCTCCCCGTTGACGGCACCTTCACCGACGTGCAGCGCCGCGTGTACGACGCCGTGCGCGAGGCAGCGGATGCCGCGTTCGCCGTGGCGCGTCCCGGCGCCGTGTTCCGCGACGTGCACGCCGCGGCGATGGCGGTCATCGCTCGCCGCACGGCCGAGTGGGGCATGCTGCCCGTCACCGCCGAGGAGGCCCTGCTACCCGACAACGGTCACCACCGCCGTTACATGGTGCACGGCACCAGTCACCACCTCGGCCTCGACGTGCACGATTGCGCACAGGCGCGCCGCGAGATGTACATGGACGGCGTGATCGAGCCCGGAATGGTGTTCACGATCGAGCCCGGCCTCTACTTCCAGCCCGATGATCTGACGGTGCCGGCGGAGTACCGCGGCATCGGCGTGCGGATCGAAGACGACATCCTGATCACAGCGGACGGCCCCGAGAACCTCTCGGCCGGCATCCCGCGCACCTCCGAAGCCGTCGAGGCCTGGATCGCCACCCTCACCGCCTGAGTCACCTGAGCTCCCCCACACGCTCTCGCGGCCCTAAACGAGACTCGGAGGCGGTTAGGCGGGCGGCTCGGCGGCACGAGGAGGCTCCGACGGATGCGGCGGGGCCGGCACCGCCACCTCAGCCTCGGCGTGCCCGGCGAGCAGGTTGCGGGCCCGATTGACCAGGGCGCCGTCAACGATCACCTGATAGTTGCTGGCAATCACCTGCATGGTCGATGTGAAGTCCCGGCGCCGGCGATTGAGCGCGGCACTGACAACCCCGAACAGCATGCCGAACCCGGCACCGATCATCACGGCGGCGAACACGAACGGCAGGCCTGCACCGTCCGGAGAGAAGATGAAGAAGAGCAGGCCGAAGAACACGCCCAGCCAGGCGCCGGAGGCTGCCCCGGCGAGCGCGACGCGCCCCCAGGTGAGTTTGCCGGTGACCCGCTCGACCGTTTTGAGGTCGTTACCGAGGATGGAGACCTGTTTCACCGGGAAGTCGGTCTTCGCCAGCGTGTCCACTGCTTCCTGCGCCTCGCCGTAGGTGGCGTACGTCGCGAGCACCTCCCCCTTGGGCAAAACGGGGAACAATGCGGCCCTGCGCCCGCCGAACGGGCTCTGATTGCTCATAGAACCATTCTTTCACAGGACCGATCGGCCCTGAAGGTGGCCTAGATTTGTCATGTGTCTGCCACCAGAGTCTTCGTTGCCCGTTTGGCCGGGTGTTCCGTTTTCGACCCCGCGGGAGACCGCGTGGGCAAGGTCCGCGACGTGCTGGTGGTCTACCGAAAAAACGACCCGCCCCTCGTTGTCGGCCTGATCGTGGAGATCCCAGGCAAACGGCGTGTTTTCGTGTCGATCGCGCGCGTCACCAGCATTGGTTCGGGTCAGATCATCACCACCGGCCTGATCAACGTGCGCCGCTTCGAGCAGCGCGGCGGTGAAGTTCGCGTCATCGCCGAGATGCTCGGCCGCACGGTCGTCTTCAACGACGGTTCCGGTGAGGCGACCATCGAGGATGTCTCGATCGAGGAGCTCCCGCAGGGCGGCTGGGCGATCAGCCAACTCTTCGTGCGCCGTCCCAAGACCAGCCTCTCCCTCTTCGCGAAGGGCGCCACGACCTTCACGAACTGGGGCGCGGTGCGCGAGCGCACCACCGAGGGTCAGGCCCAGTCGGCCGAACAGCTCATCGCCACCTACTCTGACCTCAAACCCGCCGACCTCGCGAACACCCTCCTCGACCTGCCGCCGGAGCGCATGCACGAGGTCGCCGGCGAGCTGCCGGACGGCCGCCTCGCCGACGCCCTCGAGGAGATGCCGGAGAGCGAGCAGGTCAGCATCCTGACCCGGCTCGGCGACGCCCGCGCCGCCGACGTGCTCGACCACATGCAGCCCGACGACGCCGCCGACCTGATCGCGCAGCTGCCGGAGGAGCTCGGAGAACAGCTGCTCGACCTGATGGAGCCCGAGGAAGCGGACGACGTGCGCTTCCTGCTCACGTACGCCCCCGACACCGCCGGCGGCCTGATGACGACCGAACCGATCATCGTCTCCGCCGACGCCACGGTCGCGGAAGGGCTCGCGCTCATCCGTCGCCATGATCTGGCGCCGGCGCTCGGCGCGGCGATCTGCGTGACCCTGCCGCCCTATGAGCCGCCCACCGGCCGCTTCCTGGGCATGGTGCATTTCCAGCGGATGCTGCGCTACCCGCCCCACGAACGCCTCGGCACACTGCTTGACCAGGGTCTCGATCCCGTCACGGCCGACACCTCGGCCGCGGAGGTCACCCGAATCCTGGCCAGCTACGACCTCGTGTCCGTGCCTGTGGTCGACGACAACCACCGACTCGTCGGGGTGGTGACGATTGACGACGTCCTCGACTATCTGCTGCCGGACGACTGGCGCAGCCACGACGGCAACGACGATGTGCGCCGCCGGGCCGAGGCCCGCACCGAATTGAGCACGGGAAGCATCCCGCTGCACCACGGACGGAGGACCGGCAATGGCCCGAGCTAACCGAGCGAATCTCCGCCTCGACTCCCCCAAGGGCCTGCGCACATCCTCCCTCGGCCGCAAACGGCGGCGTAATCGCGACCGCGCCAGCAGCGACCGCTTCGGCCGGTTCACCGAGGCCATCGCCCGCGGCATGGGCACACCCTGGTTCCTGCTCGGGCTCACATTCTTCGCCGTCAGCTGGATCGCCTGGAACACACTCGCACCATCACAGTGGCGCTTCGACTCCGTATCGCTCGGTTTCATCGCGCTGACCCTGGTGCTGTCGATGCAGGCCTCTTACGCGGCCCCGATGATCCTGCTCGCTCAGAACCGGCAGGATGACCGCGACCGGGTGCAGTTCGAACAGGACCGGCAGCGCGCCGAACGCAACCTGGCCGACACCGAGTACCTCGCCCGCGAGGTGGTGGCGCTGCGTCTCGGCATGAAAGACCTCGCCTCACGCGACTTCCTCCGTTCCGAACTGCGCGCCCTGCTCGAGAACCTGGAAGAGCGTGAAGACCAGGACAAACAGACCCGGAAGCGCCTCCGTAAGGGCGACCGGGACCGAGACCGAGATCGGGAAGAGCGTTCGCCCGGTGTCTGAGCCCCTGTTTTCTGCTGACCAGGTGCTCACCGCCCTGGCCCAGGTGATCGACCCGGAGATCCGCAAGCCGATCACCGAACTCGACATGGTCGTCGGGGTGGACATCGTCGACGGCCGCGCTCTGGTGGGAATTCGCCTCACCATCGCCGGCTGCCCGGCCGCCCGCCAGATCGAACGCGATGTTCGCCAGGCCGCGGAATCCGTGGCCGGTCCCGGCAACGTGACCGTCGACGTGAGCGTGATGACCCGCGAGCAGCGCCGGGCGATGACGGAGAAGCTGCGCGGCGGCAAGGAGGCCCGCAGTAACCAGTTCGGCCCCGCGTCCCTCACCCGCGTCTACGCCATCACCAGCGGCAAGGGCGGCGTCGGCAAATCCACGATCACCGCGAACCTGGCCGTGGCACTGGCCGCCCGCGGGCTGCGTGTCGGCATCGTCGACGCGGATGTGTACGGGTTCTCCATCCCCGGACTCCTCGGCCTGGTCACCCAGCCCTCCCCAGAGACGGGCAAGTCCGCAGCGGTCAAGCCGACCCAGGTCGGCGAGATGATCCTGCCGCCGATTGCGTTCGACGTGAAGGTGATCTCCATCGGTATGTTCGTGGAGGACGGCTCCGTCGCGGTCGCCTGGCGCGGGCCGATGCTGCACCGCACGATCACCCAGTTCCTCACCGACGTGTACTTCGGCGACCTTGACATCCTGTTGCTGGACCTGCCGCCGGGCACGGGCGACGTGGCCATCTCGGTCGGGCAGCTTCTGCCTCAGGCCGAGGTCATCGTCGTCACGACCCCCCAGCCGGCGGCCGCCGACATCGCCGAACGCAGCGGCGTCGTTGCCCGGCAGACCGGCCAGACCATCTACGGCGTGATCGAGAACATGGCCGGGATCGTGCAGCCCGACGGCACGGTGCTCGAGCTGTTCGGTTCGGGCGGCGGCAGCGAGGTCGC
>JBBQDC010000056.1:0-18526 GCA_038319305.1 Actinomycetales bacterium | reverse complement strand
GGGTACCGACCCCGGAGCGAGAGTCTCACGGTCGACTTCCCGCGCCCAGCGAGCCGCCATCTCAACGAAAGCCTGCTCGACGTCAGCACACCCAAACCCGCCATCGTCAGAGTCCGTAAGCGGGGCACCGGGCGTGCCGGGCACTGGACCCACCAGGGTGCCGGTCATCTCGTCCATGACCCCAGTGTCACCAACGTCAGGACTCATGCCCCAGTTCCCGGGCCACGTCCAGCCCGGAACGCACGGCGCGGGAGACCCCCGACGGATGCCCGTGTAGGCGCCCGAAGCCGTCTCCCGCCACGAAGACGCCGGGCTGGTCCTCGCTGCGGTAGTAGGTGGCACCCGGGACGGTATCCGGCGACCCGACCGACCTCACCACATTCGCGTACCGCCAGCGCTTCAGCTCTGATTCCACAACGCGCACGCCGGGCAGAAGCCGGATCAGCTCGGTCAGCAGGGCCGCCTGCGAGAACGTGGCATCCGTCTCCCACCTCGCTTCGCTCCACAGCGGGCTCGCGAAGACCTCGAGCCACACCTGTCCGGCATCGTCACGGTGTCTGACCCGAATCATCTCGATGGCTCCGGCGTAGGTCGACCTGCTCGCGAGGCGGTCCCCGACGGAACGGTCACCAGCACCAGCATCAGCACCGTCCACGAGGCAGAGCAGAACGTCTCGCTTGTCGTAGGCCACCTCGAGTAGCGGGGGAGCCACGTCGAGCCTGCTGGCGCGCAAGATCTGCACGCTCTGCGGCACCGGCGCGGTGAGAACCACCGCCCGGGCTCCGAACGGTTCCCCTGAGCCGTGCGGCACGACGTGAATGAGTCCCGAGTCCTGCACGGCAAGGTGCGTGACGAAGGTGCGCCGGAGCGTCGTACCGGCCGCCCAGCGCTTGGCGATGTCGCCCGCGGGCGCGTCGAAGGTCCAGTCCGCATGCCCTCCGGTCTCGGCTGCGAACCGGGAGCCCGTGCGGCGCGTGATCTCGCGGGTGACCTCGGCGTCGTGGCTGCGAACCGTGTCGACGGATGGGTCCAGCAGCCGGCCGCCGAGGGGCCGGCTGGCCATTCGCCCGCCCGGCCGCGAGCCCTTGTCGAGGAGAAGGACCGAACGCCCGCGCTCCTGCAGGTTCTGAGCGATCGTCAGCCCGCACACGCCCGCACCGACCACGACGACGTCCCACGTTTCCATGTCTGGAGGCTAGTGCACGCGGATTGCAGCCTCAGGGCGGTCGTAGGCTTGTTCGTGTTGCCACGACCCACACAGAACACGCAGAGGAGTCCCGCATGAAGATCGTTGTCACAGGTGGAAGCGGAAAGCTCGGCCGGACCGTCGTGAAGCGGCTCGTCGCCGAAGGCCACGAGGTGCTGAACCTCGACCGCGACGGCGCCCGAAACCACGATCTGGTGGTTGTGGACCTCACAGACTACGGCCAGGTCGTCGACGCGGTTCTCGGTGTCGATGACCGCCACACCGGGTTCGACGCGATCGTTCATCTGGGCGCGATCCCGGCTCCCGGACTGGTTCCCGATGTGGCCACGTTCCACAACAACATCCTCTCGACCTACAACGTGTTTCAGGCGGCCAGGCGTGCCGGCATCAAGAAACTGGTCTACGCCTCCAGTGAGACCGTGCTCGGCCTGCCTTTCGACATCGACCCGCCGTACATGCCCGTGGACGAGGAGTACCCGGCCCGCCCCGAAAGCACCTACTCGCTGGTCAAGCACCTTGAGGAACAGATGGCGATCCAGCTCACCCGGTGGGATCCCGAACTCAGCATTACGGCCCTGCGCTTCTCCAACGTGAAGGACCCGGAGGACTACGCGGCCTTCCCCGCCTTCGACGCCGACGCCACCCTGCGCAAGTGGAACCTGTGGGGCTACATCGACGGCCGCGACGGCGCCCAGGCCGTGCTGCGGGCCTTGGAGAACGCGCAGCCCGGCTTCGAGGCGTTCATCATCGCCGCCGCCGACACCGTGATGAGCCGGCCCAACGCCGAGCTTGCCGCCGAGGTCTTCCCTGGCGTTGAGCTCAGGGAGGTCGGCGAGAACGACACCCTGCTCTCAATCGACAAGGCCAGACGCATGCTGGGCTACGCGCCCGAGCACAGCTGGCGCGACCACGTGGCGTAGCCGCAGCACCACGACGTAGGGTCGTATCCATGACCCCGGATGCCCTCGTCGAGTTCTGCCTGAGTCTCCCGCAGGCAATCGAAACGTTCCCCTTCGGTGAGGAGACGAGCGTGTTCAAGACCAGTGGAAACGGCAAGATCTTCGCCCTCACCGCCCTTGCGGGCGAACCGCTCTCGGTTTCGCTCAAGTGCGACCCGGAAGATAGCCGTGCCCTGCGCGAGGAGTTTCCCCAGCAGATCACCCCCGGATACCACCTCAACAAGAAGCACTGGATCACGATCGTGCCGGGCGGGCAGGTCGACGACGCCCTCGTCGAACAGCTGCTGCGTGAGAGCCACGCACTGGTGCGTCCGAAGGTGCCTCGGGGACGAGCGTCCGAGACTGAGAACTCCTAGAGCACCAGAAGCTGCGGTCCGCCCGGCGAGCCCACGCTGAGACCGACCCACGACACGAGAGTCCAACCGTTTTCGGGGGAACCGGACAGCTCAACGACGCCCGTGTTCTCGAGGTCGGTCGTGCCCGCGAACATGGGCGAGACGTTGTTGGCGCGGGCCGCGGTCCAGACCCGGATCGCCGCACCATGGCTGAACACCGCCGCCGTGTCGGCACCGGCGGCGGCGGTCGCGATATCGGCGTCGAATCGGGCGAAGAAGCTGTTCCCGTCTGGGCCACCGGGCATCCTGGCCGTCAGGTTACCGGTGCCCCAGGTCAGGACCGTTTCAAAATAGGAGCGGAGGGATGCCGGGTCGCTGAGACCTTCGAGGGCACCTGCCTCGATCTCGTGCAGCCCGTCGGCCACCTGCACGTCGAGCCGCAGGGCGGCCGCCAGCGGTTGGGCGGTGAGCTGGGTGCGCACCAGCGTCGACGCGAAGATGGCGTCGATCGATTCGAGGCGCAGGGCATCCGGAATCGCCGAGGCCTGGCGGGACCCGAGGTCGGTCAGGCCCGGGCCAGGGTGAGCGGTGTCGAGCTGGCCGAGCACGTTGGCGGGCGTCTGGCCGTGGCGGATCAAAAAGAGTCGCATAGTCTCCCCAGCATAGGCATCGAGAGATGCCCGAGGGTGACAGCATGGTGAGAGTAGACAGTGCATCCACGACAGAGAGAAACCCCATGACGATCATCAAAATCAACGCCATCACCGTGCCCGGCGACAACGGCGACGAACTGGCCCGCCGGTTCGCCGCCCGAGCCGGTGCGGTCGACGACCGACCGGGATTCGAGGGTTTCGAACTGCTCAAGCCCACCGACGATCGCAGCACCTGGCTGGTTGTCACCCGGTGGGCCGACGAGGGGTCCTTCCAGGCCTGGCTGACCTCGCCGTCTTTCGCCCAGGGTCACCGCGGAGACACCCCCCAGGAGGGCGAAGCACCGGCACGGCCCGTGGGCATCAGCAGCGAGCTGTGGTCTTACGAGATCGCGGGCGGCTCGCAGGCCTGACGCCGACGCCTCCCACAGGCCACGGCGCGTAACACGGGAATATGCCGAACGAGGCCCGGTCTCTGTTACGCGCTGGGACAGCGGCCCCGGGTGTTCACCGGCCCGACATCGGGTGGAAACCGGTCGACCACCGCGCGTCAGCTTGCCCGAATACGGTCTATGGCGTTGCATCCATCCCTCACGAAGGAGTCACGCCTTGCGCAAGAAGATCGCCGTCTTTGCCCTCACCGCCACCGCCACTGCCACCGCAGTCGTCGGCATCGCCCCTGCCGCGTTCGCCGCGAACGGCCCGTTCGATTTTGTGCCGCTCTCCGGATCCGCCTATGACCTGGGCAGCACCGACTGGTCGCAGCCGTACGCGGTGCCCGAGGGCTTCACCCAGACCCTGGTGCAGGACGAGACCATGCTCGACGTCTACCCCGGCGTCGACGACCTGCACGACATGAACACCCAGAATGAGACCGGTCTCCAAGCCGGCCGCTACCTCTATAACACCTACGAGGTCGGCTCGAACGGCGCCGTCGCAGTAACTGATCTGAAGACCGGCGAGACCCGCGTCATCGCCCAGCGCGCGGACTGGAACCGCCTCGACGGCATTCGCTGGACCCCGTGGGGCAGCCTGCTCGTCACCGAAGAGACCACCGGTGGCAAGGTCTTCGAACTGTTCTTCGCGAAGAACGACCCAACCACGGTCGAGCGCATCGAGGAACGCACCGAGCTCGGGGCCCTCCGCCACGAGGGTATCGACGTCACGGCCGACGGTTCCGTCATCGTCATCGACGAGCTCAACGGCGGCTCGATCTTCAAGTTCGTGCCGAGCGTTCGTGGCGACCTCTCGACAGGTCAGCTGCACGCCCTCAAGCTCACCGGCTTGTCGGATGCCGCGCAAAAGTGGAACCAGTCGACCTTCACCGAGAAGGTGGGCGCCTTCGAGTGGGTGGCCCTGGACCAGGCGCAGGTGCGGATTGACGCGGATGCCGCGGCTGACGAGGTAGGTGCCACCGAGTTCGGTCGCCCCGAAGACGTCGAGGTCATCGGTCAGACCCTCTACGTGGCCAACACCTCTGAAGAGCGGGTAGTCGCGATCGACCTGAACAAGCTCACCGTCAGCAGCTTCGTTGAGGCCGGCGTGAACGTGCCGGTCGAAGACAAGGCCGCCGGGGTCAGCGGATTCAACAACCCGGACAACCTGGCAGAGGGCCCCGACGGCGCCCTCTGGATCACGGAAGACAACAGCTTCAGTGACATCTTCCGGGCCGGCAAGGACCTCAACCACGACGGAGCGTCCGACAACGTCGAGCTCTTCGCCTCGCTGAAAGATGAAGGCGCCGAGACCACCGGGATCTACTTCGGAAAGAACCCCAAGGAGCTGTTCGCAACCGTGCAGCACCCCGACAAGGACCTCGCGGACGGCATCTGGAAGATCACGCGCGACTAACTGGAGTCGGCCTCCCGCGCGAGCGGGAGGCTACTGCACTCTCCTATACCGCGTCATCACGAAGTTGGCACGAATGTAGCGCAAGAAGAGGCGCCGAGGTTCAACGAGCCGGGCCGGGTCAGTTCCGAGTTGACGCCCGGGTTCCCGGCAGCTCCTCGCTCGACACCGAGCTGAGCAGCAGGCTCGTCTCGCTGTTGAGGACGCCCTCGATCGAACGCACCTGCCCGAGCAACCGGTCGAAGTCGGCCAGGGTGTCGGTACGCAGCTCGGCAACGAGATCCCAGCCGCCGTTGGTTGAGTGCAGGGCCTTGACCTCGGGAAAGCCGCGCAGAGCGTGGATCACGTGCGTGATCGCGCGCCCCTTCACCTCAATCAGGGTGATCGCCCGAATAGAGTTCGGGTCGCGATCCTCCCTGATCCGCACACCGAAACCCACCACGGTTCCCGAATCCATCAGACGCTTCAGTCGACTGTTGATCGTGGACCGCGTGACCCCAAGGTCACGGGCCAGGCTAGCCACCGGCTCGCGGCCGTTCACGCGGAGGGCGGAGAGGAGCCGGCGGTCGAGATCATCGAGAGGGTACATTAATCACAGTGTATAGATGTGGTGTGCATAATGCATGATCCTCTACTCAGATTGCGGCAAAAAACGAATGGCGGCTACACAACGCCCATGCCTAGGCTTGAACATCTGATCGAGGGGAGACGCACGTGGTGCGCTTTGTAGACGTAGGAAACATCAACCGCTGGGCCGCCGAGACGGGTGTGGAACGCATCCTCACCGACATGGTCGAGTACCTCGAACGTGACTTCCGCCGCTGGCCCAGCTTTGACAAGGCGCCGCGCGTCGCCAGCCACTCTCCGCTCGGCGTGATCGAACTCATGCCCACGAGCGACGGCGTCACCTACGGCTTCAAGTACGTCAACGGACATCCGTCGAACCCGTCCCGCGGCCTGCAGACTGTCACCGCGTTCGGAGTCCTCGCCGACGTGCAAAGCGGCTACCCCACCTTCTGGTCCGAGATGACCGTGCTCACGGCGTTTCGCACCGCGGCGACCTCGGCCATGGTCGCCCGGGCGCTGGCCCGCCCCGATGCCCACACCATGGCCATGATCGGCACGGGAACCCAGTCGGAGTTCCAGGCGCTCGCCTTCCGGGGACTCCTCGGCATCAACCGGCTGCGCGTCTGGGACACCGATCCCGATGCCACCGCCAAATTCGTGCGCAACCTGGCCCCGCTCGGTTTCGAGATCGTCGTCGCCACCGGGGCAACGGATGCCGTGATCGGCGCCGACATCATCACCACCTGCACCGCGGACAAGGCCAACGCCACCGTACTCACCGACGCCATGGTTGCCCCCGGCGTGCACATCAACGCCATCGGCGGCGATTGCCCCGGCAAGACCGAGCTCGACGGCGACATCCTGCACCGCGCCGACGTGTTCGTGGAGTTCACCGCGCAGACCCGCATCGAAGGCGAAATCCAGCAGATGCACCCCGACTTCCCGGTCACCGAGATCTGGCAGGTCCTGCTGGGCGAGGCAGCCGGCCGCACCTCAGCCGAGCAGATCACGGTCTTCGACTCCGTGGGCTTCGCCATCGAGGACTTCTCGGCGCTCCGCTTTCTGCAGGATGCCGTGGACCAGACCTCGTTCTACACGGACATCGATCTCGTCGCCGACCCCGATGACCCGAAGGACCTCTTCGGTCTGGTCACCGCGGGTGCTCCCGTTCTCGTCTGACCCTGGTGTCCGTTCAGGCCCCATCGGCCGTGGTGCTCATCCGACCGCATTTCTTTTCGCCGAACCCGGAGACGGCCCACGACAACGCTTTTCAGTCCAAGGATGCCGGGCATGATGCGGCACTGGTCGCCGAGGCTGCCTACGCCGAGGTGACCGCAGCCGCCGACGCGCTGGAGGCGCAGGGAATCGCGGTGCACCTGTTCGACGACGACGGCCCAGGCAAGCCCGACAGCGTGTTCCCCAACAACTGGATCTCCACCCACGCCGGGGGACACGTGGCGCTCTATCCGATGCACGCGCCGAACCGGCGCACCGAGCGCCGGGGCGACATCGTCGAGATGCTCAAGCAGCGCTACCGCGTGCAGGATGTCCTCGACTATTCCGGGCTCGAACTCGACGACGTCTTCCTCGAGGGAACCGGTGCGATGGTGCTCGACCATGCGGCGCGCATCGCCTACGTCGCGCGGTCGAGACGGGCCGACCCGATTGCGCTGGAACGGTTCTGCACCAACTTCGGTTACGAGCCCATCGTCTTCGACGCGTCAGACGAGAACGGCACACCGATCTATCACACCAACGTCATGATGTGCATCGCCACGGACTTCGCCCTGGTCGGGCTCGACCTGATCGAGTCGGCCGCCCGGCGCAGCCACGTCGTGGAGCGTCTGGCTGCGCAGGATCGGCAGGTGCTCGCCCTCGACCGGGATCAGATCCGCAACTTTGCCGGCAACGCCATGGAACTGCACGGCCGGAGCGGACGGATGCTGGCGCTCTCGCGACGCGCCCTCGCCAGCCTGTCTGCAGAGCAGCGCCGGATCATCGAGCAGAGCTGCACGATCCTTCCGCTCGACGTGCCCACGATCGAACTCGCCGGCGGCTCAGTGCGGTGCATGCTCGCCGGGATCCACCTCGACCGTCGGGCTGTCGCTGCTGTTTCCCCTGCTGCCGGCACCGCGGAAGAATTCGATCGCCGCCTCCCGGAAAGCGCGTGACGTTGGGGCATTGAAGTGGTTGCGCCCGGGGATCTCGAAGAATCCGCCGTCCGGCGTCGCCGCGGCGAGCGCCTTCGAAGCCTCGAGGATGCCGTCTTCGCTTCCGGTGGCGAAGAGCAGGGGCTGTGCCGGCGCATTTTCGGGGCCAGGCTGAGGGCCGCCGCGCATGCCTTCGACGAGGGCCACGAGGGCCTTGAGGTCGTTGCCGGGCAGCGCGCGGGCCATGGTCAGGTACGCGCCGGTGAGGCGGTCGTCGACCTCGGTGCCGTGTTCGAGGTGAGCGCGGGCATCCGTGATCTTGAAGCGTTTGAGGGGGTCACCGTCGGGGATGCCGCCGAGAACCGCCCGTGAGATGCGACCCTCCAGCTCGCGGGCGGACTGCCAGCCCACCCGGGCGCCGAGCGAGTATCCCGCGTAGCAGACCTCGTCGAGCAGGTAGGCGTCGAGCACCTGCAGCACGTCGTCGACAAGCGCCTCCATCGTGTAGTCGGCGGGGGAGTGGGGTTTGTCGCTCAGGCCGTGCCCGCGCTGGTCGATCGCGATCACGTGGAAGCCGGCGCGGATCAGATCCCGCGTCCAGCCGGTGACATGCCAATTGGTGACGGCGCTGGAGGCGAAGCCGTGCACGGCGAGCACCGTGGGGGCGCTCGAATCGCCGAATTCGTAGGTGGCCAGGTTGACTCCGTCGGCCGAATACACGAAACGGTGCATCGGTGCAGTGCGGGTTGACATCACGGATCATTGCACCACACATGCCGGGATTCTCACCCACCAGATCGGTCTTTAGGCAATCCCGCCACCCCCGTTGTCAGCACTTTGCCAGCTATAAGTGAGGATTTATCCAGAAAGCAAAGGCAGTCTTACAGCTTCGCCCGCGCGGAACTCCGCTCGTGGAACGTCGAACAAGAACCGTGAGAGCAGCCGCCCACGCGATTCGCCCTGTGAAGGTTATGCAAAACTCTGACTCATCTACTCCCATGTCCGACCTTTTTCCGAGATCAGATATTGATTCAGACACCCCGATCGGTGCGGCAGCCACGCCCGGCACCGACATCGGGTTTACCCGACATCAGGAGACGCGTCGCCGACGTGCACGCAGCCGTCTTCTGGTGGCCTGCGGCGTCATCTCCGTCGGTGCCATCGTGGTGAGCGGATTGTCCGCCCAATCCGCGTCTCAGTCCGCTGCGGCCGAAGAAAAGGCGCGCCTCTCCGCCACCGCTGTGCTGGCAATGGCCACCGGGCCTCACCCCGAGCAAGCAGGCAGCCTCGCCGAAATTGTCCCGGCCCATGCCGCCGCGAGCGCTCGCACCACCCTTGTCGGCGCCAACGGGGTGATCATGGCGGCCCAGGGAAAGACAGATGCGACGGCACTTTCGAGCACCGTCGCCGCTCTCGGTGACTACACGCTATTGGCGCCCGAGCGGGTCTTCGACCTTGTGGAGCAGGTCCATGCCGAAGCAGAGGTCGTGAAGGTCTCGACCGCGGAGGTCGATCGCGCTGCCGCGGAGCAGGCCGCTGCGGCTGCAGCGGCAGCTCAGGCTGCCGCGGAGGCTCAGGCTGCCGCGGATGCTGCTGCTGCTCAGGCAGCCGCCCAGGCGCAGGCCCAGGCCCAGGCACTTGCCAACGCCAAGGCTGCTGCTCCGAAGCCCGCTGCTCCGGCGCCGGCTACTCCGGCCCGCCCTGCTGCCCCCACTAACCCCAGCGGGGCCCAGGCCATCGCCCGGGACATGATGGCGTCCAAGTACGGCTGGGGCGCCGACCAGTTCGGATGTCTGGTGAGTCTCTGGAACAAGGAGTCCGGCTGGAATGTCAACGCCTACAACGCCTCGAGCGGTGCCACCGGAATCCCGCAGGCACTGCCCGGCAGCAAGATGGCTTCGGCCGGCGCCGATTGGGCAACCAACCCGGCCACCCAGATCTCCTGGGGTCTGAGTTACATTGCGGAGCGCTATGGCAGTGCCTGTGGGGCATGGAACAAATCCGTGGCTTCGGGCTGGTACTGAATGGGAGGTGCCGGCATGTGAACAATCTGACACTCCTGACGCACGTGAGACGCTCAGGAAACTCCGGGAATGAAACAACGCCCCCAACGTTAAGTTGAGTCAAGGGCACTCAAGTTTCACAATTCCAGGAGGTCAGATGCCTACATCCTTTGGTCCTGCGGAGGCCGGCAACGGCTCGTTCGACGAATTTCTTTCCCGCTATCTGCAGGGTCAGCGTGCGGCCCGATCCATGCGTCCCATCGATATCACGCGGCTGCTCAGTCGCCGCACCCACGAACTGCTGCTGCAGGCAGCCCGTTTCGCGGTCGATCACGGCCACGCCGAGATAGACGCCCTGCACATCCTGCGGGTTCTGGCCCTGCAGGCCCCGGCCGCCCCGGCGATCCTTCATTCCGGCGCCGATCCGGAAGCCGTTGCTGCTGCCGCGGACCTGCGCCTCCCGGAGAAGCTCTCTCCTCTGGCCATCACCTCCCCGGCGCTCACCCCGTCGGCGCAGCGCGCCCTACTCGACGCTCACCAGGTTGCCCGCGCGTTCGGCTCGACCTACATCGACCCGGAGCACCTGTTCTTCGCACTCGTCGTGAACCAGGATTCGCCCGCGGGTCAGGTGCTGGCCGCGGCCGGCGTGACCCCGGAGTCCCTGCGGGCCGGGGCCGGCGAGGCTCACGGTGACGAGAGCGCCGAAGCGCCCTCCGCCTCGCCGACCGACCCTGATTCCGGCACTCCGCTGCTCGACACCTACGGAACCGATCTCACTGCACGGGCCCGCGCCGGTGATCTGGACCCCGTGATCGGCCGGGCCGATGAAATCGAGCAGACCATCGAGATCCTCTCCCGGCGCACCAAGAACAACCCGGTGCTGATCGGCGAAGCCGGAGTCGGCAAGACCGCCATCGTCGAGGGTCTCGCCCAGGCGATCGTTGACGGCGCTGTCCCTGATCAGCTGCTGCACAAGCGCGTGATATCCCTTGACCTGCCGGCCATGCTCGCCGGCACGCGCTACCGCGGTGACTTCGAGGAACGCCTGACCGAGACAATGGACGAGATCAGCGCCCGTCGCGACGACCTCATCGTTTTCATCGACGAGCTGCACACCGTGGTGGGTGCGGGAGGCTCCGGCGACGGCAACATGGACGCCGGCAACATCCTCAAGCCCCGGCTCGCCCGCGGTGAACTGCATGTGGTGGGTGCGACGACCCTCAGTGAATACCGCAAGGTGGAGAAGGATCCTGCCCTCGAGCGCCGTTTCCAGCCCGTTCGGGTGGGGGAGCCGAGCGGCGCAGAGGCCGTGCAGATCCTCACCGGGCTACAGGGCCGCTACGAACAGCACCACGGCGTGCGCTACACCGAAGCGGCCATCCGTGCGGCCGTCGACCTGTCAACGCGTTACCTCCCCGATCGCTTCCTGCCGGACAAGGCCATTGACCTGATCGACCAGGCCGGAGCGCGCCTGAGGCTGAAAAAGGGCACCGGTGTTTTCGTGCAGTCTCTGCGTGATGAACTCGCCACCCTCGAAGCGGCCAAGACCACCGCGGTCACCGAGGAGCGCTACGAGCAGGCGTCGCAGTTGCGCGACCAGGTCGCGTTACTGGAGACGAAGATTGTCGCCGCCGAGCCCACGGATGCCGCGGGCGCCCCGGTCGTGGACGACACCCAGATCGCCGAGATCATCGCCCGCGCCACGGGCATCCCCGCCGTCCGGCTCACCTCCGATGACAAAGAGCGGCTGGGTCATCTCGAAGACGACCTGCACGAGCGGGTCATCGGGCAGGATGACGCGGTGACGGTGATCGCGAGGGCCGTTCGGCGCCATCGCACCGGCATGGGTGACACCCGCCGCCCGGTGGGCAGCTTCCTGTTCCTTGGGCCGACGGGCGTCGGCAAGACCGAACTCGCCAAGGCGCTGGCCGAATCGTTGTTCGGCGACGAGACCGCGATGCTCCGCTTCGACATGAGCGAGTTCAGCGAGCGGCACACCGTCAGCCGCCTCGTGGGTGCACCTCCCGGCTACGTGGGTTACGACGAGGCAGGTCAACTCACCGAACGCGTGCGCCGCAACCCGTACTCGGTCGTGTTGCTCGATGAAATCGAGAAGGCGCACCCTGACGTGTTCAACCTGCTGCTGCAGATCCTCGACGATGGGCGCCTCACCGACGGCCAGGGCCGCACGGTCGACTTCCGCAACACGGTGATCATCATGACCTCGAACATCGGCTCGGAGTTCCTGGCCAGCCGTAGCGGGGCACTGGGCTTCACCACCCAGACCGACGGCGCGGGCAATGGCTTCGGTTCGGAGAAGGCGCTGCGCGACCGGGTCATGGGCAAGCTCCGCGAGGCCATGCGGCCGGAGTTCCTCAACCGCATCGACGAGATCGTGCTGTTCCAAAAGCTCGACCAGTCGCAACTGCGGCAGATCGTTCGGCTGCTGCTCGAGCAGACCCGGTCGCGCCTGGAGTCGCAGCAGATCGACCTCTCCGTCAGCGATGAGGCGGTGGACTGGATCGCCGTGCACGGGTACCAGCCGGAATACGGTGCCCGGCCACTGCGCCGCGTCATCCAGCGGGAACTTGACGACCGCATCGCCGACCTGCTGGTCGACTCTAGGCTGGCTATCGGCGCGCAGGTGAACGTCACGGTGGCCGATGACGCCCTCGTCGTCGGGGCGTAGCCTCGAACCATGAAGCGTGCGCTCGCGGTTACCCTGGTGTCGGCCCAGTTCCTTCTTCTGATGACACTGGCTCTCCTGCCGCACGGCACGCTCTGGGTGGTGAACATCGCCGTTGTCGGGGCCGGGATCGTGCTCGCCCTGGTGGGCGCGGTCTTCGCCGTGCTCGGAGTGCTCGGTCTCGGCCCGGCTCTCACGGCGAGCCCGATTCCGCGTGAGCACGCGCCTCTGGTCACCGGTGGCGTCTACGGCATCGTGCGCAGCCCCATCTACGCTGGTTTGATGACCGGCGGCGTCGGCCTCGTGCTCCTCGGCGCTTCGGTCTGGCACATTATTGCCTGGCTGACCCTCGCGCTGCTACTGGCAGGCAAGGCGCGCTGGGAGGAACGAATGCTCGTGGCAGAGCATCCCGGCTACGCCGCCTATGGCGCCCAGGTTGGACGGTTCCTGCCGGGTGTCGGCCGGCTGAAGCCGCAGACCTGAGCGGCTAGATGAAGACCAGAACCAATCGCACGACGACGGCGATTATCGACGCGCCCGACAGGAATAGAGACGCCAGCACCAGTCCGCGCCCCCGGGCGCCGACCGGGATCACACTGAAGGCCCGGAGCGACAGGGAGAGCCCGATCAGGGCAGCGAACAGTGCGGGAAACGGCAGCAGCACCGCGAGGATGACACTGACGACCGACACCCAGAACCCCGGCACCCGGCCGGGCGTCTTCGACCAGTCCAATTTGGGTGCCCCGAGATTGAGCAGGTTATTACCCTCCATATTCGCGCGCGGGTCGTTCACGTGGTGCTCCTTCGGTTTGTCCTGACAGTCTCACATGCCGCGGGTACCGACCCAAGTGTCTGCCTGCGCGCTCAGCGGTTACCCTTGAGAAGTCCCGGAAAGGAACTTCTACAATGAGCGAGATTGCGGGCGAACTGGCGCGGGTGCGCGAAGCCTTCGACAAACCCACCCTGCGCCTGCTGGACCGCAAGTGGGCGCCATTCGTTCTCTTCGTATTCAAGTCTTCCTTCAGCCGCGACCGGCGCAGCGTGCAGGCCGATCTGCTGCATACCCAGGTCGACGCCTACCTCGCCGACCTGCGCTCGGTCGGCAGCGATGTGCCGGGTAAGACCGGCCGCGCCCTCTGCGTGCAGTGGATGAATGACCAGTGGCTCTACCGCGAGACGGGGGAGGGCGACGAGGAGCACTACTCGCTCACGTCATACGCTCTCGAGGCGCTGCTCCTGGTCGAGAGCTTGTCCCGCGATCGGGCTCTGATCAGCGAATCTCGTCTCACCACGATCGTGGACGCGGTGCGTCACCGCGCCACGCAGGCCAACCCTGACCGCGAGGAACGCATCCGTCGCCTCGATCAGGAGATCGCCGAGAAGACCAGCGAGCGCGACCGTCTCGCGGCTGGCGGTGAGATCGCACCGGTCTCGAATGCGCAGATGCACGAGGGCTACGCCAACCTGATCGACCTGATCAGCCAGCTGCCCAGCGACTTCAAACGCGTCGAAGAGTCGGTCGCCGCCATGCATCGGCAGATCGTCAACGACTTTCGCGGCGAGGAGCGCCCGATCAGCGAGGTGCTCGACGAATACCTCTCCAAAACGGATGCCCTGATGACCTCGACCCCGGAAGGGCGCGCCTTCGAGGGGGCCTTCACCCTGCTGCGCAACGACGACCTCCTGCAGAAACTCAAGGACGACCTCGAGACGATCCTGCTACATCCGTTTGCCCTCGAGCTCAGCGGGGCGGATCGCCGGGGCTTCATGGGTACCGTGCGCTTGATCCGCAAGGGCATCGACGACGTGCTCACCCAGCGCACTGGACTCACGACGACTCTGCGCGAGCACATCGTCAACCACGACGTGGTCAAGGACCGCGAGCTGGAGCGCCTGCTGCGAGAGATCAACAAGGAACTCGCCACCTGGATGCAGACCGCCGGGCCCAGGTCGGTGGTCACCGCCGACCTCATGCCGGGAACCCTCGACGCCTCGCACCTCCGGGAACGTTTCTACGACCCGGGCGCCCACCGCGCGCCGCCCGAACTGCAGGATGTCTCAGACGACGCTCCACTGCCGCCGAGCCTCGACGAGATGCGTCAGCAGGGCGGCCCACTCCTGGGGGAACTGCGCGACGCGATTGTGACGGCCTTCAACCAGGGTGAGGCCGCATCCGTCGGCGACGCGTTCAACGACCTCGATTCCACCCTTCGCCGTCCGGTCGAGATCCTGGGGATGCTGCAGATCGCCACCCAGATCGACGCGGTCAGCCGGGCGCAGACGCTTGAGCGCTTCGAAACCGTGCGGCCGGACGGCTCCACCCGCAGCTTCGTGGTGCCTCGAATCATTCTCACCGACGATGAAACCGCGGCACTGTCCGCCCTGAACTACGGAACTGACAATGACTGACGAGCGCGCCACCACCGAAGAATCGACCACTGACGAATCGACCACTGACGAATCGACCACTGAAGCCGATTCGCCCAGCTTCTCCCTGTTCGAGGGCGACGAGGGTGGTCTCACCGCGCTGCAGCGGCGCACCCTGGTGCTGCTGCTGAAGCACCGCTACATCTCCGCCGCGCTGCAGCCGGCCGAGTGGCAGACGCTGCTGCACTCAGAGAGCCTGCTCAAGTCACGCCTGAACGACGTCTTTCTCGACCTGCACATCGACCTGCACTACGAGGTTGCGTTCAAACGGCAGGCGATCGCCGAGGGCGGGGATCGGTTCCCCACCCTGCTGCACGATGTGTCCTACACGCGGGAAGAGACCATCTTGCTCGTACTGCTGCGCCAGCGGTTTCGCAGCGAACGCGCGAACGGCCATGACATCGTCATCGTGGACCGCGACAACCTGATCGAAAACGTCGGACATTTCCGGCCCGAACACGCCACCGACCGTTGGGGTGACGCCCGCAAGGCCACGGCCGCGGTCGACAGCCTCGCGAAGGCGCGGGTGCTGTTGAAGACGAGCGATCCAGACCGGTTCCGCATCTCCGCCGTGATCGAGGTGCTGCTGCCGGTCGAACGCCTGAGTGAACTCCTGGAATGGCTGGTCACCCAGAACGCCAATCCCGACTCGTCGTTCGACCTGACCGAGCAGACCGACCTGCCCGAACTTGCCGCTCTGCCGGAGGCCCTGTGATGACCGATTCCCCGCTGTTTTACGTCGACGGCCTCACCGAGGGCACCACCCAGTGGCGCGCCGAGTCATTCCAGATGGTCAACTGGGGTGGCTTCCAGGGCCACCACGAGGTTGCCTTCGCGCCAACGGCCACCCTGGTGTCCGGGGCCTCCGGAACCGGCAAGAGCAGTCTGCTCGACGCCTACCTCGCGCTGATGATGCCGTCGGACACCCCGTTCAACGGCGCCTCCAATGACGCCGGTTCCGGGCGGGCGCGCAGCGCCGATCAGCGCAGCCTGATGACCTACCTCAAGGGCAAGACCGACGCCAACCGGGAGGCCGGCACGGGGGAGCTGCAGGACACGGTGCTCCGCGGCGAGTACGAGTCCACCTGGGGTGCCGTATCGATGACATTCATCGACGACAACCAGCGCCGCTTCACCGTGCTGCGGGCATATTTCGTGCCCCGCGGCGGCACCCGGTTCGCCGACATCACCATGAAGATGGCCACAATCGACGGCTACCTCGACCTGCGCGACCTGGCCGAGGTGACCGAGTCCCGCTTCGACAAGCGCGCCCTCAAGTCCCGGTTCCCCGAACTGGATGTCTTCGACACCTATGCGGCGTTCGCCCAGACCCTCTACACCCGCCTGGGCATCGGCGCCAACGGCGAGGGCGGAAAGGCGCTCCGGCTGCTCGCGCGAATCCAGGCCGGCCAGCAGGTCAAGACGGTCGACGGGCTCTACAAGTCGATGGTGCTCGAGGAACCGGCCACCTACGCGGCCGCCGACAAGGCCGTCGCCCACTTCGAAGACCTCGAACGCTCCTACGGGGCCATGGTCGCCGAGGCGCAGAAGGTCAAGGTGCTGGAACGCCTGCCCGACCTGCACCGCATCTACGAGGCTGCGACCGACAAGGCCGACCTGATCGACACCTTCGGCGTGCACCGCTCCGGAGACACCCCCTTCGTGCTCTGGCAGCTCGGCACGGAGCAGCGCCTGCTCGAGGGCGCCGCCGACTTCAACCGCGTGCAGCGCCGCGACACTCAACTGCTGACCACGAAGGCCCGGGATGCCGAGACCGAGCTGAAAGCGCAGGTCGCAGACCTGCAGCGCCAGCAGCGCGACAACGGCGGCGATGTGCTCGTCAGCCTCGCGAACGAGCTCTCGCAGCTGACCGACAAACGCGACGACGCCGCCGCCGAGCGCAGGAAGTTCGACGAGCGCATCCAGCCTCTCGGCCTCTCCATCGACTCCGTCGACGACTTCGGACTGGCCCGCGCCGACGCCGACGAGTTCCTGGCCGGCTTCCCCGCGGCCGAGGCCGACCTTGAGCACCGGCGCTCCGCGCTGCAACGCACGGCCTACCCGGTCGAGGAGAACCTGCGCAGCCTCAAGCAGGAACACCAGTTCCTGTCCGGGCGGGCGAGCCTGGTACCCCAGCACCTGCACAGCGCGCGCCTGCTGATCGCCGAGGCGTCGGGCATCCCCGCCGAGGAACTGCCCTTCCTCGCCGAACTGATCGACCTGGCCCCCGATGAAGACGCCTGGCGGCAGGCAGCCGAGGTCACCCTCGCCTCCGTCGTGCGCGTCATGCTCGTCGACGAGGCCCGGCTGCGCGCCCTCAGCCTGGCCATCGACCCGCTCCGCATCCCCGTGCGCATCCACTTCGAGGGGGTCCCGCTGAGGGACCACCAGCAGATCGAGGGTGACCCATGCAAGGTGTCGGGAAAACTCGTCTTCAAGGTCTCGCCCTTCAGTGGCTGGGTGCGGGACCGGGTGCAGGCACCGAATCTCGACGCGGAGTGCGTTGCCACGGCAGCCGACCTTGTCGGTGACGGCCCGCGGGTCACCCCGAGCGGGCAGACCCGCAACGGCTCCCGCGGCGCGCACGGCTGGAACAGCGACCAGAAGTCGATCATCGGTTTCTCCAGCCGCACCCGCCTGCACGACATCGACGAGGAACTGGCCCGGCTGCGGCTGGAGGCCGACAGCCTGGCGCGTGAAGCGTCTGGGCACGGTGCCAATCTCGCCGACCTCCGGGCCCGCAAGGCCGCGCACCAGCTCGTCGTCGACGTGGCGTGGCAGACCATCGACGTGCCGGCGGCGGATGTCCGCATCGCCGACAAGCAGGCCGAGCGTGAGCGCGTGCTCGCCGACAGCGACGTGTTGCGCGCGCTGAAATCCGAAGAGGAGCGTCTGGCCGCCGAGTTGGAGACCGCCCAGAAGCAGAAGCACGCCTCCGAGGGCGCCATGCAGACCCTTCTCGCCGAGCAGGGCCGCATCGTGGACCGGCAGGATGCGGTCAGCAGCCGCCTCGATCGCATCGACGGTGACCCGGAAATGGCACTGTCCCTGTCGGAGGACCACGCCGCCCACCTCGACGCCCAGTTCGCCGCCGTCGGCGACCAACACGACCTCGACGCGTTCGACGGGGCCGTCAAGCGCCTGCGCGAGCGCCTTACCGAACAGTCCAGTCAGGACCGTGACAGTGCCGCGGTCGCTCGCAACACCCTGGTCGGCATCTTCGAAACCTTCCAGAGCCGCTGGCCCGACCCGAACATCGGCGTCTCGCTGGATTCCTACGCGAGCTACCGGGACATCCTCGACGCCGTCTACACGCTGGGCCTGCACGAGCGTCGGCAGGAATGGAAGCGCCGCCTGGCGCTGTGGAGCGGGCAGGACCTGGTTCCCCTGGTTGGGGCCTTCACCACCTCCATCGAGGAGATCGAAGACCGGCTCCGTCCCATCAATGAGATCCTCACCACGCTGCCGTTCGGAGCCGGGCGCGATCGCCTCAAGATCGCCCTGCGGCGCCTGCACCGAGACGACGCGACCGCGTTCCGCAAGGAACTCAAGGTGCTGTCCTCCGGCGCCACGGATGCCTTCACGGACGAACAGACCGAAAGCCGGTTCACCCGGTTGCAGGCGTTCATGAACCTGATCCGCAAGTCAGCCGACGGGCCCCGCCAGGAATCCCAGCGAGACCTGCTGCTCGATG
>JBBQDC010000055.1:0-18876 GCA_038319305.1 Actinomycetales bacterium | reverse complement strand
ATCCTTGAGCTCGCCGTTGACGCGCATTGCGACA
This sequence comes from Actinomycetales bacterium, assembly GCA_038319305.1. Taxonomy (GTDB): domain Bacteria; phylum Actinomycetota; class Actinomycetes; order Actinomycetales; family Microbacteriaceae; genus Cryobacterium. The sequence goes on along the minus strand of JBBQDC010000055.1, from coordinate 18,842 downwards.
ACGGACCGGTCGGTGAAAAGCTCAAAGCCGTCAGCCACGTGTATTACTCCTCAGTATTGTTCGCACCCCATCAACTTTAGCGGCGCGCCGGGGGTCCCCTCCGCCTGGCCGGCACGGAGGCCCTCTGGGGCGTTCACCTGCGACCACACAACGCCGGATGCTTGGGAACAGTGTTATGGACAAAGAAAAAACCCCCGAATTACCGGGGGTTTATCTGTGGGCGATACTGGGATCGAACCAGTGACCTCTTCCGTGTCAGGGAAGCGCGCTACCGCTGCGCCAATCGCCCATTTCCTGAAATGTTCTTCCAAGAGTGGAGGTGGGTACGGGATTCGAACCCGTGTATACGGCTTTGCAGGCCGCTGCCTCGCCTCTCGGCCAACCCACCACTTTGGTTTCATACAAAAAGAACCGGCTGTTCGGCCGATTCAATTCGAGCGGATGACGAGATTCGAACTCGCGACCCTCACCTTGGCAAGGTGATGCGCTACCACTGCGCCACATCCGCACGTGTCGGCGTTTCCGCTGACTTGAAAGACTCTAGCCGATTCTGGCCGGGCTCGCCGCACCCTCACCGACGATTCCCTGTGGAGAACCCGTGGAAGGCCCACTTCTCCGCTCATTTCTGCAGTGGTAGCCCGGCGAGTCACCTTTCACCTCACTCGGGGATCGGCGGCAGCCACGGTAGCGGGTCGGGACCGACCGACACGTCGTCGCTGCTTGCCGGCGCCGTCCCGCGCACGGATCCTGTGGAGCAGCTGCCGGGTCGAATCGCTGAACTAGGGACGGTGCGGTGGTTCCGACCTGTCACGTGATCATCCAGGGCGTTTACCCTGGTGGCACGACAGCCCGTGGACGGGTTGACGGCCGACTCGACAAGGTGTAACTATGAGAGACGGTGAGGGACTTCCACTCAGGTCGTTTGAGCACATGGAGAAAAGGGGGACGACGAGCGGTGCGGCTCCGCCAGACGAGCGGCACACCGGTCGCCCGGAATCTGCACTGGAGGATCCTGATGTTCCGCTCCCACGCTCCCCGACCTCATCTTGTCCGCCACTCAGCCGCGCGGCTGCTGGCCGTGACTGTCGTCGGCGTCACCGCGTCCGCTGTGGCCCTCGGCACGGCCCAGGCCACAGGCAACGAGCCCATCGGGGATCCCGTTCCCGACGTGCCACGTTCAGCAGTCCAGGTAGGGCTCCAGACGGTGACAACGGACGTGACGGCCCCACTCGCCGGTGTCACCGCCCCCGGTCAGAGCCGCAAAATGTATCTGGTCGACCAGGTCGGCCAGCTGAAGGAGCTCGATATCGACGCGGCGCGTCCGGTGCCGCACCTACGGACGCTGCTCGACGTCAGCGACGTACTGGCAGGTCCGCTCGACCCCAAGGACGAACGTGGCTTCCTCGGCGCCGCTTTCGCTCCCGACGGGCGGCTGTTCACCTACACCTCGGAGGCCTTCAACCCCGCGATCCCGGCAACCTTCCCTCTGCCGGCCGACCCACCGGGCCCGTGCGATCTCTCTGGAGCGGTCCCGGACCACCGCAGCGTGATCCGTGAGTGGCAGCCTCTGAGCACCACGCCCCTGACATTTGAACCGTTGGCCGAGAGCCGGGTCCTCTTCACGGTGGACCAGCCACAGTCCAACCACAACGCCGGTGACCTGAAGTTCGGCCCTGACGGGATGCTCTACATCGCCTTCGGTGACGGCGGCGGCTCTGACGACCAGAACTGTCAGACGAACTTCGACGGCAAACCGATGTTTGGGCACGGTACCAACGGCAACGGGCAGAACCCGGCCAATCCACTCGCTGACATCCTCCGCATCGACGTGAACGGCACCAACTCCGCCAACCAGCAGTACGGCATCCCGGTCGGCAACGCGACCGGAATCGCAGGGGCGATCCCTGAACTGTTCGCGATGGGTTTCCGCAACCCGTTCCGATTCTCCTTCGATGCGGCCGACTTCACTGCCGCCAACGCCGGGCAGCCGGCACAGCCTTGGGTCGCGGACGTCGGACAGAATGACGTAGAGGAGGTCAACGTGGTGCACGCGGGAGGCAACTACGGGTGGCGAGTCCGGGAGGGCGCGTTCCTGTTCGACCCCAGCGGCTTCCAGCTGAAGGGATCCCGCTCCGACGGGTTCGTGTTCGCCTCGACGGCCAGCAACGCGACGTTCACCAACCCGGTGGCCCAGTACGACCACGACGACGGCACCGCGATCATCGGCGGCTACGTGTACCGCGGCAGCAGCATCCCCGCACTGCGTGGCCAGTACGTGTTCGGCGACACCTCGCGCCGGCTGAACAACGCCCACGGCCGCCTCTTCACGACATCCGGCGCCAAGTCCGGACCGCATCGGGTGGCTGAGCTCACAGACGGACCGCTCGACGTCCAACTCATCGGTTTCGGCCAGGACGAGGACAACGAGCTGTACGCCTTGGTCTTCGAGCCCGGCGCATCCGGGCAAGTCCTGCGCATCACACGCTGAACGGCCAGGGCTCAGCTGGGCTGGACGGGGATGCCTGCGGCCATGGAGGGCATCCTGATTGTGCTCGCGAAGAGCGCGTCGCGGGCCGCTGTGGTAACCCAGTCGAGCCGACCCAGAGCATTCTGGGAGGTGATGACGTGCAACGTGGCTATCCCCTACCGAGACCCGTTTCAGGAGACCAGAACGCCATTTTCGCGCTATCACGCAGCTCGTTCTCGACACAGGCTCCCAAACAACCGCACGTAGCAGTTCGCTCGAGACGAGCGACAGGGATTTGATCGTCCTGGCGCCAATCGAAGCGAACCTGGAGTTGAGTCCAGCAGACTGGTATCCGACAGACCCGGGTGAGCGCGTGCCTTCAAAACATGCACGGCCACCCGGTGAATCCTTCGAGGGATCTATCACTGTCGGTGCCGCATCGAGGCCCGGCTACCACTACAACTGGCCCTAGCCGAACCACCGGCGCCGTGCTACGGTCGCCCACATGGCACCCACAACTCGGGGGAAAATGTCTCGTCTAGCCGTGCTCTTGGCGGTCTTGGCCGCACTCTTGGCCGTTTCAATAACGCCGGCCGTGGCCGCCGCAACCGTGACGAAGGCAGAGCTTGGCGGGTCGAGACTCCGCATCGAGGGGACCGCCGTCGCGAACCGCACCATCACCGTGGACGGTGTCGCCTTGGGGGCCAGTGACGGCGCCGGGAACTTTCGGATCGATCTCGACCCCTACCGGCCACCCGCCGACTGTACGGTCGACATCCGCGACGGCTCGACAGCGGTGACCGTGGTCCGGTTGGTCGGCTGTTCGACCACTTCGACGGGCGACACGATCGCGCCGACGACGCCGGCCAACCTGACGTCCACTCTGAGCGGCTCCACCGCCGGCCTCACCTGGTCACCCAGCACGGACAACACCGGCGTGACCGGCTACCGGGTCACCCGCAACGGCACAGCGATCACCCAAGTGCTCAATACCTTCTACGACGACACCAACCTGGCACCCGGCACGTACACCTACTCCGTGGCCGCCGTCGACGCCGCCGGGAACCTCTCCGGATCTTCCACGAGCGTGAGCGTCACCGTGGCGCCCCCACCTGCCACCGACACGATTGCTCCCACCGTGCCGACCGGCCTCGTCACCACCGTGGTCGGCAGCACGATCAGCCTGGGCTGGACGCCCAGCACTGACAACACCGGCGTGACCGGCTACCGGGTCACCCGCAACGGTCTTGTGCGCGGTACCACCAACGACACGACGTTTCTGGATTCCGGGCTGGCCGCGGGAACTCATACCTACTCCGTGGCCGCATTCGATGGCGTCGGAAACGTCTCGGCGGAGTCCGCCACCACGTCGGCAACGGTTGCCGCCGCGGAGACGCTCGGTTTCATCACGCCCTCCGTGCTGCCCGACGCGACACTCGGGCAGTCCTACCTCGGCTACATTGTGGCCAGCGACCCGCCGGGGCCGTCCACCTTTCGGTTCAAGGTCGTTTCCGGGAAACTCCCTCCCGGAACGCGCTTCGTCGAGAACACTTTGGCCAACCGGCCGGAGGCCCGGGTCACCGGGGTACCAACCGCCCGTGGAACCTCCACCTTCACCGTCGAGGTCCGCGACGGAACCGGGGCCGTCGCGCGCAAGACCTTCAGCCTGACGGTCCGCTGAGCTCGCCGGTCGCGCGCCCAGGCATCGTCGACCGGCACGGATTCACCACAAACCCAGGTGATCAGCATGCCCGCCACCATCGCTCGCCAACTCGATCGAGCGGATCATCGATGCCAGGCCGGGCCGGGCGTCTAAGCGCTTCCCGAAGACCCCCCAGAAACGAAACAGGAGCGGCCAGTTCGGTTTGAGCAAACCGGCTCTGAAGCAAGGAAAACGTGGTGGGCGATACTGGGATCGAACCAGTGACCTCTTCCGTGTCAGGGAAGCGCGCTACCGCTGCGCCAATCGCCCAAATCTTGAATTCACTCAAGACGTTCAAACCAAAAAGAACCGGCCCTTCGGCCGATTCAATCCGAGCGGATGACGAGATTCGAACTCGCGACCCTCACCTTGGCAAGGTGATGCGCTACCACTGCGCCACATCCGCAACTGCCCGCATTTCTGCGCGCTTGAAGACTCTAGCTGATTGTCCGGTGCATATTCAAACCGAGCTGCCCCGGCGTGTTGTGGTCCTCTCGGTGTGCGCCTGCCGCCCGCTCTGGGCTAGTATCAGGAGTCGCGGTTGCATTTGGATCGCAGGGGCGATTGGCGCAGTTGGTAGCGCGCTTCCTTCACACGGAAGAGGTCATCGGTTCGAGTCCGGTATCGCCCACACACTCAAAAAGAGCCCCGGATCTCCGGGGCTCTTTTGCTTTCTTCGCTGCCGTCGACAACCGGCCCTGCAGCCTGATCAGACCCGTCTACCCGAAATCATCCGAGTGAGCCAGACGATCAGGGCGATGACGACGAGCACAATGCCGACCCAGAGGAGGAAGTTGAGCGACTCAACGAATCCTCCGGTCAGGAGTAGAGCGATGGCGACGATCGCGATGATTACGAGGAGCACATTCATGGTTCTCCACTGCCTTTCATAGATTGTCTTTCATTGATTGACGATTTGGTTGACGATTGCTAAACGCGAGTCGGTCAGTCCGTGAAGGCATCCTTCACGTTCTCACCGGCCTGCTTGAGGTTCGCCTTGGCCTGCTGGGCCTTGCCTTCAGCCTCCAAACGCTCGTTGTCCGTCATCTTGCCGGCGGCTTCCTTGGCCTTGCCAACGGCTTCCTCGGCGGTGTTCTTGATCTTGTCCGAAGCACTCATAGGGCTAGCCCTTTCTCTCGTATCCAATGTTTGCGGTCAGTATAAAACTCCCGGACGCCTTTCACGAGGGGCCGCGAGAACCCACGGCCGACCTCATCTAGGCTGGCAACCATGAACGGGCTGGTCGAACTCTGGGGACAACTTTCCGCCCGCAACGAGCCTCTACCTGGGGTCACGGCCTGGCTGACCATCGCCGCTGCGGCCGTGCTCGTGCTGGTGCCGCCCCTGTGGCAGGTCAGCCGGCACGTCATCACGATCGCGCACGAGGGCGGCCACGCCGTGATTGCGACGTTGAGCGGCCGCCGGCTCGGCGGCATCCGTCTACACTCCGACACGTCAGGGCTAACCGTGAGCAGCGGGCGCCCGAGAGGCCCCGGCATGGTGCTGACCCTGCTCGCCGGCTACACGGCACCGGCTCTGCTCGGGCTCGGCGCCGCACGGATGCTCAGCCTCGGCTACGACATCGGCCTGCTATGGCTGCTGCTGGCGGCCCTGGCGCTGCTGCTGGTGCAGATCCGCAACTGGTTCGGGCTCTGGTCGGTGCTCGTCACCGCGGCCGTCGTCTTCGGCATCACCTGGTTCGGCTCTCCCCCGGTGCAGAGCGTCTTTGCCCTGCTGATCACGGCATTCCTTCTGCTCGGGGCCGTGCGCACCGTGATAGAGCTTCAGCGTTCCCGGTCACGGAGCCGCGGCACCGCCTCCGACGCCGACCAGCTGGCACGTCTGACCCACATCCCCGGCGTGGTCTGGGTAGCCGTGTTCTTCGGCGCGACGGTCGCGTGCGCAGGGTTCGCCGGGAGGTTCCTCGGCCTGCTCGCCTGAACCGGCCCCAACGCGAGAGGCTCTGGAGTCAGGAGATCACCGGAATGGCCAAGGTCACCCGGCGGGGCCTACGGTGAGCGCCGAAGCCGAATGCAGCGTTGCCGACCAGGGCGCAACCGCCCATAACCACGACCAGCAGACCGAGAGCAGACGAACTGAGCGTGGTCCGTGAGCCGCCGCGGGGTGTCATGCCGATTACGGCACAAGAACAATGGTCATTGCGCAAGACTCCTTGCGCAATGACCATTGACTCTGTACAGCCCGCACCTCAGGGATGACCGACCAGCGTTATCGAGCCTCCGGCGTGAGCCAGGTACGGTCACAGTCACCAACGCCGCCGCGACTCAGCCAGCCGCACCGAACCAGGTGGTGACACCGGGCGAGTAGAGCACGGAATCCGGCGCGCGTCCGGCCAGCCCGGGAAACCCCGCCACGGCGAGCAGGGTATCGTCGAGGGTCACCAACTCGGCCTCAAAGAGCTCCCACGGCTCGTGGTGGTTGCGCAGGTGCACCGTGCGACCGCGCGTGCGGGTGAACAGTGCCCAGCGCGCGGTCAGGAAATCCGCGAGTGGGTCTCCGATAGCCGAACGAAGGGTCGGCCGCACCACGACCTCGGTGTGTGCGCCGGCGGCCAGGTGTCGGCGGGAAGTGTACCGGTACTCCCCCGCCGCCACCTCAAGCCGGGTGCGGGACCACATGTACGGGATCGAGAAGAGCGCCCGAGCCGCCAGCACGGCCGCGAGTCGTGACGCTTCCAGAGAGACGAAGACAACGCCGCGGTGCCCGTAAACGTCCACAGCGTACAGGCGGACGTTCACCTCGACGAAGGTGCCGAAGTAGGGAATGGGCGGACTGCCGAAGACCGTGGCGCGGTCAAGCACGAACGGGATCAACCCGACCCAGCTGGTGCCATCGAATTCGTCGGGGACGAGACCCTCCGGCAGCAGCGGAGCGACGACAGCGGCGTCCACCCGCCAGTGCACGAACATCAGGTGCGACCAACGCTGGCTCGCCGACGCCCGCCCTGCCAGCCGAGGCGCGACCGCAGAGATCGGGTCCATCGCGGCATCCGTCATCTGGAAATCTCCCCTTGCTCGCCGGCTTCGCGGAGCCACCTGACATGCTCCGTGAGCATTAACGTTACCCGCCGAAGGAACCGGTTCCACACCGCCGACGCCAAAGCGTTCCCCTTGCCGAAATGAGGCTGAATCCCGGCTTCTGCCGAAAATACCTGTGGAGATATGCCGCCGTACCCCCCATTATGGAGGTTAAGTAAATTTTCACCAGACTCGTTTGAGGACGGCCAAGACCCCGCTATCCGCGATGGAAGCGACAGTTCCTGTGCCCTGTGAATTGCTTCCTTCTTCTTGCGAACGACTGCGCACACTCCCACCCCGGACCACACGTCACCCCTATCCGGACGACACGTCACCCCAACAAGGACGCGCGAAACCATGGCCGAATTGCCCCCTTCCATTCCTCCTGCCCAAGGCCCGCCTCCCGGCCCAACCGTGACCACCGGCCCGACCGACCTTCCGCGGGAGCCTGCCACCACGCGCGTCAATAAGACCGTCTTCATCGGGTCCTCCACCGGCGTGATCCTGATCGCGCTCTGGGCGATCCTGCTGCCCGAGAACGCCGGCGCGGTGATCGGCTCCGTCGTAAACTGGGTCTCCACCAACCTGGGCTGGTACTACTTCCTGATCGTCACCCTGGTGGTGATCTTCGTGCTGGGCGCGGCCGTCTCCCGCGTCGGCAAGACGAGGCTCGGCCCTGACCACTCCCGGCCGCAATTCAGCCTGTTCACCTGGTCCGCCATGCTCTTCGCCGCCGGCATCGGCATCGACCTGATGTTCTTCTCGGTGTCCGAACCCATCACCCAGTATCTTGCGCCGCCCACGGGTGACGGAAGCACCGTGGAAGCGGCCCGTCAGGCCATGGTCTGGACGCTGTTCCACTACGGGGTGACGGGGTGGGCGCTGTACGCCCTGATGGGCCTGGCGCTGGGCTACTTCGCCTACCGGCACAACCTGCCACTGAGCATCCGCTCCGCCCTCTACCCAATCTTCGGCAAACGCATCCACGGACCGATCGGCCACGCCGTGGACATCGCCGCCGTGCTCGGCACGATCTTCGGCATCGCCACCTCCCTGGGTATCGGCGTCGTGCAGTTGAACTACGGCCTCACCTTCATGTTCGACATGCCGGAAAACGTGTGGGTTCAGGGTTCGCTGATCCTGCTGTCGGTCGTCATGGCCGCCATCTCCGTCAGTTCGGGTGTGGAGAAGGGCATCCGTCGGCTCTCCGAGTTGAACGTCATCCTGTCCATCGGCCTAATGCTCTTCGTGCTGATCGTGGGCAACACCAGCTTCCTGCTCGACGCCATTGTGCAGAATATCGGCGACACGCTCAGCCGGTTCCCGGGCATGACCCTGGATACCTTCGCCTACGACCGTCCCGACGCCTGGATGAATGGCTGGACGCTCTTCTTCTGGGCTTGGTGGATCGCCTGGGCCCCGTTCGTCGGGCTGTTCCTGGCCCGTATCTCGCGTGGCCGTACGATCCGCGAGTTCGTCGCCGGCACGATGATCATCCCCTTCGCGTTCATCCTGATCTGGATCTCCGTCTTCGGAAACAGCGCCCTGGCCATCGTCATCGGCGGCGACGCCGGATTCGGAGACGTGGCGATGAATTCTCCGGAGCGAGGGTTCTATTCTCTGCTGGCCGAGTTCCCCGCCGCCCCGTTCAGCGCCGCCGTTGCCACGTTCACCGGGCTGCTCTTCTACGTCACCTCCGCCGATTCCGGCGCCCTGGTGATGTCGAACTTCACCTCGCACCTGAAGGATGCAGATTCCGACGGACCCAAGTGGCTGCGCCTGTTCTGGGCCATCACCACGGGCGTGCTGACGATGTCCATGCTGCTCGTCGGCGGTATCCCGACGCTCCAGAGCGCCACCATCATCATGGGGCTGCCATTCTCGGCGGTGCTGCTGTTCATCATGCTGGGCCTCTACAAGGCGCTCCGGGTCGAACAGTCCCTCACGGACAGCTACCGCCAGAGCCTGCCCGGCCTGCTCTCGGGCCGGTCGGCGGACACGGCCCGCGGCCGCAGTTGGCGTCAGCGGCTCTCCCGGGCTATGAGCTACCCCGGCCAGCGCCAGGCCGACCGTTTCGTGTCCCAGATAGCCCAGCCGGCCCTGAAGGAGGTGCACGACGAACTCCTAAGCCAGGGCGCCGACGTCTCCCTCAGCCAGGGCGTGGTGGAAGGGCTGCAGATCCCGCATCTGGACCTGCTGGTTTCAATGGGCGAGGAGCGTGGCTTCAAGTACCAGATCTATCCCGTTCAGTTCGACACCCCGACCTATGCGGTGCGGACGGCCTCGTCGGGCGCCAAGTACTACCGCATGGAGGTGTTCTCCCTGGAGGGCAGCCACGGCTACGACCTGATGGGTTACACCAAGGAGCAGGTCATCACCGATGTGCTCGACCACTACGAGACGCACCTGGACTTCCTGCACCTGAACCGGGAAGCACGCGGCGGCAACACCCTGGTGGCAGACGATCACCTGGCCAAAGACAATTGGGAAACCGACTTCGAGTCGGAAGAGGTAGGACAGTGAGCACCACGACAACACTCTTCATCGATGGAGCCTGGGTAGCAGCCTCCGACGGAGGCACCCGGCAGATCATCTGCCCCGCGGACGGCACAAGCGTCGGTACCGTCTCGGAGGCAACGACGACGGATGTCGAGGCTGCCATCCGTGCGGCCCGCACCGCCTTCGACACGGGCACCTGGCCCACCACGCCCGCGCCCGAGCGGGGCGACTTCCTGCTCCGCGTGGCCGCCGGCCTCCGTGAACGCAAGGCCGACTTCGCGCGGGCCGAGACGCTGGACACCGGCAAGCGCCTGGTCGAGAGCGAGATCGACATCGACGACATCGCGAACTGCTTCACCTATTTCGGTAAACTCGCGGGCCAGGACGCCGGGCGGATCGTGGATGCCGGTGACGAGAGCGTGGTCAGCCGCATCGTTCACGAACCGGTGGGCGTCTGTGGCCTGATCGCGCCGTGGAACTACCCTCTGCTGCAGGCCGCCTGGAAGATTGCACCGGCCCTCGCCGCCGGCAATACCTTCATTCTCAAGCCCAGCGAGCTCACCCCGCACACGTCCATCCTGATGCTGCAGTTGCTCGACGATCTCGGGCTGCCGCAGGGTGTCGCCAACCTGGTGCTCGGCGCCGGGCCGGTGGCCGGAGCCCCGCTGTCCAGTCATCCCGACGTCGACATGGTCTCCTTCACCGGAGGGCTGGCCACCGGCAAACTGATCGCCGCGGCGGCCGCCGGAACCGTCAAGAAGGTCGCCCTCGAGCTCGGCGGCAAGAACCCGAATCTCATCTTCGCCGACGCCGACTTCGACGCCGCCGTGGACAACGCCCTCAACGGAGCCTTCGTGCACTCGGGCCAGGTCTGCTCCGCGGGATCGCGCCTCGTGGTCGAGGAATCCATCGCGGAAAAGTTCGTCGACGAGCTCGTGCGCCGCGCCAACCTCATTCGCCTCGGCGGGCCGTTCGACCCCGAGGCCGAAACCGGCCCGTTGATCTCCGCCGCTCACCGCGACAAGGTCACCACCTACGTGGACAAGGGTCTCGCCGAGGGTGCCCGGTTGCGCTGCGGCGGCACCTGGGGCCAGGGCGACCTCGAGAAGGGCTTCTACTACACCCCGACCGTGCTCGACCAGGTGCTTCGGGGGATGTCCGTGGTCGTCGACGAGGCGTTTGGCCCCGTCGTCACCGTGGAAACCTTCCGCACCGAGTCCGAGGCTCTGATGATCGCCAACGACACCGTCTACGGTCTTGCCGGCGCGGTCTGGACCCAGGACGCCGGCAGGGCGCAGCGCGTCGCCAAGCTCCTGCGCCACGGCACCGTCTGGATCAATGATTTCCACCCCTACCTGCCGCAGGCCGAGTGGGGCGGCTACGGCCAGTCCGGCACCGGCCGGGAGCTGGGTCCGTCCGGCCTGGCCGAATACCAGGAAACCAAGCACATTTACCAGAACACCGCCCCGCAGGTCACCGGCTGGTTCGCGGCCCGGTAACCCGGCGAGATAAGGAATACGGCTATGTCGACAGAACTGACGAACAAGGAATTCGACTACATCGTGATCGGCGGCGGGTCGGCGGGAGCGGCGGTCGCCGCCCGGCTGAGTGAGGATCGGGAGGTGCAGGTGGCGCTGGTTGAGGCCGGCCCCGACGACCGCGGTCTCGACGCCATTCTCCAGCTGGACCGGTGGATGGAGCTGCTGGAATCCGGCTACGACTGGGACTACCCGATCGAACCGCAGCAGAACGGCAACTCCTTCATGCGCCACGCCCGCGCCAAGGTGATGGGCGGCTGCTCCAGCCACAATTCCTGCATCGCCTTTTGGGCACCTCGGGAAGACCTCGACGACTGGGCCGGCAAGCACGGCGCCGCCGGGTGGGAGGCCGACAACATCCTGCCGCTGTTCACCCGGCTGGAAACCAACGAGGACACGGATGCCCACCACGGCCACGACGGCCCCGTACATCTGATGAACGTGCCCGCGCGCGACCCCGCCGGAATCGCGCTCCTCGACGCCTGCGAGCAGACCGGCATCCCGCGGGCCCGCTTCAACGCCGGCACCACGGTCGTCAACGGCGCCAACTTCTTCCAGATCAACCGTCAGGCGGACGGCACCCGCGCGTCATCGTCGGTGTCGTACATCCACCCGATCATGCAGCGCGAGAACTTCACCCTGCTGACCGACCTGCGGGCGCGCAAGCTGGTCTTCGACGAGAACCGCCGTTGCACCGGCGTCGACGTCGTGGACGCCGCGTTCGGCAAGACACACCGGCTGACCGCCCGCCACGAGGTCATCCTCTCCGCCGGCGCGATCGACTCGCCGAAGCTCCTCATGCTGTCCGGCATCGGCCCGCGCGCTCATCTGAGCGAGCACGGCATCCCGGTGCTCGTGGACTCCCCCGGTGTCGGCGAAAACCTGCAGGACCACCCCGAGGGCGTCATCCAGTGGGAGGCGAAGAAGCCCATGACGGAGACCTCAACCCAGTGGTGGGAGATCGGCATCTTCACGACGACGGAGGAGGGTCTCGACCGCCCCGACCTGATGTTCCATTACGGTTCCGTGCCCTTCGACATGCACACGGCACGCCAGGGGTACCCAACCACGGAGAACGGCTTCTGCCTGACCCCGAACGTCACCCACGCCCGATCTCGCGGCACCATCCGCCTGCGCAGCAGCGACTACCGGGACAAGCCGCTGGTTGACCCGCGCTATTTCACCGACCCGCACGACATGCGGGTCATGGTCGCCGGCATCCGCAAGGCCCGTGAGATCGTGGCCCAGCCAGCCATGGCCGAGTGGGCCGGCGTGGAGCTCTACCCAGGTGACGCGGTGCAGACGGATGTCGAGATCACCGACTACATCCAGAAGACCCACAACACCGTCTACCACCCTGCCGGAACCGTGCGTATGGGCGCGGAGGCCGACGCCGGTTCCCCTCTCGACCCTCAGCTGCGGGTCAAGGGAGTAACCGGGCTGCGGGTGGCCGACGCCTCGGTGATGCCCGAGCTGGTCACGGTGAACCCGAACATCACCACGATGATGATCGGCGAACGCTGCGCCGATCTGGTGAAGGCGGCCCGCGCGGCCGTCTCCGCCGCGCCGCGCTAGCGAAGCGGAGCCTGGACCGCACCTGGGTCGCGCTACGCCTCCACGGCGGGCGCGGCCAGGGCGTGGTCGACGTCGGCCTGCTGCCTGGTTGTGAGCGGAGCCTGCGACGTGGAGGTCGTCGTCGCGGCGGCACCGGCTGCGACGCCGCCGACGAGGTTGCCGAGCAGCTCCCGAATTCCGAGGCCCATGGTGGACTTGAGCACCCCGTCGACCTCGCTGAAACCAGACGCGACGTTCTTGGTCAGTTGACTGGCGCCATCCGTGGAGATGACCGTCAGGCTGTCGATGTTCGACATCGGGGCAGCCAGCTCTCGGGCGATCTCGGGCAGCATCTCCACCATGCGCAGCTGGATCAGCGCCTCGCTCTGCTCGGCGACGGCCTCGGCCGACAGCCGCGTGGCGGTCGCCTCAGCGGTACCGCGGGCGAGGATCGCGTCGGCCTCGGCCTGACCCTCCGCACGGAGGGCTTCCGCGTTGGCGATTCGGCTGTCCCGATCGGCGTTCGCGCCGGCCACGGCGGCCTCGGCCGCGGCGACGGCGGTGACCCGGATGCGGTACGCGTCGGCGTCGGCGATCGCGTTAACCTCGGATTCAAGCTCGGCTTTCCGGAGCGACGCGCGCCGCTGGGCGGTGAGCTCCTGCTCCTGAACGATGGCCTGCTGGGCTTTGGCCTCGGCCAGTGGCTTGGCCGCGGCGGCTTCGGCGGCGGCCTTGTCGGTGTCCAGTTGCAGCGCGGCCTTCCGCAGTGCGAGGGTATTCTGAGCCTCGGCAATGGCCTGCTCGGCCAGGATGGCCGCCTCCTGGGCCTCCCGGTTGGCCTGGTGCTCGGCGACCTCGGCCTGGCGCCGCACCTTGGCCTGCTCGGCGCGGCCGAGGTCGCGGATGTAGTCGTTCTCGTCGGTGATGCCCTTGATCTCGAACGAGTCCACGTCGACGCCCTGATTGGCCAGGGACTCCCGGGCGGTCGCCAGCACGGAGGAGCCGAGCTCGTCGCGCTTTTGGATGATGGTCATCACGTTGGTGCCACCGATCGAGGACCGCAGCGAACCCGACAGCACCTCCTGCGCGAACCCATCGATGTTCTTGTCCTGGCCCAGGAACCGCTGCGCGGCGGCACGGATGGCGGCCGGGTCGTCACCGACCTTCACAATCGCGACGGCTTCCACCGTGAGGGTGACGCCGTTCTGGTCCTGGGCGACAGCCGTGATCTCGATCGCCCGGCTCCGGAGGCTGATCTTGAACGCCTTCTGGAAGAACGGGGTGATGAACACTCCTTGGCCGTGCACGACCCGCTGCCCGGATTCCTCCAGGGTGGCACCATCAACGATGGTCTTCTTCGATTTCTTGCCGGTGATGACCAGAGCCTCGTCCGGCCCCGCGTTCTTGTACACGGTCTTGGCGTAGATCAGGCCGATCAGGAAGACGACGACGCCCAGCGTGATGAGACCAGGGATGGGGCTGAGTAGGAATTCGAACATGGGGTCCTTCCGTTCCGCCGGCACGACGGTCATGCGCGTCGCTCGGCACACCGAGCGGCGCGCGGCGACCAGACTCTCGAATCCTAGTGGCCCGAGTCAGGCGAAGCCATTCCCATTCAGGGGGATCAGAGCAGGCCGCGCTCGTGCGCGATGATCACGGCCCGGGCCCGGTCGGTGGCCTCCAGCTTCTGGTAGATGCTGCGCAGATGCGTTTTGACGGTATTCGGGCTGACATTGTGCTTGCGGGCGATGTCAGCCACGGATTGATGGAAGGGCAGCTCGCGCAGCAGCTCCCGTTCCCGTGTGGTGAGGGGCGCGGCCGGGACAGGGCGGGTCTCGCCCGGTCCCTGCCCCGCCACCGTCAGAATGCGGCTCGCGAAACCGTCCAGGTCCCCCCACCGACCGATCCGGGCGCCCAGAAGCGACACCCCGAGTCCGCCCGCGGCCAGGAAGGCTCTCTCGACTCGTAGCTGCGCGGCCAGGCGCAGCGCCTGCACCACACGGGCATCCGCTTCGACAGGCCGCTCGTTCTCCACGGCGATGCCGGCGAGCACGAGCCAGGCAGTCACGAGCGTGGACCCGCGCCAGCACCGGGCGGTCGGCGTTGCGGCGGCTTCCAACCGCCCGTCGGCGCCGCGGCGGCCCCGAGCCGGCGGGTAGGCCAGGGACCTGAGCAGCACGGCCTCGAGCGAGTTCGCGCCCAGCACTACCTCCACCAGGTGGGCGACGCGTCTCGCCTCGGCCCTTCCGCCCAACGCACCCGTCAGATCGAACCAGGGGATGCAGCACAGGCTCAGCAGGCGCGGGTGGGCAACGGCGTTCTCCTGCATCAGCTCATTCAGACTCTCGAGCACCGAGCGCGACCTGGGGTCCGCTACCAGCGAGGACAGGGCGAGCAGGGCCTGAGCGGGCACGATCAGTCCGGAATCGGCCACCAGCGGGTCCGCCGACACGATCTTCTCCAGCATGCTCGTGTCGAGCGGATCGCAGCGCTCATGCTGCCGCACCTGAAGCGAGATCCAGGCGCGGGCTGCGGCGCGGTTAACCGGTTCCCCCAGCACGGGTGCCCGGGTACCCGTCGCCAGCGCCACCTGCTCGTCGAGAACGCTGGCTCGCATCCAATCGCCCCGGCGGGCAGCAGACGTGGCGGCAAGGTCGCTCGCGAGCAGGAACAGCCACTCGAATCCGGCATTCCGGGCGCTCACGGCCACCTCCCGCATTCCCGCCTCGGCCCGCTCCGCTTCGCCCAGTCCGGCACGGCACCAGGCCTCCGCAGTGGCGGCGAGCAGAGCGGCGCCGAGGTCTCTCCCTCTCCCCGGAGCATTGCGCGCGGCGCTCAGCCCGGCCAGGCAGTCCCGGATCTCATCGTGCGTGACGGCGAAGAAAGCGGTGAGCGCCTCGATCACGATTTTCCAGGTCTCCGCGTTTTCGCCGATTGGCTGCCCTGCTGCCCCGAGGTTCGTCAGCAGGTGGCGGGCCCGTTCATGGTCGGGAAAGTACGGCGCATCCAGGAGCAGCCTCAGCGTCGCCACCACAGGTGAACCGGAGTTCCCGGCGAGCGCGGGTGACCCGGCCAGGATCTTGAGTACGAGGTCAGGTGTTCCCCTGAGCACGAGGTCGACACCGAAGGCGTCGAGCGTCTCGGCGACGAGTCCGGGCAGCTGGGCAGCGAGCGACTGCTCGAGGGCGTTGTGCCCCTCGGCACGGCGCGCGAACCAGCGGGCCGCGATCTCATGCGCCGCCACCGCCGACGCGGCGTCACGCCGCCGCGCCTCGGCCTGCAGGTAGGCCAACAGGATCGGGTGGATGCGATACCCACTGCCGTCGTCGACGCGCTCTCTGGTGATGAGGTCGTTTCGCCCGGCCAGCCGGTCCAGCACAGCTCCGGCATCCGCACGCTTCGTCACCGCGACGGCCAGGTCGACCGAAACGACTGCTCTGACCGCGGCGAGGAGCATTGTATTCTCGTCACCGTCATCCCAGCCGGCAATGATCTCCGACCGGAGGAAGCCGGCCACCGCGAGGTGGTCGCCATCGAAATCCCGCACCAGACGGGCGGCGTTGTCTGCACCATGCAGAAACGAAGCAATCAGCACCAGACCGGTCACCCACCCCGCGGTGCGCTCAAGCAGGATCACTGTCTCCTCGTCAGTCAGAATGAGACTGTGCCTGGCGGCCAGCGCCAGCAGCTCACTCCGATCGAACGCGAGATCCGCCGGCGGCACGTCGATCATCGAGCCGGCGGCGCGAAGGCGCGTCAACCCTGCGCCCGTCCACGTGCGCCCGGCAACCACGAGACGGATGCCGGCCGGCGCCGACTCGACAAGCTCGACCAACAGCCCTGGCCGGTGGGCCTCGGCACGGTCCAGTTCATCGATGAACACGTACCGGGTCCGCCCGTCGCCTGGCACCTCCGCGAAAGGCGCACCCTGCCCGGCCTGCCGCCAGACATCATCGGGCCGGAACGAGCCCAGCTCCGGCCCGCGTAACCAGATGACCGACTCCCCCGCCCGGCGGAGGCGGCGGGCCCAGTCGGCCAGCAGGGTCGTCTTGCCGGCGCCCGCCGCAGCCCACAGGCAGACACACCGAACCTCTCCGGCACTGAGACGATGGAGTGACCCGTCGAGGCGGGGCCGCTCCACCTCCACAGCCGACACCGCCGGGATCTGAGCCGGCAGCCGATGCACGGTCATTGAGCCACGTCCTCCGTTCGCGCCCCCGGGTCGTCGTTCAGCAGCGCCAGACTAGCTCTTGGTCTGACCCTCGGCTAGAGCTTTCCCCCGCCGGTTAGGTGTGGGCCGGGCGGAAACCGACCAGTACGTCCGGAGTGTCGCCGGAACCGGTGGCGGTCCCACGGAGGAGATCGCAGGGAACCCCGCCGGCTCTCAGCCACCCTGAGACTAACGGGGTTCTTTTTTGCCGGGTTCGGGTACCAGACAGGTGCCAACAGTGTGGCCCTGGCCCCAGAAGCCGTCACGAGCGCTGAACCCGTCACGAGCGGCCGCCTTGGACGGGGCTGCGGATCGCCTTGGACAAGCATGCGAGAAGGCGGTGGGTACATCCCGTGAAACGGATGTTACCACCGCCTGGCGTGAACTGGTCGAGCTGGGAACCGCTGTGTGGTTAGACGGTGTCGAGTGCGTAGCCCTCTTCGCCGTGCACGATGGTGTCCACGCCCGCTACCTCATCTTCGTTGTTGATGCGGAAGCCGATCGTCTTCTGGATGATCCAGCCGATGCCATAGGCCATCACGAAGGAGAAGATGGCGATGCCGAATGCTGCAATGAACTGCACCCAGAGCTGGTTGAGGCTGCCGGTGTCGAGGAGGCCGATACCCGAACCGAAGATACCGATGTAGAGCGTTCCGATCATGCCGCCGATGAGGTGGATGCCCACCACGTCGAGCGAGTCGTCGAAGCCCCACTTGAACTTCAGGTCGACGGCGACCGCGCACACGGCGCCGACGAGGACGCCGAGGACGATGGCCCAGAACGGGGTGAGGATGTTACAGGCCGGGGTGACGGCGACGAGTCCGGCGACGGCACCCGATGCGGCACCGATCGACGTGGGCTTGCCATCCTTGATCTTCTCAACGATCAGCCAACCGAGGATACCGGCGGCCGGAGCAACGAGCGTGTTGATCCAGGCGAGGGCGGCGACACCGTCGACCGCGGCTTCGGAGCCGGCGTTGAAACCGAACCAGCCGAACCACAGAAGCGAAGCGCCGAGGAGCGTGAGCGGCACGTTGTGGGGCTTGGAGATGCACTTCTTGAAGCCGACCCGCTTGCCGAGCACCAGGGCCAGAGCCAGAGCGGCTGCACCGGCATTGATGTGCACTGCGGTGCCACCGGCGAAGTCGTTGACCCCGAGGGCTGCGGGAGCCCAGCCGTCGGCGAGGTTGAACACCCAGTAGGCGACCGGGAAGTAGACCAGGGTCGACCAGACGGCGGCGAAGATCAGCCAGGCGCCGAACTTGGCACGGTCGGCGATCGCACCGGAGATCAGGGCCACGGTGATGATGGCGAAGGTGGCCTGGAAGCCAGCGAATGCGAGCCCGTTCAGGTCAGGAGAGAGCGATCCGTCTTCGCCGGCGCCGAGCAATCCGCTCAGTCCGAGCAGCTCGGACGGGTTACCGAGGAAACCGGGAATGAGCGGCGGTCCGAAGACCAGGCCGTAGCCGTAGAGAACCCACAACACGCCGACGACGCCCATGGCTCCGAAGCTCATCATCATCATGCTGATAACGCTCTTCGCCTTCACCATGCCGCCATAGAAGAAGGCAACACCGGGAGTCATCAGAAGCACGAGGGCTGCCGCGACGAGAAGCCACAGGGAATTCAGGTTCAGGGATATTTCATCAGTTGTGGCGTCCAACAGGACTGACAGTTCAACCATGGAGATGGTTACCTCTCTCTAACTAACAGTGAGTGCCGTCGACGTGCACAGGGTGAGCAGTAGATCGTGTCTCGGCGGGTACAGAGTCAGTTTGGAGTTGTCAGGTTTCGGTGAGCATGCGCGGATGTTTCGACCGCGTTACACGCCGCG
>JBBQDC010000054.1:0-19235 GCA_038319305.1 Actinomycetales bacterium | reverse complement strand
TTTCCCCGGTAGCGCGAGCTGTCGCCGCGGGCGAAACGCTCGAACAGGGTGGACTGGAGGTTCTCGGGGATGCCGGGGCCGTCATCCGTCACGGTCACGATGGCCCGGTCGTTCTCGAGCGCGAGGGCAACGCCGACCGTGGTTTCCGGTGGCGTGTGGATGCGTGCGTTGGCGAGCAGATTGGCGAACACCTGGTGCAACCGCGCGGCATCGCCGACGGCCTCCACCGGCTCGTCGGGCAGTTCCCGACCCTCATCGAGGCGGGCAAGGAGCAGCAGGTCTTCAACCAGGCCGGTCATGCGCACGGATTCCGACTCGATCCGCCCCAGGGAATGCAGCGCGTCCGGCGGTAGCTCCTGGTCGGAGCGGCGGGTGAGTTCGGCGTAGCCGCGAATCGACGCCAGCGGCGTGCGCAGCTCGTGGCTGGCGTCGGCGACGAACTGGCGCACCTTGCGCTCGCCGGCCTGGCGGGTTTCGAGCGCCACGTCGACGTGGTCGAGCATCCGGTTCAGCGCCGAGCCCACCCGGCCGACCTCGGTTCGGGGGTCG
Source organism: Actinomycetales bacterium (assembly GCA_038319305.1). Lineage (GTDB taxonomy): Bacteria > Actinomycetota > Actinomycetes > Actinomycetales > Microbacteriaceae > Cryobacterium. The sequence continues at coordinate 18,686 of JBBQDC010000054.1, read as the reverse complement.
GTGTCACTGGTCGGAACCCGCTCGACGAGCGAGACCTCCCCCCGGTCCAGGGAAAGCTCGGACACCCGCGCGGCCGTCTCGATCACGCGCACCAGAGGGCGCAGCGCGAGCCGCACGATCCAGGTGGCCAGGAACGCGGCGATGAGGATGCCGACCAGGGAGACCACCACGATGATGATGCCCAGCTGGGTCACCGTGTTCTGCACCCCGGAGAGCGACAGACCCACCAGGTAGAGGATCCCGTTGCGGGTCGTTTCTGCCCTGACCCGGTAGGTGCCGGCGTCGTCGCCGAGGGTCACCGTTACCGCGGTCGATTCCCGCATCTGATCGGCCAGGACCTGTATCTGCTCACGGGTCAGCACCGTGATGTCGCCGCTCTCTTCCTCGGTGTAGGCGGCCGTGACGGTCGAGCCGTCGGCGCAGGGTCCACGGCGCGTGCGGCCGGCGAGCGCGCGGGGGGAACCTCCGGTCACGAGGCGGTCTTCAGCATTTAGCCGGCGCAGCGCACCGTGTGGATCATCGGCTCGCGGCCGGCATCGATCTTCTTGCGCAGATAGGAGATGTAGATCTCGACGACGGAGGACTTGCCGCCGAAGTCGTAGCTCTACACCCGATCCAGGATCTGGGCCTTGCTCAGCACACGACGGGGGTTGCGCATCAGGAAGCGCAGCAGTTCGAACTCGGTGGCGGTCAGCTCGATCGGGTCTGGCCCGCGAAACACCTCGTAGCTGTCTTCATCGAGGGTGAGGTCACCGACCGTGATGCGGGGATCCCGGGAATCCGCCACGGTGAGCGTGGACCGGCGGATGAGCCCACGAAGCCGGGCCACCACCTCCTCGAGGCTGAACGGCTTGGTGACGTAGTCGTCGCCGCCGGACGTCAGACCCTTGAGCCGGTCGTCGAGGGAATCCTGTGCCGTGAGGAAGAGCACAGGCGATGGTGAGCGCCTGGCGCCCCTCGCCGGCCGTGCGCACGTCCCAGCCCTCATAACGCAACGCCATCGAGAGCAGGTCGGTGAGCGTGGGCTCATCGTCGACGACCAGCACCCGGACGGCGCTGCCGTCCGCCTTGGTCAGGCGCGGGGCGCTGACTACTCGATCATTCTCGCTCGTGCTCATGGTCCCCCAGTATCCGAGTGTTGGCTCTGAAAACGCTATGTGCTGACCCGGTCTCTCCTGTGAAGCACTGCAGACATCTTTTACTCAAGATTCACACAGGTTAGCCATAGCCTCACCACGGAGCGTCTGCGTCATTCCAGTCCAGGTTGTCAGAGCACCACCGGAACCGGAGATCCGATGTTTTTCACCTCCCGGCGCCGGGAGCTGACGGGCCAGCGCGCCCAGACGGCAATGGCCTCGATCGGCATGGCGTTGGAGCCTGACGGCACCGACCGGTCACGCACGACTCCGCCGTGGCCCGGCGTGGGCCGGCCTGCCGAACAGGCACAATGGAATAGTGACGAACCAGATGCTCTCCCTGTTCGAGGAGAAGGAGCATTCGTCGCTCCCCGACGCCCTGCTGGCGGCACCTCTGGTTGCCGCGTCGCACCTGCGGCGCGTCGTGGCCGATTCGACCGACCGGGTTGCCTGGCTGCGGGCCCGCGCCCAGGGGATCACGGCCACGGATGTCGCCAAACTCGCCACCCCCAAATCGCTGCAGAACGCGGTCTACGACAAGCTCAACGGCAGCAGCTTCAGCGGCAACAGCTACACGGACCACGGGCGCGCCCGGGAACCGGAGATCGCTGCGTGGGTGCTCGCCCGCTATGGCATCGCGCCCAGCACCGCACTGTTCCATGCGGCCGACCACCGAAGGCACCTGGCGACCCCCGACGGCGTGGGTACCGGCTTCGGCCAGGGGGCAGGCGGGCTCGAACTAGCTGAGATCAAGACGACGAGCAAGGCCTGGCGCAGCATCCCGCGCTCGTACCTGCGTCAGGTGTGGTGGCAGCAATACGTGCTCGGGGCCGAGCGCACCCTGCTCGTCTGGGAGCAGCACAAGGATTTCGTGCCGGTGAGCGCTGAACCCGAGTGCCGGTGGATCGAACGCGACGAAGATCAGATCGCGATCCTGGTGGGGTACGCCAACAACCTGATCGCGCTGCTCAACCAGCAGACCACAGCCGGTCGCCCGCCCGCGCAGGCCTGATCGGTCGTCACGCTGGCCTGGCCGTTCGTCACGCGGAAGGACCACCCACGGGAAAGCCGCCTGCCGGGTGTCGCAGGCGGCTTTCCCTCGGCGTCGCGCCGCAGCCGATCGAAGGAGTCGTGCCGCTTCGGGTGCGGTACGACTCCTGTTCGATGAGCTGGGCAACTGCTGAGTGCCGGCTCGGCGGGGGTTGAACCGAACCCAAGAGAGAGACCGAATGCGGGGAAATCAGGGACTCTCCCCACGCACCGGGGTCGGTCCCCCTTTATGAGGACAGACTATGCGCGCCGGTCTGCTCCCAGCCAGTCCCTGCCGGCACCAGATTCGCCTCCCAATACCCCCAATTCGGGGTACACCGGCGTGTCCCGGCAACGCGGGACTCGCGCGAGAATAGGGAGATGGTAAATGTCACGAACCAGCCACCGACCATGCGCGCCCTCGTGATCGACCGCTCCGGCCTCGCCGACGAGCTGCACCTGGCCGAGGTCGACGCCCCGATCGCGGTCTTCGATGAGCTCTTGGTGCGGGTCGTTGCCGCCGGCGTCAATCCGATCGATGCCAAAACGAGGGCCGGCGGGGGGGTCGCTCGGGCCATCCCCGCCTACCCGGCCGTGCTCGGGCTCGATTTCAGCGGCGTCGTGGTCAGCGCGCCCTACGAGGCGTTCCCGTTGCAGCCCGGCGACGAGGTCTTCGGGATCGCACGCACGCCCCGCACCCCCGGCAGCTACGCCGAGCTACTGACCGTCTCGAGCCTGAACGTCACCCGCAAGCCCGTGCAGCTCAGCCACGTCGAGGCGGCCGCCATGCCGGTGGCAGCGCTCACCGCGTGGGGCATGGTCGTGGACCTGGCCGCTGCGGCTCCCGGGCAACGGATACTCATCCACGCCGGCAGCGGCGGGGTCGGCCATTTCGCCGTGCAGTTCGCCAAGGCCTTCGGCGCCCACGTGACCGCAACCGGGTCGACCCGCAACCTCGATTTCCTGCGGGAGCTCGGCGCCGACGACGTCATCGACTACACGCAGACCCGATTCGACGACGTGCTCTCCGGGCTGGACGCGGTGATCGACCTCGTCGGCAATGTGCACGACAACACCGGAACCCGGTCGCTCGGCGTGCTGCGACCCGGCGGAATCCTGGTGAACGCACCGACCGGGAGCTGGCCGACCATGGCCGCGGAGGCCGCGGCCGCGGGCATCCGTGCCACCGGCTTCACGGTGGCCCCCTCCGGCCACACCCTGGACTTCATCGCCGAGCTCATCGACGACGGCGCCGTGCGGGTGCACGTGGACCAGGTGTTCGCGCTGGCCGACGGCGCGGCCGCGCACCGCCTGATCGAGGGGGGGCACACACGCGGGAAGATCGTGTTGCAGGTGACGGATGACCGGGGCGCCGGCACTGGCGCTGGCGCTGGCGCCACCGGTCTTCGCTCATGAGCGGCGACGGGCCGTCCCTCGTCTGGTTTCGGGACGACCTGCGTCTGGCGGACAACCCTGCCCTGCAGGCCGCACTCGAACGCGGCAAGCCGATCGTGGCCGTGTACGTTCTGGACGAGGAGTCCCCCGGGATCAGGCCGCTCGGCGGCGCGGCCCGGTGGTGGCTTCACGGGAGCCTCACCGTGTTGGCCGACTCGCTCGAACGCCTCGGCGGCCGGTTGACGCTGCGCCGAGGGCCGGCTGAGGGTGTGGTGGCGGGGCTCGCGGCATCCGTCGGTGCCGACGCCGTGTTCTGGAACCGCCGCTACGGAGCGGCCGAGCGCGAGGTGGACACCCACCTCAAGGCGGCGCTCACCGTGGGTGGAACAGTGGCCCGCAGCTTCGCCGGCTCACTCCTGTTCGAACCGTGGACGATTCAGACCGGCCAGGGCGGCACCTACTCGGTGTTCACGCCGTTCTGGCGGGCTTGCACGGCTGGCCCGCCGCCGCGCGCGCCCCATCCCGCGCCCGATTCGATCTCGGGCTTCCCCGACGAGATCCTCTCCGACACGCTCGAGGACTGGGCGCTTCTTCCGGCGCGGCCCGACTGGGCGATCGGACTGCGCGAGGCCTGGCAGCCCGGCGAGGCCTCCGCGCACCGTCTGCTCGAGACGTTCCTGCACGAGTCCCTCGCCCGTTACGCCGACGAGCGCGACGAACCGGCCCAAGCGGTCACCTCCCGCCTCTCGCCGCACCTACGCTGGGGCGAGATCAGTCCATTCCAGATCTGGCATGCGACCGAGCACGCGCGGATCGGCCTCACCGGCCGCGCTCAGGCCAGTGCAACCCGGTTTCTCACCGAGGTCGGCTGGCGGGAGTTCAGCTACCACGTGCTCTTCCACAACCCCAGCCTCGCGACCGTCAACCTGCGGCCCGAGTTCGACGCCTTCCCCTGGCCGCAGCTCGATGAGCGGGCGCTCGAGGCCTGGCAACAGGGTCGCACCGGAATCGCACTCGTCGACGCGGGCATGCGCGAACTGTGGCGCACCGGCAGCATGCACAACCGGGTTCGTATGGTGGCGGCGTCGTTCCTGATCAAGAACCTCCTGATCGACTGGCGGCTCGGCGAGCAGTGGTTCTGGGACACCCTCGTCGACGCCGACGCCGCGAGCAACCCGTTCGGCTGGCAGTGGGTGGCCGGTTCCGGCGCCGATGCCGCCCCCTACTTCCGGGTCTTCAACCCGGAGCTGCAGGCGAAGAAGTTCGATCCGAACGGGGAATACATCCGTCAGAACGTGCCCGAGTGGGGCACGGATGTCTACCCTGCCCCGATCGTCGACCTCGGCGAGACGAGACAGGCAGCCCTCGCCGCCTACGAGCAGATCAAGGGCATGAAGGAGCAGGCGCTCGCGGCCCGCGAGGCCGTCGCGGCCGAGATCGTCACCGAAACCGGCAGCGTCTAGAGCGCGCGTTCCAGAACGAAGTCGTTCTCGTACCGCCCGCCGACCAGGAAACGCTTCTGGCCGACCGTGACGAACCCGTTCTTCTCGTAGAAGCGGATGGCCCGCGCGTTCTCCTGGTTCACACCCAGCCAGCTGCCGGCCGCGCCGCGCGCCCGCGCCGCATCCAGGGTCGCGGTCATCAGCGCCGCCGCCACCCCGCGGCCGTGCGTCTCGGCGCGCAGGTAACACTTGCTCAGTTCCGCCGTGGGACGGAGCAGGGCGGCTTCCCGCGCATCCTCGTCGGTGGGCTCGGCGAACACGAGCATCGTGTATCCAAGCATCACCCCGGCGTCTTCGGCCACGAGGATCAGCCGGTCTGGGTCGGCCAGGTAGGCGTCGAAGTTGCTCTCCGCAAGCACGTCACGCAGGAAGGCGGCGATGGCCTCGGCCGTGGTGTGCGGCGGGCAGGCCAGCGCGAAGGTGGCCGCGGCCAGCTCGGCCAGCGCCGCGGCATCCGTCGCCGTCGCCGTGCGAATCTCGATCATCGACCCACCCTATCGACGCCCGAACCCCCAAGAACCCCCCTAGAACCCCCTCGAACCCCACCACACCTCACGCGAAAGCGGGTGAATCGTCGCTATGGGGAATCCAAAGCGACGATTCACCCGCTTTCGCGGCCGGAATAGGGCGAACGGGGCGAAGCGCTACAGGTAGCGGGCGTACGCGCCGACGGTGAGGAACGTCGGGAACTCGGGCTCGAGCGCGGATGCCCGGAACACCTCGAGCGCGTCGTCGAACCGGTCCCCGGGCGTGCGCTCGAGGGCCTCGTACACCTCGGCGAGCTGATCCGCGACCCAGGTTTCGTCGATCCGGATGCCCTCGGCGGTGACCGAGTTATGGTGGATCCACTGCCAGAGCTGCGAACGGGAGATCTCCGCCGTCGCCGCGTCCTCCATCAGGTTGTCGATGGCGGCCGCGCCGACGCCACGCAGCCAGGATTCGATGTAGCGCAATCCGATCTTGATGTTGTCGTGCACGCCGGCCTCGGTGATCTGCCCACCGATGGACGCCACGTCGAGCAGCTGGGCGGCCGTGACACTCACCTCGTCGCGGGTGCGGTGCAGCTGGTTCGGCTTGTCACCGAGAACCTGGTCGAACTCGGCCTGCGCCGTCGGGATGAGGTCCGGGTGTGCCACCCAGGTGCCGTCGAAGCCATCGGTGGCCTCGCGCTTCTTGTCGGCGGCCACTGCCTCGAGGGCACGCCGGGTGACCTCAGGGTCGCGCCGGTTCGGGATGAACGCGCTCATGCCGCCGACGGCATACGCCCCGCGCCGGTGGCAGGTCGACACGAGCAACTCGGTGTACGCGCGCATGATGGGCACGGTCATCGTGATCTGCTTGCGGTCGGGGAAGACAAACCGGCTCCCGCGGGTGCGGAACGTCTTGATGATGCTGAAGATGTAGTCCCAGCGGCCGGCGTTCAGCCCGGCGCAGTGGTCGCGCAGTTCGTAGAGGATCTCCTCCATCTCGAACGCAGCCTGGATCGTCTCGATCAGAACGGTGGCCCGGATGGTGCCGTACTCGATGCCGAGCCGGTCCTCCGAGTGGCTGAAGATGTCATCCCAGAGGCGGGCCTCGAGGTGGCTCTCGAGCTTGGGCAGGTAGAAGTACGGTCCGCTGCCGTTCTCGATCAGGCGCTTCGCGTTGTGGAAGAAGTAGAGCCCGAAGTCGACGAGGCTGCCGGAGGCGTTCATCCGCCGGTTCGCGCGGTCGACGAAGGTCAGGTTCTTCTCCACCAACTGCCAGCCACGCGGGCGCATCACGATGGTGGGGGTGGCGCCGGTGGCGTCGCCGGTGACGGCGTACTCCTTGCCCTCCGGGCTGGTGAAGCTCAGCTGTCCGCGCACCTGGTCGAACAGGGTCAGTTGGCCCTCGACGACGTTCGCCCAGGTGGGGCTGGTGGCGTCTTCCTGGTCGGCGAGCCAGACCTTCGCGCCCGAGTTGAGCGCATTGATGGCCATCTTGCGGTCGGTCGGCCCGGTGATCTCCACCCGGCGGTCCACCAGTCCGGGGCCCGCGCCGGCGACCTGCCAGGTGACGTCACGACGGATGTGCGCAGTCTCGGTGAGGAATCCCGGGTCGCGCCCGTTAGCGGCATCCACGCGCTTGCGCAGTCTCGTCGCCAGCAGGTCCTGCCGAGTACCGGCGAACCGGTCGTGCAGCTCGGCCAGGAATACCAGCGCCTCGGGGGTGAGGATTTCCTCGTAGCGCGGACCGAGATCGCCGGTGATCTCAAGGTGCGGCTCGATGGTGGCGAAACTGCCGGTGTTCGTGGTGAGCGTGGCGGTCGAGACCTGGTCGGATGTCGCCAGGGGCGGGGTATTCATGGGCTGAGCTCCTTCGAAAGTTGAGTGGGGAGTGCTGCTTGACTGGCGCCGCCGTGGGAGAGCGTCATTGCTTGCCTGGTTCCAACTCTGGACCAGGCGGCGCCGTTCCACCGCTGCCGAGATAACAGAAGAACGGCAGTTCTTCTGCCTAGGAGAAGTTATCCCCGGAGTGTGTGAACATGGGGGCATGGTCACCGTCGATCCCGCCCTCCGCTCCTCCCTGTCCGCGGCTCCTCCCGAGCAGGCGGGGCTCGATGCGCTCACTCTGGGGCGACGCATCCGTGAACTGCGCACGAACCGGCGCATGACCCTTGACGCCCTCGCGTCCGCCATCGACCGCGCGCCCTCCCAGGTGTCGATGATCGAGAACGGCAAGCGCGAGCCGCGGCTGTCGATGCTTCGCACCATCGCCACCGCGCTCGGCACCACGGTCGATGACCTGCTGAAAACGGATGCCCCGTCCGAGCGGGCAGCACTGGAAATCGCCGTCGAACGGGCCCAGCGGGGCCCCGTGTTCACCGCCCTCGGACTGCCGCATATCCGCGTTGGCCGGGGAACGAGCGACGAAACCCTGCAGACGCTGCTCACCCTGCACAACGAGATCCTGCGCCTGCACCGGGAGCGGGCGGCAACCCCGGAAGAGGCGCGGCGGGCGAACGTGGAGCTGCGGGCCACCATGCGCGCCAGGGACAACTATTTTCCCGAGCTCGAGGCGGAGGCGCAGCGGCTGCTCACGGCGGTCGGTCACGCGAGCGGGCCGGTCTCCCACCAGGTGGTGGCCGATATGGCGACCCACCTCGGCTACTCGCTGCACTACGTGGGTGACCTGCCCAACTCGACCCGCTCGGTGACCGACAAGCGCAACCGGCGCATCTACCTGCCCACCGAGCAGTCGGCGTCCCGCGACTCCCGCTCCCCCATTCTGCAAGCGTTCGCCACCCTGCTCTGTGAACACAAGGAACCCGGAAACTACGCGGAATTTCTGTCCCAGAGGGTGGAGACCAACTATCTGACGGCGGCCATCCTGCTGCCCGAAAAAGACACCGTGAAACTGCTCACCGAGGCGAAGAACCTGCGCCGCATCTCGATGGAGGACCTGCGGGACGCGTTCGCGGTGTCTTATGAGACGGCCGCGCACCGGTTCACGAATCTCGCCACCGCCCGGCTCGATATCCCGGTGCACTTCATGAAGGTGCACGAGTCCGGCACCATCATCAAGGCGTACGAGAACGATGCCGTGCGCTTCCCGAGCGACGCACTCGGCGCGATCGAGGGCACGACGGTGTGCCGCAGCTGGACCGCGCGCACCGTCTTCCACGTTGCCGACCGGTTCAGCCCCTGGTACCAGTACACCGACACCCCGAGCGGAACCTTCTGGTGTACCTCCCGCATCGAGAAGGCCAAGGAGGGCGACTACTCGGTCAGCGTCGGCGTGCCGTTCTCGCATGTGAAGTGGTTCCGCGGGCGCGAGACCACCAACCGGGCCGTGTCCCGGTGCCCCGACGAATCGTGCTGCCGCCGCGCACCCGACGAGCTCTCGGAGCGGTGGTCCGGGCAGTCCTGGCCGGCCGCGCGCACCCCCACCAGCCTGCTCGCCGCCCTGCCCACGGGCACCTTCCCCGGCGTCGACCAGACCGAAGTGTTCCAGTTCCTGGAGTCACACGCGCCGGCGAGCTGAGTCCGGTCGGATGACAGGCTGGCCGGAGCCCGCCCGCGGCTGACATGATGAACGGGTAGCAGCGCCGCGACGAACAAAGGATACCCGTGGGCACGACCATTTTCGAGCGGGCCCGGCCCGCCGCATCCGTCATCGCGGGTGCCCTCGCCGACACCCGCTCCGCACCGTTCTGGCTGGACGACGTGTCGCCGCAGATCGGTTACCCGCGTCTCACGGCCGACCTCGACTGCGATCTCGCCATCGTCGGCGGCGGCTACCTCGGCCTCTGGACCGCCGTGCTCGCCCTGCAGCAGAACCCAGGCCAGCGTGTGGTGCTGCTCGAAGCGCGCACGATCGGCTGGGCGGCGTCGGGCCGCAACGGCGGCTTCTGTGAGGCCAGCCTGACCCACGGCGAGGAGAACGGCCGGCGTCGCTGGCCGAAGGAGATCGACCGACTCACCGAGCTGGGACTCGAGAACCTCGACGAGATCGAACGAGCCGTCACCGAGCTCGGTCTGGACTGCGACTTCGAGCGCACGGGCGCCATTGACCTGGCCATCGAGGAGCACCAGGTTGACTGGCTCCGCGAGGAACCGACCGACACCGACAGCGTCTTCCTGGATGCCGCGCAGCTTCGCGCCGAGGTGGGCTCGCCCACCTACCTGGCCGGCATCTGGCACAAGCGCACGAACGCGCTCGTGCACCCCGGCAAGCTCGCGACCGAGCTCGCCCGCGTCGCCACCGAACTCGGTGTCGAGATTTTTGAGCACACCCCCGTGAAAAACCTGGACACGCAGGGACTCTCGCCGGCGCAGGGCACCCGACTCCGCACCGAATCGGGTGTGGTGCGCGCGAAGAAGACCGCGCTGGCCACCAACGTCTTTCCCTCGCTACTGGCGCGCAACCGGCTGTCCACGGTGCCCGTCTACGACTACGTGCTGATGACCGAGCCGCTCTCCGCCGACCAGCTCGCCGCCATCGGTTGGCAGAACCGGCAGGGGCTCAGCGACCTGGCCAACCAGTTCCACTACTACCGCCTGAGCGCCGACAACCGCATTCTCTTCGGCGGCTACGACGCGATCTACCACTACGGCGCCCGGGTGCGGAGCGGCTACGAAAACCGGCCGGAGAGCTTCCAGCGGCTGGCCAGCCACTTCTTCACCACGTTTCCGCAGCTGGCCGGGCTGCGCTTCAGCCACCGGTGGGCCGGCGCCATCGACACGTCGACACAGTTCTGCGCATTCTTCGGCACGGCCCGCGGCGGGCGGATCAGCTACGCCGCCGGGTTCACGGGCCTCGGCGTGGCCGCGACCCACTTCGCGGCGCAGGTCATGCTCGACCAGCTGGCCGCACGACAGACGGAGCGCACGCAGCTGGAAATGGTGCGCGGGCGGCCGCTCCCGTTCCCGCCGGAGCCCCTCGCCTCGATGGGCATCCAGACCACGCGCTGGTCACTTGACCGTGCCGACCACAACCGGGGCCGGCGCAACATCATCCTGAAGACGCTCGACGCGCTGGGCCTGGGCTTCGACTCGTAGCCCGCGAGGGCTCAGGCCTCTCGGGTGATCTCCACAGTGACGAAGAGCTCGGAGCCGCTCGTGCCCGCGAACACACCGCGCAGCGGCGGCACATCGTTGTAGTCACGGCCGCGTCCGACGGACACATGACGGTCGCCGATGTCGATCGAGTTCGTCGGGTCGAACCCGCGCCAATCGCCGCAGAACCATTCCACCCACGCGTGGGACTCACCCTGGATGGTCTCCCCGATCCCGGCGTCGGGGCGCGGGTGTAGATAACCGGACACGTAACGGGCGGGAATACCGACCGACCGCAGCGCACCGAGGGCGATATGGGTGATGTCCTGGCAGACGCCGCGTCCGTCGCCCCACGACTCGCGGGCGGTGGAGTGCACGCCGGTGACACCCTGCACGTACTGCATCCGGTCACCGATCGCCGAACAGATCTCCAACGCCGCGTCGCACGGGCTCGTGTGGCGGGCCACGATCTCGGCCGCCAGGGCCGCCACGTCCTCGGGCGGCTCGGTGAGGCGAGTCTGCCGCATGTGCTCCACCGTGGCGGTGCTGCGTGCGGTGACGCCGGCCATTTCGGGCCAGCCCATCGGATGCGCCCGGTGGGTGCGCGGCCGCACCTCCACAAGGCTGGTGGCGGTGAGCGTGAGCTCGGCGTGCGGGGTCAGCACCTCGAAGCTCGAGACCTGGGTTCCCCAGTAGTCGACGTATCCGTGGTTGCTCGACACCGGCGAGATGTCGAGGCTCGAGAACAGCACGAACTGGTCGGCGGAGCTGACCGGCAGCATCCGTGCCTCGTTGTACGACGCGCCGACTTCGCCCTGATACCGATAGCCGGTCACATGGCGGATGCGCAATCGGTTCACGATGCCTCCCCCGTCCAGGTGGGAACGGCGCTGGTCGGGAAGTAGCGGTCACCGATGGCCTCGGAGGCCGTGCTGGTGGCCTCCTGCACGCTGTCCATCTGATTCGACAGGTCGTTCAGGATGTCCATGATCGGCCGGTATTCCAGCTGGCTGCGGATCTGGCCCAGCACCCGTTGCGCCTGGTCGGTCACGCCGACGCGGTCGGTGCGCGGTTCCATCTCGCGCAGGCACTGCTCCGCCCGCGAGATGGAGAAGACCACCGACCGCGGGAACAGCCGGTCCAGCAGCAGGAATTCGGCTGCGTTGCGGGCGGAGGGTACGCCGCGGTAGGTGCGCAGGTAGGACTCGTAGGCCCCGCAGGAGCGCAGGATCGTGGTCCAGGAGGGCCCGCTCGTCTCGGTCAGCGACCGGGTGGCCAGCAGCCGCGCGGTCATGTCCGCCTGCTCCAGGCTGCGGCCCAGGTTGAAGAAGTGCCACGCCTCGTCACGGCTGACGCCGGACTCGACGATGCCTACCGCGAGCGCGGAGCGCTCCCGAACCCAGCCGAAGAAATCGTGCGTCTTCTCGCTTGCGACCTTGCGCGGCATCCGTGCGCTCGTCGTGTTCAGGCACTCCCACAGCTCGGTGGGCACGATCTCCCGCGCCCGGCGGGCGTTCTCCCGCGCCGCCTTGACCGAATAGGCGATCGAGGCCGGATGCTGGCGGTCCACGGCCAGCGTGGCGAGCACGTCCTTGCGGGTCAGCAGCCGGCCGTCGGGGGCGGCACTGCCCATCAGGTGCATCAGCGACTGGCAGGCGAGGCTCTCCTCGATCCAGGGGTCTTCCAACAGCAGCTGGAGGTGCACGTCGAGAATGCGCGCGGTGCCATCGCTGCGCTCGATGTACCGACCGATCCAGAACAGGCTTTCTGCGATGCGGCTCAACATTCCCCGACCCTCCTCATCCCGGCGGGCGCCGCCGACGCCTGCTGCTGTTGTTGTTGTTGTTCCGTGTTGTCGCCGAACGGTTTGTCCTGCGGCGAGTGGTCCACCGCGTGGGCGACGCCGGCGGAACGGGTGTTGGCGGCCTGGTCGGCCACCAGACCCTGGATGGTGCGCGGCGACGATTCGGAGAAGAAGTCGGGCTCCGTGCCGATGACCCAGGTGTCCTTCGACCCGCCGCCCTGGCTGGAGTTGACGACGAGCTCACCCTCGGGCAGTGCCACCCGGGTCAGGCCGCCCGGAAGCACCCAGACCTCGCTGCCATCGTTCACGGCGAACGGCCGCAGGTCGGCGTGCCGCGGGCGCATACCCTCGTCGACCAGGGTGGGGATGGTCGACAGCTGCACGACCGGCTGGGCGATCCAGCCTCGAGGGTCCTTGAGCAGCTGCGTGCGCAGCGTCTCCAGCTCGGCGGCAGATGCGGCCGGCCCCACCACGAGACCCTTCCCTCCTGACCCGTCGACGGGTTTGACCACGAGCTCATCGAGCCGGTCGAGAACCTCTTCGAGCGCGAGCGGGTCTTCCAGGCGCCAGGTATCGACGTTGGGGATGATCGCATCCTCACCCAGGTAGTAGCGGATCAGCTCGGGCAGGTAGGTGTAGACGAGCTTGTCGTCGGCGACCCCGTTGCCGACCGCATTGGCGATCGTGACGTTCCCGAGGCGCGCGGCCATCATGATTCCGGGTGAGCCGAGCTGCGAGTCGGCCCGGAACTGCAGCGGGTCGAGAAATTCGTCGTCAACCCGGCGGTAGATCACGTCGACGCGTGTGGGGCCGGCGGTGGTGCGCATCCAGACCCGCCCGCCGGAGCAAAACAGGTCACGCCCCTCGACGAGCTCGACGCCCATCAGACGGGCAAGCAGGGTGTGCTCGAAATAGGCGGAGTTGAAGACCCCCGGCGTCAGCACCACGACATTCGGGTCGTCCACGCTGGCCGGGGCAGACGCGCGCAGCGCCTGCAGCAGCTTGTTCGGATAGTCGCCGACCGGGCGCACCCGCATCGACACGAACAGTTCCGGCAGCGTCTGTGCCATCACACGCCGGTTGGAGATCACGTAGCTGACCCCGCTGGGCACGCGCACGTTGTCCTCCAGCACCCGCCACGCACCGACCTCGTCGCGGATCAGGTCGATCCCGGACACCTGGATGCGCACATTGTTCGCCGAGACGATACCGGCAGCCTGACGGTGGAAGTGGTTCGACGAGCTGATCAGTCCTGCCGGGATCACCCCGTCGTGCACGGCCGCCTGCGGCCCGTAAATGTCGGCGAGGAACGCCTCGAGGGCGCGCACCCGCTGCTTGATTCCGGACTCGACCGTGACCCACTCATCCTGCTCGATCACGCGCGGCACGGCGTCGAGCGGGAAGGGCCGCTCCTCGCCGGCGAAGTCGAACGTGACGCCTTGGGCAAGGTAGGAGCTCGCGAGCGCATCCGTTCGGCCGCGCAGCTCCTCCTGCGTCATTTTAGCGAGGGCGGCGAAGACGTCCTTGTAGGCAGCCCTCGCCTCCAGCGGCGTGAGCGAGGTGAGATCGGGGAACATTTCATCCCAGGCGCTGGGCACGCCCCGTTCGGCCCGCAGTGCTGCGTTCGCGCCATAGCCCATGAAAAGGTCAACCATGGTGGGAGCGTAGCGGCCCGATATTGCCGGAATGTTTCCACGACAAGTCACCACAGTTGTATGCAAAGTGCCCCCAATCCAGGGTTCAACTCTGTTAAATGCACCGCTCTGACAGCCAATATCCGAGCAGATTGTATACAGTAAAATCAACCTGGCGGCATTTGGAACGGAAGGAGGATTCATGAAGGCATTCCGTTCCTCCTGGGATCCCATCGGCGAACCCACCACCTCCGTCGCCCGGGTCGCCCCAACGCCCACCGAAGACGAACCTGTTCCGTCCAACGGCTTCCGCGCCACGGCCCTGCTCGACGTGCGCGGACTGCAGATTACCGGGAAGACCCGCACGGATGCCTCGGTGCTGGCCACCGGCATTTCCCTCTCGGTCGCGCGGGGCGAGGTCATCGGCCTGGTTGGGGTCGCCGGTTCCGGGACACGAGAAATCGCGCTGGCCATTGCGGGCCGGTTGCCCGAGACGGCGATGATCACGGCCGGCTCCATCCTGGTCGACGGACGGGAGCTCGTCGGCGCATCGCGGAGCACCCTCAAACGGCTGCGCGACACGAAGCTGTCCCTCATTTCCCCGGCCGCGCCGTTGGGCCTGGCGCCTGACCTTGCCATCGGCCGCCAGCTCGCCCGTACCCTGCGTCGGAGGCAGGGCCTGTCCCGATCGGTTGCCGCCCGGCGGGCCGTGGAACTCCTCGATCAGGTCGGGCTGCCCGATCCCCGGGCGACGTCGCTGCTGGTTTCGGCCCAGCTCGATCCCACCGCGCTGCTCCAGGTGACCGTCACGGCCGCCGTTTGCTTCCACCCGGACATCCTGATCCTCGACGACCCCCCGCGCGCACCCAATGCAGTCGGCGAGACGTCTGCGTTGCAGCTCTGCCTCAGGTTCCGCCAGGAGTTCGGGCTGTCGATCATCGTGGCCTCCGGGGACCTCGGTGGTGCGGCAGCCACCTGCGACCGGGTGGCGGTGGTGGAGGCCGGACGGGTCGTCGAGCAGGGCTCGGCGGCCGAGATCGTCGACTCCCCGCAGCATCCGTACACCCGCCGCCTGCTCGAGGCCGCTCGCGCCACCCGCGGCTGACCGGCGCGGCTAGACCGGCGCGGGCCCCGACAGCGGGCCTGCGGCTACCGCGTTGCGCGCGGCGAGGATATGCGAACGCATGGCGACCTCGGCCCAGAGAACGTCGCCCGACCGAAGCGCCGTGAGGATGTCCCGGTGGTGGTGGTTGCTGCCGGCCCGAAAGGAGGCGGCGTCGCGGCGGAAGCGCGAGACCATCATCGGGGCTCGGCCGACGGACCCCGCCAGAACCATCAGCTGCGGCACGCCCGACGCGGCCACGATGATGCGGTGGAATTCGGCATTGAGCACGCCCAGGCGGTCGAGGCCCGGGGCGTCGGTCGCGCAGACGAACTCCTCCATGGCCTCGATCAGGATGGCCAGCCGGTCGAGGTCGGCCGGCTCGATGCGGGCCGCCGCGAGCCCCGCCGCGCGGCTCTCCAGGGCAGCACGCAGAAAATACGTCTCGCGGATCTGCTCGGAAGACCATTCCACGACAGTGGCACCCCGGTTCGGCACGAACTCCACCAGCCCGGCCTCGTCAAGCCGGCGCAGCGCCTCGCGCACCGGGGTGCGGCTGACGCCGAGTTCCTCGGCGAGCGCCGTTTCCCGCAGCGTGGCCCTGGCAGGCAGCTCCCCCGACAGGATGCGCGCACGCAGGTTCGCAAACACCGTCTGGCCACCCGTCACCGCCACTGTGCCTCTCCCCCGTCGATTGGTCTGCTGGACCCATCAACCTTCTTGTCACTATGTCACATCACGGCCTCAGGAGAACGCGTTCAGTCCGGTCAGGGCCCGGCCGAGCACGAGCTGGTGAATTTCGTCGGTGCCCTCGTAGGTGCGCACCGATTCCAGGTTCGCCAGGTGCCGCATCACCGGGAATTCGCTGGTGATGCCGTCACCGCCGAGGATGACGCGGGCCTCGCGGGCGATCTGGATCGCCTCACGCACGCTGTTGAGCTTACCGATGCTGATTTGGGCTGGGGTCAGCGTGCCACGCTCCTTGAGCCGGCCGAGATGCAGGGCCAGGAGCACCCCCTTCTCGTATTCCACGAGCATGTCGGCGAGCTTGGCCTGGATCAGCTGGGTGGCCCCGATCGGCTTGCCGAACACCTCGCGGGTCTTCGAGCGCAGGATGGCCGCGTCGAGGCAGCTGCGGGCAGCACCCATCGCTCCCCAGACGATGCCGAAGCGCGCCTCGTTGAGGCAGTCGAACGGCCCGGACAGCCCCGCGGCGCCCGGCAGGATCGCATCGGCCGGCACCCGCACGGCGTCCAGGTGCACGTCACATTGGATCGACGCGCGCATCGAGAGCTTGTTGCCGATGGGAGTGGCGGTGAATCCCGTGCTCTCGGTCGGGACCAGGAAGCCGCGCACCCCGGAATCCGTTTGCGCCCAGACGATGGCGACGTCGGCGATGCTGGCGAGGCCGATCCAGCGCTTGACACCCTGGATCACCCAGCCGTCGGCATCCCGGGTGGCGGTGGTCGTCATCGCAGCCGGGTCGCTGCCACCGGTCGGTTCGGTCAACGCGAAACAGCCCACGAGCCTGCCGGCGGCCATTCCCGGCAGCCAGTGCCGCTTCTGCTCCTCGGTGCCGTACTTGTGGATGGCCGACATCGCCAGCGAACCTTGTACCGAGACGAAGGTACGCCAGCCGCTGTCCGCGGCCTCCAGCTCGAGGCAGACCAGCCCGTAGCTCACCGCGCCGGCGCCGGCGCAGCCGTAGCCGGTGAGGTGCATGCCGAGGAATCCGGCCGCCCCGAGTTCGGGGATGAGTTCGGCTCGGAAGTGCTTCTCCTCGAAGTCGTCCTCGATGGTCGGCAGGATGCGATTGGTCGCGAAGGCGCGGGCCGCACGGGCCCAGATGATCTCCTCGGGTTCGAGCAGGGCGTCGAGGTCGAACACGGTGTCGACGAGCGGGCTGGGCACGAGCGGGGTAGGGCGGGCTGCGGCGGTCACGAGAGTCCTTCGGGAGTCGGCGGAACACGAGTGAGATCGAGATTGAGCACAGGGGCGGCGGCGGCGCGCAGGGCCGGTAGCGGCGGTGCGTTTCTGACCTGCGGCACGACGTATCCTCTGTCCCCGTCGACTCGGACCACGGGGCTCTGCCTGTGGTCGCTGTGAATCGATCCTATAGCGGATGATTGGCTCCGTCGCCCTGACGCCGGTCGGATAGATTGGGCCCATGGAGCCCCAGCTGCGACCCGGTGCCCGGGAAGCGATCTTCGCGCAGCTCGCCCAGGCCGGGCGCGCCGAACAGGTCGCGCGGCGCCTCACCGATGCCATCATCCTCGGCGTGCTCACCCTGGGCGAGCGCCTGCCGAGCGAACAGGAGCTGGCGCGCCGCTTCGGAGTCGCCCTGATCACCGTGCGCGAGGCTCTCGTCATGCTGCGCGACGCCGGGCTGGTCGAGACCCGGCGCGGGCGCGAGGGCGGCAGCTTCGTGATCAAAACGGATGCCCGGCACGAAACGCTGCCGCAGGCCCGGCTCCGCGACCTCGCCCAGGTGGAGCTGTCTGACCTCACCGTGTTTGTCTCCACGATCATCGAGGGCTGCGCCGAACGCGCCGCACTGCGCGCCTCCCCCGCCGACGCCGACCGGCTCCGCGCGTGGCTGTCCACCACGCCGGGGAGCGGGGCTGCGGGCGCCCGGGTCACGGCCGGCGGGTTTCTCCTCGAGCTCGCGGTGCTGAGCCAGTCCCCGCGGCTCGTGGGCGAGCACATCCGTTTGCAGGCGGAATTCGGGCCCCTCCTGCTGCTCGCCCTGGGCGACCCGCAGGTTCGGCGTCAGGTCGCCGAGACGAACGGTCAGACCGCGGACGCCATCGCCCGCGGCGACGGCGCGCGGGCACGTACCCTGGTCGCCGGCCAGGTGCTGGAGCTCGGCGAGTGGCTGATGGCGGCAAAATCGAGAACCGAACGGGGAAGGCCGCTCTATGCAGCCGTCGACGACGCCTGACCTGGCGGATGCCGTACCGGTCACCCTGACCTCGTGCGTCGCCCGGGTCAGTGACATCTTCGCCCGCGTCTTCCGCGCCCTCGAGGGCTGGCGCGACCAGATCGCCGCCGCGGGACCGTTGCGCGAGGCCGAACTGGATGCGCTCGTCGAACGGCTCGTCGTTCCAGCCCTGGGCGACGCTGCCCCGGCCGCGGACACGGCTCCTGGGACCCTGATGATCGGTGCGGGTTTCATCGCCGCTCCCGGATTCGTGACCGGCCGCGAGGCCCATTTCGCCTGGTGGCTGGGTGCGCTTGCCGGCACCCCGCGGCTCGGCACCACGAGTGCGCCAAGCCGGCGGCATCCGCTGGACGACTACGACCGGGTGCCGTGCCCCGGCACGCCGTTCCTGATCGCCACTCGGCGACGGAACGCCTCGTTTGGGGCGCTGTAGGAGCTCGAGGACTCCACCGGCATCACGCACGCCCTGACCGACATCGGCCAGCCCCGCAACTCGCCGAAAAAACAATCATTCGGTTCTATAGCTTTGGCTGCCGGCGCCATTATGTTGGGCACACACAATGAGATGTCCGCGGCCAGCTCTCGGTGACCGCGTCCCTCCGGCTCGATCGGAAAGGTAATGAT
>JBBQDC010000053.1:0-19329 GCA_038319305.1 Actinomycetales bacterium | reverse complement strand
GCGCGCACAAGACCACGGCCACCCTGCTCATCGCCGCGACCTTCGGCATCCATCGCGGCGGCTACACCCTCGCCTGGGACAACAACGAGACCATGGGCACACTCGGGGTGCGGGCGCAGACCGCCTCCCACACCAACACCTCGCCGACCACTCTGACACCGTCGGCAACCGCGACGGACGACGCCAGGGTCGCCCCCACCGGGCTCGACGGCGGTGGCCCGAACCTCGCCGACTTCATGAATTCCCGTCCGCCGCTCGTGGCCGGGCCTGCCCTCCTCGGCTGGCAGGGCACGGTTCGGCGACTCACCGGCGGCCTCGTCTCCCCGTCCCCCGGCGCCGAGGAAATGTCGCACCGCGCTGCGGTCGCCTCAGTGCAGCGCAGCCTGATCGGCCCGCGCACCATCGTCGTGCTCAACCCGAAGGGCGGCGCGCACAAGACCACGGCCACCCTGCTCATCGCCGCGACCTTCGGCATCCATCGCGGCGGCTACACCCTCGCCTGGGACAACAACGAGACCATGGGCACACTCGGGGTGCGGGCGCAGACCGCCTCCCACACCAACACCGCGGTCGACCTGCTCCGCGACCTCGATAACTTCGCCTACTCGAGCTCCGCGCGCGTGGGTGACCTCGACAACTACGTGCGAAACCAGGGCTACGCCCGGTTCGATGCCCTTGCCTCCGACCTCGACCCGGCCGGCGCGGCCAGCATCGACGACGTGGCCTTCGGCAAACTGCACGCCGCGCTCAGCCGGTTCTACCGCGTACTGATCATCGACACCGGCAACAACATGCGGGCGTCCAACTGGGAGGCGGCCGTCGACGCGGCCGACCAGCTCGTCGTCGTCTCCACCATCCGCGAGGACACCGCGTATGGCGCGGCCTCGCTGCTGGACGGTCTGCGCCAGAAGGGTCACGCCGACAAGGTCGCGCAGGCGGTCACGATCCTGGCATCCCCGGCCAAGACGGCCGATCGACAGCTGTCCCACCGGCTGCACGACCACTTCAGCCAGCTCACCCGCACCGTCGTTGACGTGCCGTACGACCCGGCCCTCGTGGCCGGGGGATCACTGAACTACGACGCGCTCGCGCCGCGCACCCGCGAAGCGTGGCTTGTTGCCACGGCCGCGATCGCCGAGGGCCTCTGAGCCGGGGGTGTCCCAGCCGGCCGACGGGGTGTCTGCCAAAACTCAGGCGGCATTGATCTCGTTCGGGCATACTGACGAAGACCTGAACGGATGCCCATCGACTCAGATGCCCGTCGAATCCTGTGGAATAGGTCACTTGAAAACCTCACTGTCGAACAGAAAGATCAGCGTGCGTAAACTTCCTGCCCTCATCACCATTGCCACGGTTTCCGTTTTCGCCCTCGCCGGGTGCGGCGCGTCTCCCTCCGACGAAACCGGCGCGGCGGGGATCGGCTGTGCCGACTCCGGGAAGGCGTCGGAGGCCGTCAAGGTCACCGGCAAGGCCAACGCGGAGCCCACCGTGAAGTTCGAGTCGCCGCTGACTGCGGAGGCCACCGAGGTCTCTGTCGTCACCGAGGGCAAGGGCAACGCCGTCAAGACCGATGACATCGTCGAGCTGGGGTTTTCCGTGTACAACGCGAACACGGGCGAGAAGATGAACGCCGGCGGCTTCGGAGATGACCTGGGTGCGCCCATCACCCTGGCCAAAGATTCCAGCGTGTTCCCGGCGCTCATGAAGGGGGTCGCGTGCGCGACCTACGGATCGCGCGTCGCGGTCGTGGCGCCCCCGGCTGACGCGTTCGGCGATCAGGGCAATGAAGAGCTCAAGGTCTCGCCCAAGGACAACATCATCTTCGTCATTGACGTCAAGAACGAAATTCCCCCCCGCGCGAACGGCGAGGACCAGAAGCCGGAAGACGGCCTCCCGACCGTCGCGCTGGCCAAGGACGGCGCCCCGACCGTGACGATCCCGGAAGCCGACGCTCCGACCGAGCTGAAGAGCGCCGTTCTCAAGAAGGGCGATGGCGCCACGGTCTCCGAAGCGAACACCGTGGTCATGCACTACTCGGGCGTCGTCTGGTCCACCGGTGAGGTCTTCGACCAGACTTGGGGCAAGAGCGGTCCGACCCCGCTCTCCCTGGCCGCCGTCGTTCCCGGTTTTTCACAGGGTCTCGTCGGCCAGACGGTCGGTTCTCAGGTCATGATCGTGATCCCGCCGGAACTCGGCTACGGCGCGGAAGGCCAGCCTGCCGCGGGCATCGCGGGTACCGACACGATCGTCTTCGTCGTCGACATCCTCGCCGCCGGCTAGCCCCGCAGAGCGGAGGCAGCCGTTCAGTTGCGTTCGAACCGGCCGGTCTTCCGGGTCAGACGGATGCGGTAGAGCACCGCTTCCTGACCCGAACCGGCGGAGCCTTCAGCGGTGTGGTTCGCGGTATGCGGGAGCGAGACGTGTGCGCGCACCGGCCCCGGTTTCGGGACGGGTGCCGGGGCAGGCATCGATTCGGGCAACGGCCTGGAGGGAATCGGAGTGCCGTCGGGCCCGAGACGGGGCACGGCGGTCGCGCTGGACGCGGCGCTGGCGCTGCCGAGCAGCGGGATGAACCGGGTGAGCAGAATCTGCCGGCTCGCCGCGGCATCCGTGCCGGTCAGCTCCTCGAAGGTGCCCCAGGCGATCACGGTTTTCCAGTTGCCCAGATCATCGACGTGCTCGACTTCGAAGCAGACCGACGGGTTCACCCGCATCATCGACACCTTGCGCCCGGTGCCTGAATGGCCATAGACGTGTTCTCCGTCGTAGGCGTAGGAGACCGGCACAATGTAGGTCTGGCCGGCCACGTGGCAGCCGATGCGGCCGATCACTCCGTCGTGCAGCACGCCGTCGATTTCCTGGTCGTTCAGTTCACCCAGCATGGGCACAGTGTGGCCCCGGCCCGGGTGCCGCACCAGTAGCTCTGGCTGGCGCGCACCGCGCGTGTCAGGATCGAGTCATGAAACGCACCATATCTGCGCACCTCCAGATGGAAGCTCTGGCGCCGGCACGCCTCGTTCTGTCGATCGCCGTGGCCGCCGACCCTGTTGACGCCGACGACGTGGTGGGCGTCGACCCGGTGGAGGTCCTCACCGTCGTGCAGGGCGGCGCCGCCGTGCCGGTGCGGGAAATCACCGACGAGCACGGCACCCGTCTGCACCTGGCCGAGGTCGCGGCCGGACCGGTCGACGTGGAGTACCGCGCTGACCTGGTCGGCCGGGCGCATCCGCGAACAGCCGAGGACATCGACCTGGTGCGGTACCTGCGTCCCAGCCGATACTGCGAGTCCGACAGCCTCGGACCGACTGCCCACGCCGAATTCGCCGGCCTCGAGGGGACCGATCTCTTGAACGGTGTGAGTTCCTGGGTGGGACAGCAACTGAGCTACGTGCCGGGCTCCAGCCTGCCGACCGACGGAGCGGTGCGCACCCTCCTGGCCCGTCGGGGCGTCTGCCGGGACTACGCGCATCTGGTTGTGGCGCTGTTGCGGGCGCGCGATGTTCCGGCCCGACTGGTCTCTGTCTACGCTCCGGGCCTGGCCCCGATGGACTTCCACGCCGTGGCCGAGGCCTTCGTCGACAACGCCTGGCAGGTGGTCGACGCGACCAGGCTGGCACCTCGGCAGTCTCTGGTGCGCATCGCCACGGGCCGCGACGCGGCTGACACGGCCTTTCTCACGACCATCGGCGGCGGCGTGCTCCTGCGCTCCCTCACGGTCTCGGCCGTCGCCGACGAACTGCCGGGCGACGACCTGCGGCAACTCGTGCGGCTGGGGTAGCTGAGGCAGGAGATGTCGCGCAGGTCAGCTCTGCCGGCCGAGGGCGGCGATGCGCTCGATGATCCAGGACGCCAGGGTCGCCGTGACCACCGCGACGAGGATGACCCCGCCCAGCATGAGCCCGACGGCCACGAGCCGGCCGGTTCCGGTCACCGGGAAGTAGCCACCGTAACTTACGGCCGTCACGGTCACGAACGCCCACCAGACGGAATCGCCCAGGGTGGTGATGTTCGAGCCGGTGGCCGACCGCTCCGCGTCGAGCGCGGCCAGCGATCCCATTCAGAGCAGCAGGCTGGAAGCCCCGACCAGGTAGAGACCAACCCGGGAGCGCACGGCTTGGCCGGGGGTCCTCTGGAGCACCGGGAGCCTCGTCACCAGCGGCCAGTACACGATCCTCTCCTACCGCGCCTGATCCATGAGCACACCATAGTCAGACGCTCCCCCGAGCGCGATCGAGCACGGTGGTTGTCCGGGCCGCCGAGGCTCAATAAAATGTTGACTTCGTGGTTCCGTTCATTTTTCTCCTCGACAGGCAGGGATGTCCCATGAGCATCATTGAAGCCGCCGGCCTGACCAAGGTCTACCGGTCGAAGTCCGGCCCCGTGCACGCGCTCGCCGGGCTGGACCTGTCCGTGCCCCGCGGAACCGTCAAAGCGCTGCTCGGCCCGAACGGTGCGGGAAAGACGACCGTCGTCAAGATGCTGACCACGCTCATCCGGCCGGACTCCGGCACCGCCTTCGTCGACGGGATCGACGTCGTCGCCGACCCCAAGGGCGTGCGACGCATCATCGGCGTCTCGGGTCAGTACGCGGCCGTCGATGAGAACCTGACCGGGTTCGAGAACCTGGAGATGGTCGGCCGGCTCTATCACCTGGGTGGTGCCGAATCCCGGCGCCGGGCCCAGCAGCTGATCGACCTCTTCGAGCTGACCGCGGCCGGCAACCGCCCGGTCAAGGGTTTTTCCGGCGGCATGCGCCGCCGGATCGACCTGGCCGGCGCCCTGGTGATCAACCCGAAGGTGCTGTTTCTCGACGAGCCCACCACAGGGCTGGACCCGCGAAGCCGGATCGCACTCTGGGCGGTGATCAAGCGACTCGTCGCCGACGGCACCACCGTGCTGCTCACCACCCAGTACCTTGAGGAGGCCGACCAGCTCGCGGACGACATCGTGGTGATCGATGACGGTCGGGTGATCGCCGAAGGCACCTCCGACCAGCTCAAGGCCCAGATCGGCGGCCACCGGCTCGAGGTTGCCTTAGTCGAGTCCGGCGACGGCGCGGCGGCCCGGGAGATCCTCGCCCGGTACGGCGCGGGGGAGCCGGCCATCACCAGCGACGGCCGCGGCCTCGAGGTCGCGGTGATCGACGGACCGAGAGCACTGCAGCAGGTGCTCGCGGCCCTGGGCGCCGCGGACATCCGGTTGCACGACGCCGGCATGCGCCGACCCACGCTCGACGACGTATTCCTCAAACTCACCGGCCACAAGGCCGACAGGGCCGCCGACACGGTGGACGACGTGGAATTGGAGAAAGCGAAATGAGCGTCGCTGCCACCTTGCCTACCTGGAACCCGCTCTCCCTCTGGTACTCCGACGGCTGGACCGTCACCAAGCGCAACCTGATCAAGATCAAGCGCTCACCTGACCTTCTCGTCTTCGCGGTGATCCAGCCGATCATGTTCGTGCTGCTGTTCAGCCAGGTCTACGCGGGCGCGATCTCCGTGCAGGGCACCGACTACGTGCAGTTCCTGATGGCCGGAATCTTCGCCCAGACCGTCGTGTTCGGGTCGACCTTCTCCGGCTCCGCCATGGCTCAGGATCTCAAGGAAGGCATCATTGACCGCTTCCGCAGCCTGCCCATGAGCTCCTCCGCCGTGCTGATCGGGCGCACCAACAGTGATCTGGTGCTCAATACGATCTCCATGGTGATCATGATGCTGACCGGGCTGCTCGTGGGCTGGCGGGTGAACTCATCGGTGCCGGAATTCTTCGCCGGTGTGGGGCTGCTGTTGCTGTTCAGCTATTCGTTCAGCTGGGTGATGGCGCTGCTCGGCATGAGCGTGAAGACCCCCGAGGTGATCAATAATGCGTCGTTCGTGATCCTCTTCCCGCTGACCTTCATCTCGAACGCCTTCGTGCCCAGCGACACCCTGCCCACCCCGCTGCGCGTCTTCGCGGAGTGGAACCCGGTATCGTCGCTGGTGCAGGCGGCGCGGGAACTGTTCGGCAACGAGGGCACAGCCCCGGTGCCCGACATCTGGACCATGCAGAACCCAATCGCCACGGTGCTGATCGGCATCACGGTCATGCTGGTCGTGTTCGTTCCGCTGTGCATCCGCAAGTTCGCGTCCATCAGTTCCCGTTAGCAGAAGTCAGTGATTCCCATGCAGAGTGCCCATGAGTGACGCCGTTCCGTTCCGCACCGACCGGCGCACCGGAAAGCTCCGCGCGCCGCGCAACACTGCACCCGTCGGGGCTGGTCCCTGGGACGTGAAACGAGTGCATCCACCGCTCTACGGGCCGTCGAACCGAGAGTGGGAGCTGATCGAGGTTCCGGCCCAGCGGTTCATCGCCCTCGAGGGGGCTGGCGACCCGAACACCTCGGCTGCCTACGTCGAGGCCGTCGAGGCTCTCTACGCCGTGGCGTATGCCATCAAGTTCGCGTGCAAGCGGGCGCTCGGCCGGGAAATGGTCGTGGCCCCGCTTGAGGGCCTCTGGTACGCCGATGACGCATCCGTCTTCCGGGCCGGCGCGAAGGCGGAGTGGAAGTGGACGCTGCTGATCGGCCAGCCCGACTGGGTGACGGATGCCGTCATCGCCGAGGCCATCGCCGGGGCGCTCGTGAAGAAGAAGCTGCCCGCGCTGGCCGGGGTGCGGGTGGAGACCCTCGAGGAGGGGCTTTCGGCGCAGGTGCTGCACCTCGGGCCCTACGGCGACGAGGCGCCGGTGCTTGCGCGCCTGCACGGGGAGTTTCTGGCCGAGCACGGTCTGCGGGGGAATGGCCGACATCACGAGGTCTACCTGGGTGATCCGCGCCGCGCCGCGCCCGCGACGCTGAAAACCGTTCTGCGGCAGCCGGTCGCGCCGGTCTGACCTGTCGCCGTCAGGGCGGCGCTGCCTACTGCTGACTTCGGCCGAGCTCGGCCTGGATCAGCAGTGCGAGCTCCCGCAGCAGCACGGTGTCAACCTCGCCGGTGCCCCGGGGCTCCGGGTCGAACACGCACAGAACGCCGATGCGCTCGCCGGAGTCGGCCTCGATCGGGAAACCCGCATAGAAGCGGGTCTGCTGCTGACCCGGCACGGAGGGACGTGCGGTGAACCGGCCGTCCAGGAGTGCGTCGGCGACCACGAAAGCTCCAGCCCCGCTCACGGCGAGCGTGGTGATGGAACCGGCCAACAGGTAGGCGCTGGGCGTGAAGCCCAGGCTGACCATGTCCCAGAGCCGGTCGCCGTCGATGAAGGTGAGGGCGGCCGAGCGGGTGCCATAGGTGCTTCTGGCCAAGGCGACGAGCTGGCTGCAGCGCACCTCCGTGTCGACATCGAGGCTGCCCAGGCGGTCGACCGCGCGGCGGAGGTTAGGCGAGAGCTGCTCGGCGTCGCGCGCTTCCGCGCGAACCTCGATGGTTTCTCGCCCGGTCCCGAGGTACCCGGCGTCGAGCGCTGGTGCCATCTCGTCGGCGAGGAGATCGGCCCACTGCGCGTAGTGCGCGGCCGTGCGCACCCGGCCCGGCGTCGAGGAGAGGTGTGCGGCCATCGGCACGAAATAGCTCCGGTCCTGCACCGCGCAGATGGCCGCGCTGGCCTCGTTGAGCCTGCGGGCGTGTTTCTCGGCCACACCGCCCAGCCCGGAGTCGAAGGCCGTGATGGACCGGATCGGCTGCACGCCGAGCACGAAGATCCTGGTGGTGAGCGAGGACTCGAGTCGGATCCGGTCGAGCAGTGCCGACAGCTCGCGCTGCCAGACCAGGGGCGACAGGAGGGTGACGGCGTCGGTCGTGCCGATGCTCACGACAACCGCGTCATAGCGCCAGAGCCCCAGCCCGTCGAGTTCGGCTTGAGACGTGCGAATGGTGACCAGCGGGTTAGGGATGACGTCGACATCCGTGCCCCGCCCGGTTCGAGTCGTCAGCGCCCGCGCCAGGGATCCCGGCAGGGCCACATCGTGGCTGAGAACGCCCCAGCCCACGGCCGGGCCGCTGCCGAACAGGAGCACGCGGTCGCTGTCCGTTCCCGGGGAATGCGCCTGAGGGGTGTCCCGGGGCCGCGGGATGCCGTCGTAGTCGCGCGTCACGGCCGCCGACCAAGCTCTCATCAGGGGCACCAAGACCCACCGTAGGGGGTGCGACACGGACGGACTACCGGCCCCCGCGGCGCTTGCCCGCCCGGGGACTGGGGGTGTTGCGGGTGCGGCCGGGGGCGCTGGTGGCCTTTTTCGCCACGGTCGGCTTGGACTTCGCCGCCGCGACCCGCACGGCCTTCGCCGCCGCCTTGGCCTTGTCGGTCTTCTTCTCTTTCTTGACTTTGTCGGTGCCGGCAGGCGGCGAGTCGACCCGTGAGCTGTCCTTCGTGCGTCCGCGCACGATACCGATGAACTCCTCGACATCTTCTGTGGTCTCGCTGGTCAGCCAGGCCAGGGAAACCTGGCTCTCGGCGACATCCTCGACCGGGCGGGAGACGACATCCTTGCGGCCGTACAGGCGGGCGATCGAGTGAGGGACGATCAGGATGCCGACCCCGGCCGCGACCTGCGCCATCGCGTCATCGAGGTCGCGCATTGCCGGCAGCGGGCGGCGGGTGCCGTCTCTGACCTCGGTGGCCACGAGGCGCCACTCGGGCACGTCGTCAGGGTCCTGCAGCAGGTGCTCGTCGGCCAGGTCGGCCACCAGCACGCTGTCGGCGTCGCCGATGAAATGGTCTTTGGCGGCGACGACCACGGGGATCTCACGGTACAGGGCGATCAGGCTGAGATCGGTATCATCGACGGGCAGGCGCACCAGGCTGACCTGGGCGCGGCCGTCACGCAGCACGGCGTCCTGGTCGGACGGGTCTGTGCGAAAAACCTCGAGTGGCTGGTCCGGGCGTCGATCGGCCCAGGTGCGGGTCCACTTGGTAGGGGTCACACCGGCGACGAAGGCAATGGAAAAGGTCACCGGCATCCTTTCTCGTGATGGCACTCAGAACGTCGATCCGTGGGGAACGGTGGTCTCTCAGGCTATGTGGGTGCTCTCAGGCTATACGCTTGACTGATGAGCGAGAAGAAGACCCAGACCATGAAGCCCGCCACGGCGGCCCAGAAGCTTGGGATTCTGCTCGAAGCAGCCCCGCAAGAATTCCAGAACGCGCCTGTGTCGCGCACCGAGCTGGCCGCGCTCGAAGCGAACCCGCCAGCCTGGTTGGTCGAATTGCGGGCGAACGGTCCGCACCCCAAGCAGGTCGTCGCCGCCAAGCTCGGCGTCTCGATCTCCGGCCTCGTGCGCGGTGCCGTGACGGAGCCGCTCACGTCCGCCGAGATCCAGGCCCTGCTGCAGCAGCCGCCGGCGTGGCTGGTGACCGAGCGTGCGACCCAGTATGAGGTGCGCGAGGAGCAGATCCGCGTCAAGGACCGCGACGCCGAGCGTGCCCGCAAGATCGCCCACGTCGCTCGCCAGGCAGCCCAGAACGAGAAGGCCGGTCGCGGCCGCTAGCAGCTCTGGCGACCCGCCGAATTGGTTCGGGGCGACGGATGCCGTGGCGCCCGGTGTGCGCTTATGAGTTCAGCGGATCGTACTGCGCGCTCAGAAACGTGACGATCTCGCCGAGTTCGGTCTGCGAGATGGAATGGCCCATGCCCTCGTAGATGCGCTCGGTGAGCGTGGAGTGCTCGGGTAGCCAGGCCTGGGTGCGGTCGACGGCATCCTGCGGGATGACCGGGTCGGCCGTGCCGCGGCCCCAGAAGACCGGCAGGCGCCGCTCGAGCAGCCGCTCGTCACCGGGGTGCTCACTGCGCCCCACGAAACCGGACAGCTGCACCGCGAACGCAAACCGGTCCGGTGCCTGCCGCAGCAGCTGCAGCGCCATCGCCCCACCCTGCGAGAATCCGAGCAATCCGACGGACGAGGGCTGCTCGGGCAGGCTGTCCAGCCACCCGAGCACCCCGGAGGCGGCCGCCGTCAGGGCATCGGCGCTCGGCGAGCCGGGGTTGACCGTGGCGCCGGCGGCACCGATCGGGAACCAGGCCCACCCTGGGCCGGCCGAGAGCGGGGCGCGCAGCGCGGCAATCACGGGATGCAACGGCAGGTGTGGCGCCAGCGCGAAGAGGTCTCCCTCGTGCGAACCGTAGCCGTGCAGGATGAGCAGCAGCGGTCGCCCGGCGCGATCGGGGGCCGACGCGCTCCACAGCACGGCATCCGGGTCGATGGGCTCGGTGCGCGCGGCGGGGGTGCCGGTGCCGCTGTCGGCGGGGTCTCTGCGTGCGGTGGAGTCGTCGCCGGGGTGATTGCTGTCGTTCTGGCTCATCGTGGTCCTCCTGGTCGAGGTCGACACCGGGAAACGCCGACGGGTCAATCCTTCCACTCCCGGCGAAGCGGGAAGACAGCGGGATCGGCGCCCAAGGCGCATCCGTGCGCGCGGTAAGACAGAATGGCTTCATGAGCGTGCGCACCCCTGACCCCGATCCGGACTGGACGCCTGGCGCCGAGGGCGCGGGGCCGCCCCACACCAACCCAGGCTGGCTGAGCGACGTCGAGCTGGCAGAAGTTCGCCGCCGACTGCCCATCCTCTACATCGAGGCGGTGCCTGTGCGCGTCGACGGCCTCGGCCAGGTTGTCGAGGTCGGCGTGCTTCTGCGCGCCCGGTCGACCGGCGAGATGACCCGGATGCTCGTCTCCGGCCGCGTGCTCTACGGCGAGACCCTGCGCGATGCTTTGTTCCGCCACCTCGAGAAGGACCTCGGTCCGATGGCGTTCCCGCAACTGCCGATGAGCCCGGTACCGTTCACGGTGGCCGAATACTTCCCGATGCCGGGCATTACAGCATTCACGGATGACCGCCAGCACGCCGTCTCGATGGCCTACGTCGTTCCCGTCACCGGAACCTGCGACCCGCGCCAAGATGCCCTCGAACTCACCTGGATGACCCCGAAGGAGGCTGCCTCCGACGCGGTGGCAGCCGAAATGGAGGGTGGGCGTGGGGCGCTGCTGCGCATGGCGCTTGCCTCGGTCGGCCAGCTGCGCTAGCTAGCCGTCGCTGCCAGTCGCTGCTAGTCGGACGTGACGAGTGACAGCCGGCGAGCGAGCGAGCGCGGCCGCACCAGGCGCACCTCGTGCAGCTGCTCGCCGAGCACTTCCTGATCCTGATCGCGCCCGTCGGGGGCGTAGCCGTTGCGCTTGTAGAACGAGTGCGCGCGGGGGTTGTTTTCGGCAACCCACAGGTAGGACGGGCCCTGGTCGACGACCGCGTCGAAGAGCTGCTGGCCGATGCCGGTTCCGTGGAAGGCGTCGAGCAGGTAGATGAAGTAGAGCTCCATCGGTGACGGCTTGTCGTCGTCGCGGGACGGCCCGCTGCCGGCGAATCCGACGATCTCGCCGTCGACGAGGGCCGCGACCTGGCGGTGGTTCGGTCCCTGGGCGCTGAACCGACGCCACATTGCGGCCAAGCGTGCGGGCTGCAGCTGCTCGAGGGCGGCCTCGCTGAGCAACTGGTCGTAGGTTTCGTGCCAGCAGGTGGCATGCACGCGGCCGAGGCTGTCGGCATCCGCTTCTGTGACGGGACGAATGACTGCTGTGGTGACCATGACCCGAGACTAGCTCAGCTGCGCGGCTCCGAATGACACTCGCCGATCAGACCCCCGCCGATCAGACCCCCGCAACGCAAAACGGGCCGGCCTCCTCAGAGGCCGGCCCGTTTCACATTGAAACAAGAAAGCAGATGGTGTCGAGCGATTAGCCCTGCGCGCGGCGCGGGGCCGAGCGACGAGCGCCGCCGGTGGCACCGGCGCCGCGCACGAGGCCGCCGACCTGGAGGCCGCCGGAGCGACCATTCTGGGCCGGACGGCCCTGGGCCGGACGGCCCTGAGCGTTGCCCGATCCCTGGCTGCGACCGTTCGCCGCGGCGCGGCCCGAGCGCTCCTGGCGTGCTCCGCCGGAGGACGCCACGTCGTCGTTGCTGCGGTGGCCACGGTTGCCGCGAACTGCGCCGGCGCGGGCGCCGGAGTCGCGCTCGTCACGGTTGACGCGCTTGCGCTGGGCGTTGGCGCCCTGTGAACGGCCACCCTGGGACTGGCCGTGCGGCTGCTCCACGCGGGGGAGCGGCTTGACGTAGGCGGCGACGTCGCCGACGAGGGTGTCCACGGCGGGGGAGGCCGCGGTCACGCGCTGCGGGGTCACCTTGATGGCGGCCTTGCGCAGCAGAGCGTCGGTGTCGCGGCGCTGTTCGGGGAGCACCAGGGTCACGACGTCACCGGCGCTGCCGGCCCGGGCGGTACGGCCCGAACGGTGCAGGTACGCCTTGTGCTCGGCCGGCGGGTCGACGTGGATGACGAGCTCGATGTCGTCGACGTGCACGCCGCGGGCCGCGACATCCGTTGCGACGAGCACTTTCACATCGCCGGTGCTGAACGCGGCGAGGTTGCGGTCACGCGCCACCTGCGAGAGGTTGCCGTGCAGGTCGACGGAGGGAATCCCGGCGTCGGTGAGCGACTTGGCGAGCTTCTTGGCCTGGTGCTTGGTGCGCATGAAAAGGATGCGGCGGCCGGAACCGCTCGCGAGCTTCTCGACGAGCGCCTTCTTCGACTCGACGCCGTCGATCTCGAACACGTGGTGGGTCATCGCGGACACGTGGCTGTTGGCCTCGTCGACCGAGTGCATGACCTCGTTGTGCAGGAAGCGGCGCACGATCTTGTCCACGCCGTTGTCGAGCGTGGCCGAGAACAGCAGGCGCTGGCCGTTGGTGGGGGTCTTGTCCAGGATGCGCGTGACGACGGGCAGGAAGCCCAGGTCGGCCATGTGGTCGGCCTCGTCGAGCACGGTGATCTCGACGGCGTCCAGGCTGACGAAGCCCTGCTTCATGAGGTCTTCGAGCCGGCCGGGGCAGGCCACGACGATGTCGACGCCGGCCTTGAGTGCGGAGACCTGACGGCCCTGCGAGACGCCACCGAAGATCGTGGTGGTGTTGAGGCCGTAGGCCTCGGCCAGCGGCGTGAGCGCGTTGGTGATCTGCGTCGCCAGCTCGCGGGTCGGGGCGAGGATGAGGCCGAGCGGGCGACCCGGACGACGGCGCCCGCCAGCGAGTTTTCCGCCGAGGCGCGACACCATGGGCAGTGCGAACGCAAGGGTCTTGCCGGAGCCGGTCTTGCCGCGGCCGAGCACATCGCGGCCGTTCAGGGTGTCGGGCAGCGTGTCCACCTGGATCGGGAACGGGCTGTCGATGCCCTGCTCGGTCAGGATGGCAACGAGAGGGGCAGGCACGCCGAGCGCGCTAAAGGAAGTTTCAGACAAAGTGGTGCCTTTCGGGCATCAGATTCCCCAGGCATCCGTTCCGCGCGGGCGGCAACTCGGAGCCTCAGAGGATTCACATGGCGAAGGTGCCGAGGGGCACATCCGTTCGCCGTAAGAAGGTTTGATTCGAAAAATCGGGCCAGCCTTGGTGGGCTGCCGCAATAAGAAGAGGGCGTTCTACGACGCAGCGAGCGCAACTACGCACTCGCAAGGTTCCATCCTAGCGGATGCTGTCAAGTCTCCGGGTCGAAGGACCGCCCGGCGGGAGCCGAGGTGTGGCGTTCCTCGCCGGGAGCCAGCTCACCCACGGGCACCTCCGCGGCCACGGTGTTTGCGGCCTGAGGCAGCGGGCAGGCCCACATCGGGTCGTACGCGCAGGACGGGTTGTAGGCGAAGTTGAAGTCAAGGATGATGCTGTCGTCGTCGGCCCCGGCACCCAGGTCGGCACCCTTGACCGTGTCGAGAAGGTAGCGGCCGCCGCCGTAGGTTCCGCCGGGCTTGCCGGCCAGACCGTCGCGTAGCGGCAGGAACAGGCCGCCGCCGTACGTGGAGAGCCGCCACAGGTCGATCGGCCCGAGGTAGGGCAGCCGCACAGTGCCGACGAGGTCGAACGGCACCTTCCCATCGGTGCCGGTGTCGACCGAGATGCGTACCGGATGCTCCGATCGGTGCACCTCGGCCTCGAACCGCCAGTCCGGGTCGTAGGCGGCAACCGGCAGCCCGGTGAAGCCGGCCCGGTCGTCGGGCATCAACGGTGACGCCGAATGCCCGCCGAACAGGTCGTCCCGCCCACTGCGCCACAGTTCGTGGCCGGCGGACGGGTCGTGGGCGCTGAGCTGGCGTACGCCTGCGTACAGCCCGAACACGCGCCGCCGCCAGTCGGCGACCTGCAGGGCTCCGAGGGTGGTGCTCACGAGGTCCCCCCGGATTCGCGGGACTCGGCGGCTGCGGCGTCGTCGGCCGTGACGGGCTCGTCCACACCCAGGTCGAGGCTCCAGTTCGGCGCGAGGCGCTTGAGCTGGTGCAGCCGCCACTGCCAGAGCGCCCAGAATACCGGCCAGCTGGCCAGGGTGAGCGCGCCGGTGCGGAAGATCAGCTGGTCGCGGAAGAGCGTCTTGCCGGTGCCGGCCGGGTCAGGTGCCACGGCCATCCGGTGGTCCCAGAGCGTGACCGAGGCAAGCGGCCCCGACACGCCTCGGCCGGTGTCACGCAGGATGCGCACTCCGTCCTTCCGCGTGGTCGCCATGGTCAGACGGATCACCTGGTCGCCCATCGGCACCAGACCGAGCGCGGTCAGGCTGACCGGATGCTCACCTGGCTCCCAGATGGTGGGGAAACCATCCGTCTCGAGCGATTCGACGCTCACCACAGGCGAACTCACCTCGCGGAACACGGCGGGACTCCGCAGCGCGCGCCAGGCGGCATCGGGAGAGCAATCGAGGATCTCTTTCAGAAGAACACGCATGACCCCAGTCTGTGGTGCTGAGGCATGCAGTACAACTGAGAGGGTGGCAATTCGATACTGGCTGGGCGTTGCCTCGCGTGAACACGTGCTGCGCGCCGTGGCGGTGGGGCTCGTGCAGGCCAGCCACGGGGCCCGGGCGGCGCTCGAACAGATGGGCGAGTCCGACGGGGTGGTCTATTACTCCCCGAAGACGCACATCGACGGCGACGCCCTGCGCGAGTTCACCGCGATCGGGCGCATCGCCCCCGGAATCGTGCACCAGGGGGCGTCCGCCGCCCCGAGTTCGTATCGCCCCTGGCGACGCCACATCGACTACGAACCGGATGCCGTCGCGGCCTCGATCCGCCCCCTTCTGTCTGTTCTCGAATTCACCCGCAGCAACTCCGACTGGGGTTACCAGTTGCGCCGGGGGCTGCTGGAGATCTCGCGGCACGACTTCGAGGTGATCCGGCGTCAGATGCGCCGGGAGTAGCGCTCCGGCGGCGGCACGGGCTCCGGCCGCGGCCAGGGTGGGCAGCGATTACGGGCGGGATCGGCGATTTTCGAGGAGGCCCTGCCTTGAGCGGCGCCGGGCGGGGCGCATCCGTTCGGTAGGCTGGGCACATGACTGGCGAGTTCTGGTGGGTGCCTTCGGTCGTCGTTTTCGGCGCGGTGGCAGTGGTCGCTGTGGTGATCGTGATGGCGCTTCGGCGCCGCGCCCGGGCGCGCACCCAGGCCGACCAGACCTTGGCCGCGGAGCGAACCCGCGCGGCCCAGGTCGCCCTGGTGCGCGCGGACGACCTGATCGAGGCTGCCACCGACGAACTCGGCTTCGCGGTCGCGCAATTCGGTGAGAACGCCACCGGCGAGTTCGCCGCCGCGCTCGACGCCTCACGGCGACAGGTGCGCGACGCGTTCCTGTTACAGCAGAAACTCGACGACAGCGTGCCCGACACCGATGGGGAGCGCCGTCGCTGGACCGAGCAGATCATCGCGCGCGCCGACGAGGCCGTGACACGCCTCGGTGCCCAGACCCGCGTTTTCGACTCCCGGCGCGGCGTCGAACGGGATGCCCCGCTGCTGCTCGAGAAGCTCAGTCGCCGCCTCGACCGGGTCGCCGACCGGGTCGCGGCCGGCACGGCCAGCCTCTCCCGACTCAACAGCACGTATGCCGCGCCTGCCCTGGCCCCGATCAGCGGCAACGTCCCACGCGCCGAAACGGCCCTCGACGACGCCCGCCGGGCCGCGGATGCCGCGACAGCCAGGCTCGCCCGCGAAGCCACCGACCCTGTGGGTGACCAGTTGCTCGCGGCCGAGCAGGCCCTGCACCGCGCCGGAACGCTCCTTGACGCGATCGAGCAGGGCGAAGACCAGCTGCACGTCGGGTTCGCCGCCCTGGTGCGCGCTCTCGACGCGGCAGACATCGAGCTGGCGGAGGTGCGCGCCCTGCGCGACGCCCACGAGGAGACCACGGCGCGCGGCGAACTCAACCGCGTCGTCGCTGAGGCCGATCGGGTGGTGGGTGAGCTGCGGCATCCGTCGCGACTGAGCGATCCCGCCGCCGATCAGGCCCGGCTGCGGCAGGCGATGGACGGTCTGGACATCATCCGTTCCGAGGCCCGCAACCGCCAGTTGCGGCTCGACAATGCCCGCGGCGCGCTGGCCGGTGCGCTCCTGGCCGCGCGTAGCCAGATCACCGTGACCCGCGATTTCATCACCGCGCACCCCGGACGCGTAGGTGCCGCCGCCCGAACGCGTCTCGCCGAGGCCGAACGCAAGCTGGGCCTGGCCACCGCCGAGGCTGACCCGGTTTCCGCTCTGGACACCGCGCGCAGCGCGATGACCCACGCCACGGACGCCGACGCGCTCGCCCGCTTCGACGCCCGGTAGCCGCACCGCTACCCTTGGGGCGTGAACAAGGCAGCCCCCCAGCAGAAGTACCAGGTTCGTTTCGACGTCGGCCTGGCCGGATTCCAGGCTTTGGCCGCGGCGGCCGACGTGATCATCCTCGCCGACGCGCTGCCGTCGCCGGGCTCCGAGGCCGCGCCGCCGACTGCGCTGCACGACCACCAGGTCATCGCGGCGAACCTCGCGAACTGCGCGAGCGTGGCCGACTGGGTTCTCGCCCGGCAGGCGGAGAAGGGCGACCGGTTCGCCGTTGCCGTGATCGGAGTGGGCGAGCGTAGAGTCGACGGCAGCAGCCGCTTTGCGGTGGAGGACTTTCTCGCGGCCGGCGCCGTGATCGACGCTCTCTCGGCCCGCGGCATTGACCATTGCTCGCCGGAAGCGGCCGCGGCCGCCGCCGGTTTCGTGGGCCTCAAGCAGGCCGTGCGGCACCTGGTCACGGCGTGCGAAACCGCCCAGGTGCTCGTGGCCGCGGGGCGAGCGGCCGAAGTGCAGGCCGCGGTGCAGGCCGCGGCGCGTACCCTGGTCGGGGTGCCGGCGACGGATGCCGCCATGCCTTACCCGGGAATCTCCCGACTGCGGGAATTCGGCTTTCCGGCCTGAGGTTGCACCCAGCACGGCCCGTGGAGGTCGTACCGCTGCATCCCTCACTGAAGGAGAACCTCTCATGAAGGCAGTACTCAACGGCACCGTCGTCGCCGAAGCACCTCAGGCTGACCTCCTCAACATCGAGGGCAACTGGTACTTCCCGCCGGCGAGCGTGAAGACCGAATTTCTCGTCAAGAGCCCCACGCAGTACACCTGCTCCTGGAAGGGCGAGTGCCAGTACTTCAGCGTGAAGGATGGCGAGACCCTGTTGCAGGACCGCGCGTTCAGCTACCCGACCCCGCCCGCGGTCTCGTTCGACCGGGTTGGCCGGGACTACAGCAACTACGTTGCCTTCTGGAAAGAGGTTCGCGTTACCTAGTAGGTCACAGTCCGGATGCCGCGGCCGCCCGGCGGCGGGCCGCGGCGGTGATCTCACGCCGGGTCCACTCGATCAGGAACGCCTTGTCGTATCCGCGCCCGCACAGCCCGCAGGCGAACGACCGGGTCGGCTGTCGGTAGCGATAGTGCACGTGCCCGAACGGACACGTGCCGACCCACGGCGCGAGCTCGTCGGCGATCTCGCCGTCGTGGGTGCTCTTGCCGGCATAGCCGAGGTTGTGCGCGATCAGCTTCCACTTCGGCCCGTGCCCGGCGCGTGGTCCGGCCAGGGCGTGCGCGACCTCGTGCAGCAGAATCTGGTGCACGTCGTCATCGTCGTAGCGCGCCGCCAGGTAGCGGGACACGGTGATGCGCCGCACGGTGAAGTTGCAGAGCCCCGCCCGTTTCTTCGCGTTGTCGAACGCGAAGGTCCAGGTGGGGTCAAGGTGCAGGGTGATCAGGGCGTCTGCCCAGTGCCGCACGCGGTTGAGGTCGGCCATCAGGGGGCCACGCTCACCTGGTAGAGCCGGTCGTCGCCGGGGGAGGGAGCGCCTCGGCCATCCGTATTGTTACTCACGAACCACAGTGTGCCATTCGGGCCCGACACCACATCGCGCAGCCGACCGAAGCTGTTCACAAACCAGTCGTCGACCTCGCCTGTTGAGGGGGCGATACGCCAGAGCCGCCCGCCGCGCAGGGCAGCCATGAAGATGGTGTCGTTCACGATGGCCAGCCCGCTCGGGCTGGCCTCACTCGTGGGCCACTGCTGCTCCGGGTTGAGGTAGTCGGAATCCGCGCCCTGCCCCTGGCCCTCCACGACCGGCCAGCCGTAGTTGCCGCCCGAGGTGATGCGGTTGAGCTCGTCCCAGGTGTTCTGGCCAAACTCGCTGGCCCAGAGCTGCCCGGTCGAGTCCCAGGCGATCCCCTGCGAATTACGGTGGCCATAGGAATAGACAAGGGTGCCGAACGGGTTGTCGTCAGGCACTTCGCCGGTCGGCGTCATGCGCAGGATCTTGCCGCCGAGAGAGCCCAGGTCCTGGGCGTTACCGGGGTTGCCGGCGTCGCCGGCCGTGGCGTAGAGCAGGCCGTCCGGGCCGAAACCGAGTCGGCCGCCGTTGTGGTTCCCTGCCCGCGGGATGCCGGCGAGCACCGGTTCGGACGCGCCGAGGGTGTGGCTTCCGACCTGGCCGAGGAGCGGCATCCGCACGATCCGGTTGTCGTCGGTGGCCGTGAAGTACGCGTAGACCCACCCTGTTCCACCCGGCGCCGCCGGGTCGGCCAGGGCGGCCAGGCCGAGCAGGCCACCCTCCCCGCCCGGGCGTGCCTCGGTGACCTTACCTACGTCGCGCAGGCTGCCGTCGGGCAGGAGCTCGCGCACGAGAGTCGTGTCGCGTTCACTGATCAGGGTGCCGTCGTTCGGTAGACGCAGGATCGACCAGGGGGCGTCCAGCCCGGAGGCAATGACGACCGGGTCGTCGAGCGGGCTCACCGGCTGCACGGGTGCTGTGTCGGCGCCGGAATCCGCGGAGGCAGACGGTATCGGCTGGGCCGGGGTCGAGGTTGCCGCAGGCTGCGGCGGGTTCGCCGTGCACGCGCCGAGCACCAGGAGCGCGCAAAGAGCCAGGATGCCGACCGCGCCCGTGCGCGCGCGTGGTCGTCCATTCATCGTCCACCTCGTCTCGCGCCGGCGCGTTCGCCGGCCCTGTGTCCAGCATGCCCCGGATTGCGGCAGTCGGGGCGCGGGGCAGGGCCGCAGTGCTACTG
>JBBQDC010000052.1:0-19390 GCA_038319305.1 Actinomycetales bacterium | reverse complement strand
CTGTGCCAGGCGCAGCGCAACATCGATGGCCACAACCCCGACCTGCTCGCCGTTGGGACCAACGAGACGGACTTCGGGGACGCGAATACGGTCATTTGTACGGGGATCGCTGATGCGTCTCTCCTCTTCTCATGCATCGTGGCTACAGCCAGGTGACGGATGTCGCCCGGAGACGAAGAGAGGAAAAATCGCGTCTGGATTGCCGGACGTAGCTGCCCAAACATCACAGACGACACCCTGTCTACCCTCGAGAACCGAATTCCTGTTGGAGTCCGGCTCCGCGAAGGCGGAGTGCAAACTACCCGGTAACCTTGATGAAGCGGTATGCGCGGGTGGGAGATTATCCACTTTCGTACCGAGACTTGCATCTCGGAGCCCGGTCGAGTCTAACAGAGGAATGCAGTGAGCAACAGCAACGAGCAGGATGCAGCCCAGGCAACACGCGATATCGCCGATGTGCCGGCCGTGGAGATCATCACGACGGCATCCGTTCACCTCATGAGCGCGGCCGCGGTCAAGGTGGGTCTGGCCGACGACCCGGAGAAACAGACCGACCTGGACGAGGCACGCAAGCTGATCACGGCCCTCGCCGGCCTGATCACCGCCGCCGCCCCCGATATCGCCGACATGCACGCGCGCAGCCTGCGCGACGGCCTGCGGTCGCTGCAGCTGGCGTTCCGGGAGGCCTCGGCCATCCCCGACGCGATCGGCCAGGGTCCAGGCGAGAAGTTCACCGGCCCGGTCAACTAGGTTCCACCCACCAAACCGCCCGTCGAACCGACAGCTTTGAGGGCTGCAGACGTCTCTGCACCCACCTTTTCTGTCGACTCGGGGGCGGTTTTTCGGGTTCGGGATGGGCACCGCTGCCACGGCAACGCCATGGATTCTTTGTCAGGCGGCTGTTTTCATGGCTAGGCTTACGCTCAGCTGACTGGCGACGGTCGGCAAGGTGGCCAATGGGGGCCGCTGCCAATCTGGTGGAGAAGGCATGTCCATTAAAATGAGAGCGCTCTCACGAGCGGCCGCGTGTGCGGTCGTCGTGCCCGCGCTGATCCTTCCGTTAGCGTTTGGCGCCGTGGCTCCGGCCGCCGCGGCCTCCGCCTCGGTGCTCGCCGACTTCGAGGGCGGAACACCCACGGGCTTCTTCGCCTACGGCAGTGCCGGCTTCGGCATCATCGATGTCGCCCCCGGCTCGGCGGACGCCCGCCCCGGCCAGTCCGACCCCACCTCGGTGCTCAGCTACGGCTTCGACATCACCTCCGCCGGTTCCTATGGCGGCGTCGGCCACAACTTCGCCACGGCCGGCGACTGGACCAGCTTCGAGGGCATGAGCTTCTGGCTCAAGGGCTCCGGCAACGGAGCCTCGCTGCAGTTCGAGATCTTCGACGGCGGCGCCAATTCGGACGGCTCGGAACGCTTCGATTACACCATCACCGACGACGTGGCCGGCTGGCGTGAGATCCAGATCCCCTGGGCCTCCTTCACCCGTGCCACGGACTTCCAGCCCGGCGGAGCACCCAACGATGGTCTGAACCTCACCACGATGTGGGGCTACGCCCTTCCCGCCAACAGCGGCGCCGCCACGGTGCTCGCCGACGACATCGGGCTGTACTCGGCCGCGGACGTCGCGGCGACCGCGACCCTGTCCGCGAGCACGTACGAGGTTCTCGAAGGCCGAACCGGCAACGCCCTGGTGCGTCTGAACGTCGCGCCCACCACCCCGATCACGGTCGATTACGCCACGAGTGACGACACCGCCGGCCCCGACGACTACACGGCGGCGAACGGAACCCTGACCTTCGCGGCCGGCGAAACGACCCAGACGATTCCCGTTGCCACGACCGACGACGTCGTCGAGGAGCCGAGTGAGTCCCTCACGGTCACGCTCAGCAACCCGGTCGGCGCCGTGCTCGGAACCCCCAGCACCGCCACCCTGACCATCCTCGACAACGACGCGGCACCGGTCGGCCCGCCCACCGGCCGCACCCTCGTCGTCGAGGATTTCGAGGCCCCTCTCCCGGTCGGTATGGCGGGAACCGTACCGGTCGGCTGGTTCGCAGCCCAGGACCCGCAGAGCACGGTTGGCTTCGCCAGCACGGACGCCCTGCCCATTCCCGTGCCCGCCGAACCGCCGGTCGAAGGTAACACCGCGCTTTCCGTGGACTTCTCCGTGCAGTCCTACGGTGTCGTTCTCAACAACTACACCAACGACACCTCGTCGGCCTGGACCACCCAGGATTGGAGCACCTACGAGGGAATCGGCTTCTGGATGCACGGCAACGGATCGGGCACGCGCCTCTTCCTCGACCTGGAGGACAACCGCAACCCGGGTTCCACGACCGACGACGCCGAGCGCTTCGTCGTCGAGTACACCGACAACTGGACCGGCTGGAAGTTCCAGCAGTTCGACTTCGCCGACTTCGCGCGGAAGAACATCAACAACAACGCGCCCAATGACGGCCTCGGTCTCACCGAGATGCATGGGTTCGCCTTCGGCGCCCTGGCCACGCCCGGCACGCAGACCTTCTACTACGACGACGTGCTGCTCTACGGCCAGGCCGCGGAGATTCCCCTCACGGTCGGATTCGACCGCGCCGGGTACGAGGTCACCGAAGGCGAAGCTGCCACGGCGACGGTGCGGCTGAACCGCCTCGCCGACGTGGACGTGTCCGTCGAGTTCCAGACCGAGGAATCCGAGGCCCGCACCGCCACGGAGGACCTGCCGGCGACGCTGGACCGCGACTTCATCGCGCAGAGCGGCACCGTCACGATCCCGGCCGGTGAGCGCGAGGCCACTATCACGGTCCCGACGCTGCAGAATGCGAAACACGAGGTAGACGAGACTTTCCTCGTCGCCCTCGCCAGCCCGGTGGGTGCGGAGTTCGGCTTCGTCAGCAGCGCGACGGTCAGCATCCAGGATGATGACGCGACAGACCCGAAGCTGGTCGAGGACTTCGAGTCCTACCCCTGGCTCTTCAACACGGAGGGGGACATCGATCTCTCCGTTCGGGAGTTGGCGGCCGGCAACGGCTACACCGGAGCAGGTGTCTTCGAGAACGTCCTCGACGTGTCCCACGACGGTGACGCGCAGCTCGTGCGCGACTTCGCTGCGGGCCAGGACTGGTCGGCCGATAAGGGCCTCTCGTTCTGGTACAACGGCGAGGGAGCCGGCGACGAGGTCACCGTGACCGTGGCCGACAACGAAGCCGCCGATCTGGGCCCCTCCGAGTGGGTGCAGACCTGGAGTGACGAGTTCGAGGGCCCCGCCGGGGCCCCGGCGAACCCGGACAACTGGACCTACGAGACCGGGGGCTGGGGCTGGGGTAACGACGAGCTGCAGTATTACACCGACAGCACCGACAACGCCGCCCTCGACGGCAACGGCAACCTCGTGATCACCGCGCGCGAGATCGACCCAGCCACGACAGACCTCACCTGCTGGTACGGACCGTGCACGCACTCCTCGGCCCGCCTCATCAGCGAGCAGAAGCAGGAGTTCGAGTACGGCCGCATCGAGTCCCGCGTGCAGGTGCCGGAGGGCTCCGGCATCTGGCCCGCCGTCTGGACGCTCGGCAACGACTTCCGTGAGGAGGGCTGGCCCCAGACGGGTGAGATCGACGTGATGGAATCCGTTGGACGCCTGCCCAACGAGATCTTCGGCACCATCCACGGACCGGGTTACTCGGGAGGCAATTCCTTTGGCAACACGTACACCTTCGACACCCCCGTGTCCGAGGACTGGCACACGTTCAAGGTGGAGTGGACACCGGAACGCATCGACTGGTTCGTGGACGGTATCCAGTACCACTCGGCCACCCCGGCCGACGTGGCACCGAACGAATGGGTGTACGACCACCCCTTCTCCCTGCTCACCAACGTGGCCGTCGGCGGCAACTTCGGTGGAGCGCCCGGCGAGGACCTCGTGTTCCCGCAGTCGCTGACCCTGGACTACATCCGTGTCTTTCAGTCCGCCGACACCGCCGAGCGGTTCGAGACGAGCTTCGTCGACAACAAGGCCGGCTGGCGCCAGGTCACGGTGCCGTTCGCCGACCTCACCCGCGCCGCGGAGCAGCCGGTCGGGGCACCGAATGACGGACTCACCCTCACCGATGTGCAAGGGTACGGCTTCGGCTTCACCGGCACCGGCTCGGTGAGCCTCGACCGGGTGACACTACTGGAGACACTCCCGCCGGCCTGCGTCGCACCCGGAAAGCCGGCCGTCACGGGGAAGCCGGCGGTCACCGGCAAGCCGGCCGTTCCCGGAAAACCATGCCGGTAGTGATGACTGCACTGGAATGAACTGAACTGAACTAGTACGGCAGAAACCCTCGTCGATCTCGGCGGGGGTTTCTGCCGTACGGCGGTGCTGCCTAACCTCAGGTCTGGCAGCGCGGGCACCAGTAGGTGACCCGCTCTTCGAGGACGGTGCGGCCAAGGCTGCCCCGCTCGATCGGTGTTCCGCAACGCCGGCAGGCCTGGCCGGCGCGGGAGAAGACCCAGCTCTGCATCCCCCGCCGGGAATTTCCGGTCGTGATCCGCTCGGTGCGGTCGCGGTTGGCCAGGATCAGCCGGTGAGCGAGAGCGACGAGCCCGGGGACATCCGTCACCGAGGCCACCAACCGGGTCGGCAGCACCCCGCGCAGGAAACACAGCTCGTTCACGTATTCGTTGCCGAGGCCGGCGAGGTTGCCCTGGTCGGCGAGCGCCACCGCAAGGGGGCGGTCGGGGCGGGATGCGAGACGGCTCACGGCTTCGTCCGCATCCCAGTCGGGGCCGAGCAGGTCAGGCCCAAGGTAGTCCAGCAGGGTGGTCTCCTGCGTGAGCGGCACCACCTCGAGCAGCCCGAGTTCGAAGCCCACGGCCACCCAGTCCGCCGTCTCGAGCACGATGCGCGCCTGGAACGCGGGGCGGCGCCACGCGCTCCCGTGCCGGTAGAGGTGCCACGATCCCTCCATCTTCAGGTGGGAGTGGATGCTGGCCTCCCCCACGCGCATCAGCAGGTGTTTGCCGCGGCTGGCCACCTCGTGCACGGTTTGCCCGGTCAGGTCGACGGTGGCGAACGCCGGCACCCGCACATCGCAGCGGGTCAACCGGGCGCCATGCAGGGCTCGGTCGAGGTTCTGCGCTGTGCGGTAGACGGTGTCGCCCTCAGGCATGTAGTTTCACTCCCCGCGGGGTGACGCCGAATCCGG
Source organism: Actinomycetales bacterium (assembly GCA_038319305.1). Lineage (GTDB taxonomy): Bacteria > Actinomycetota > Actinomycetes > Actinomycetales > Microbacteriaceae > Cryobacterium. The sequence continues at coordinate 14,198 of JBBQDC010000052.1, read as the reverse complement.
CTGCCAGCAGGGCGGTGCCCACCGCGGTGCCGATCACGAACACGCCGTTCACGGTCTCGATGCCGATCTTCTGAATCCGACCGGCGGTGACCGTTCGGGCGAGGGAGGTGACGGCGGCGGTCACGACGGCATCCGGTGCGGTCGGCGCTTCCCCGTTCGCCGCTGCTGCCCCGTCGAACGCGAGCACGGTCTTGCCGCCGCGTTCGACGTAGAGCACCAGTGCCCCGTCGACGAGCACGACCAGCGCGCCGGCCTTCCGCCCGGGGCGGTGCCCGGTTCCTGCCGGCAGCGGCGGCCAGGGCAGCACCGCACCGTACGGGTTGGCCGGGTCGGTGGCGGCGAGGGTGATCGCGGCCGGCTCCGGATGCCTCACCTCGGCGACGGACGCACGCAGCCGGTCGATCGTGCCGGCCGTGGCGAACTGGGCGGCCCCGAGCCCCTCGATGAAGTAGCCGCGACGGCACCGCCCCGTCTCCTCGAAGCCGCTCAGGGTGCGATATACGAGGGCGAAGCCGCCGGTCACGCCCTCCCCCGTTGCCGCGCCGCGAGTCACGACGCCGTAGCGCTCGAGCAGGGTTTCGCCCAGGGCGTGGGCTCGCCGGGTGGGCGAGTCGTCGGCGACCGGCACGATCGACCAGCGGCCGGAGACTGTCGGCGGCCCGGTACGGGACGGCAGGGTGCCGCGCGCAGGGATGCGCCCAGCGTGCAGCCTGGCTCGCGGGGCGGCCCGTCGGGTGCTGTGCGCCGCGCGGCCGCCGGAGAGCAATGCACGCACGGGGGCGAAGGTGTCGTTGCCCACCAACCCCGCCCAGACCAGGTCCCACAGGGCGGCGACGAGGCCGGCGTCGTCCTGGCTGCCGACGGCATCCGCGAGCTGGCGGAAGAAGAAGGCTCCGCCGCCGGCCAGCGTTGTCAGAATCTCCTGTTGAAGCGCGGTGGTCTCGAGCGGGGTAGGCAGCGGCAGGGTGAGCGGTGCTGTGTCGCGCAGGTGCAGGCTGATCCAGCCGTCGTTGCCGGCCAGCGTGCCGGCGCCGGCCCAGAGCACCTCTCCCGTGTTGGTGAGCTCGTCGAGCATGCCCGGCCGGTAGTCGGCGATGCGGCACGGCAGCACGAGGGTTTCCCAGGCCGATGCCGGGATGCGCGCCCCCTCCAACTGTTCGATCACGGATGCAACCCCGTCGATCCCGCGCAGGCTCCCACCCACGTGTTGCCAGGCCGGCAGGAACCGGCCCAGAGTGACCTGGTCGACCGGCTCGACCTCGTGCCGGAGCGCGGCCAGCGAGCGGCGACGTAGACGGCGCAGCACCTCGGCGTCGCACCATTCGCTGCCGGTGCCGTGCGGGCGGAACTCGCCCTCCAGCACGCGGCGGGCCCCGGCGAGCCGTCGGAGGGCGACGAGCGCCACAGCCGGGCCGAGCCCGAAGCGCGCGGCCACGTCGGTGACCGTGAAGGGTCCGTGGGTGCGGGCGTAACGGCTGACCAGATCGCCGAGCGGATCAGTTACCGGTTCGCTGAACGCGGCCGGGACCCCCTGCGGCAGGGGAACTCCGAGCGCGTCCCGGAGCCGGGCGGCGTCTTCGATGGCTGCCCACCACTGCTGCCCGGCGAAAGCCACCGAGATGATGCGCCGGGTGTCGGCCAGAATCTGTAGACCCGCGGCGGCGGCCGGCGGCACGGCGGGGTCAAGGCGATCGGCCACCTCCGCGGTGGTGAGCGGTCCGAGGCCGCGGAGCAGGTCGGCGATGCCCTCGGTCCCCCGCGCCGTCCGGTCAACGGAAAGCCGCTGCAGCTCCAGGTCGGTCTGTTCGATCACGGCCGGGTCGAGCAGCTCCCGCAGCTCCACCCGGCCGAGCAACTCGGCCAGCAGGCTGGAATCGAGCGAGAGGGCGGTGGCGCGGCGCTCGGCGAGAGGGGAATCTCCCTCGTACATGAACGCGGCCACATAGCCGAAGAGGAGGGTGCTCGCGAACGGACTAGCGGTATCCGTCTGGGTCTCAACCAGGCGCAGGGCACGACTGTCGATGCGGCGGGTGAGAGCGAGAAGTGCGGGCAGGTCGTAGACGTCCTGCAGGCATTCGCGCACGGTTTCGAGGATGATCGGGAAGGTAGGGAAGGTGCGGGCCACGTCGAGCAACTGGGCGGCCTTCTGGCGCTGCTGCCACAGCGGCGACCGCCGGCCCGGGTTGTAGCGCGGGAGCAGCAGCGCCCGCGCGGCGCACTCGCGGAATCGGGCGGCGAACAGGGCCGACCCGCCGACCTCGTCGGTGACCAACTGTTCAAGCTCGGCAGGGTCGAACACGAAGAGGGAGCTTTCGGGTGGGTCCGACTCGGTGTCGGGGATGCGCACGACGATGCCGTCGTCGCTGGCGACGCAGGCTCCGTCGAGCCCGTAGCGTTCGCGCACCCGCGCCCCGACTGCGAGGGCCCAGGGGGCGTGGACCTGCAGTCCGAACGGGGAGTGCAGCACCACGCGCCAGTCGCCGAGTTCGTCTCGGAACCGCTCCACGACGAGGGTGCGATCGGTCGGCACCTGGCCGGTCGCGGCGCGCTGCTCGGCGAGGAAGGCCAGGAGGTTGTCCACGGCCCGCTCGTCGAGGCCGCCGGCCCGGCAGCGAACCCTGGCCTCCAGGTCGGGAAGCCCGGAAACCTCGCGCAGGAACGCGCCAATCGCTTCGCCGAGCTCGGCGGGCCTGCCGAGGCCGTCACCCTTCCAGAACGGCAGCCGCCCGGGCTCGCCGAAGGCAGGCAGCACGAGCACGCGGTCGTGGGTGATCTCCTGGATGCGCCAACTCGTCGTGCCGAGGGCGAAGACGTCGCCGACCCGGGACTCGTAGACCATCTCCTCGTCGAGCTCCCCCACCCGGCGGCCGGTGGCCTGGTCCCCACCGACCATGAAAACGCCGAACAGGCCACGGTCGGGGATGGTGCCGCCACTGGTCACCGCAAGCCGTTGGGCGCCCGGCCGCCCGGTGAGAATGCCTGTCTCCCGGTCCCAGACGATGCGCGGGCGCAGCTCCGCGAACTGGTCGGAGGGGTACCGGCCGGCGAGCAGATCGAGGGTGGCCTCGTAGGCGGAGCGCGGCAGGGAGTGGAAGGGGGCGCTGCGGCGCACGGTGTCGAACCACTCCTCCGCGTGGATGGGCTCAAGGGCGGTCGCCGCCACGGTCTGCTGGGCGAGGATGTCGAGCGGGTTGGACGGCACCTGCAGGGATTCGATCAGGCCGGCAGCCATGCGCTCGGCCGCGACAGCCGCATGGATGAGATCGGCCCGATGCTTGGGAAAGATGACGCCCCGCGAGACTTCACCCACCTGGTGCCCGGCCCGGCCGATCCGTTGGAGCCCGCTGGCAACGGACGGTGGCGACTCCACCTGCACGACCAGGTCGACGGCACCCATGTCGATGCCGAGCTCGAGGCTGGACGTGGCTACCACGCAGCGCAGCCGCCCGGCCTTCAGATCATCTTCGATCAGCGCGCGCTGCTCCTTGCTGACGGAGCCGTGGTGGGCACGGGCCAGCAGCGGCTCGGCCCCCGGGCTCTGACCGCTGGCACCCATGAGGGCGGCCGGCGGGCCGATCGCCGCCGCACCGGCTTGTGCCAGGACGGACTCCAGCTCGTTCTCCAGCCGCTGGGCGTAGATCTCGTTGAAACGAGCGGTCAGCCGTTCGGCCAGCCGGCGAGAGTTCGCGAACACGATCGAGGAGGTGTGCGCCAGAACCTGGCCGACGATCGCCTCTTCCACATGCGGCCAGATGGAACCGGTCTGCGGGGCTGCGGCGGCCGTCGACCCCTCCCGCACCGGCGCCGGCCCGACCTGGCTCATGTCGTCGACGGGAACGACCACGCTGAGGTCGAATCGTTTGGCCGAGACTGGAGCGACAATCTCCACCGGTGCAGCACCGCCGAGGAAGCGGGCGACCTCGGCGGCCGGCCGCACAGTCGCCGAGAGACCGATGCGTTGGGCCGGGCGGGCGAGCAGCTGGTCGAGCCGTTCCAGGGAGACGGCCAGGTGCGCGCCGCGCTTGCTGGCCGCGACGGCGTGCACCTCGTCGATAATGACCGTGTCCACGTCGCGTAACGATTCCCGCGCCGCCGACGTGAGCATGAGAAACAGCGATTCGGGCGTGGTGATGAGGATATCCGGCGGCGCCTTGACCAGGTTGCGGCGCTCGGCGACCGGGGTGTCCCCCGACCGCACGCCGACGCTCACCTGGGGTGCGGCGAATCCGAGGCGCTCGGCAGCCTGCCCGATTCCTACCAGCGGGGCACGCAGATTGCGTTCGACGTCGACACCGAGGGCCTTGAGCGGAGAGATGTAGAGCACTCGGGTGCGAGGGGCGGCGCGTCCGGTGGCCGGCGCCGAGGCATCCGGGGCAGTAGCGGCATCACGAGCCAGGCGGTCGATGGCCCACAGGAAGGCCGCGAGGGTCTTGCCAGACCCGGTGGGGGCAACGACCAACGCGTGGGAGCCCCGGGAAATGGCGTCCCACGCGCCGAGCTGAGCCTCGGTGGGGGCGGCAAAGGCCTGCGCGAACCAGGCGCGGGTCGCCGGTGTGAATCGATGCAGAACCTCGTTCATACGACCATCCTCCTCGATCCGGCTGACAGATCGACCACCGCACGGGCAGCGGCGTTCCGCGCCGGTCACCTACTCGGAGGAAACCAGCTGCACGGTGAGGGAATCGACCTGAGTGGCGATGACGTCGCTCGATGACCAGCGAGCAGCGAGCCGGGCGAGGGTTGCGTCGAGTTCGGTGCGGGTCAGTCCGTCCACGAGTTCGAGGCGCACGACCAGTTCCGGTCCGGCGAGGCGGGCTGCAGGGTCTCCGGAGGTCAGCTCCACCCCGAGTACGCTCAGCTCGGTGGCGATGGACTCGGCGAAGGCATCCGCGACCTGCCGGCTGGAATAGCTCGGGGTCCACGGCAGAGACTGGGCGATGGCCCACAGGGCCGGACGCCGCACGACGAACTCGGTGGGCGCGGTCGGATCGAGCACGACCAGGTCGGTATTCTCCTGCGCCGCGGCCAGTGCAACGCGCACGCCGTCTGCCGGAACCGGCCGGGCCTGCGTATTCCAAGCTGCCATCGCGGCGACCGAGGTAAACACCGGAAGTACTGTGCGACCGTCGGGCCCGGCCACGGTGATGATCGACAGCTCTTGGGTCTTGTCGACGACGAGCCCTGCCGCGGTGGTGCCCGATTCGCCGAGTTGCGTCACCAGGGGAACGAGCAGTCGGGAGCCACGGATGGCGTCGACCACCGTCTCCTCGCCGGCCTCCCGAGCCTGGAAGAGGCGCACGGCCTCCAGCAGCGGCTCGGGCGCGAGGCCGTCGTCGTCGGAATGGACGCTGGGCTCGAACCGTCGCCCCGCCCACGGCTGCCCGGCGGAGTCACCGCCGCCGCCGGGGCCGCCGGGAAGGCCGGTGGAGCCGAGGTTACGCGCCCGCGACATCCAGCGCCTCGCCCAGGGTGAACGCCCCCGCGTAGAGGGCCTTGCCGACGATCGCGCCCTCGAGCCCGAGCGGCACCAGTTCGCGCAGCGCGCGGAGGTCGTCGAGGCTGGAGATGCCGCCGGAGGCGACGACCGGGCGGTCGGTGCGCTCCATCACCTGGCGGAGCAGGTCGATGTTGGGGCCCTGCAGCGTGCCGTCCTTGGTCACGTCGGTGACGACGTAGCGCGAGCAGCCGGCCTCTTCGAGGCGGGCGAGCACCTGCCAGAGGTCGCCGCCCTCCTTGGTCCAGCCGCGGGCGGCGAGGGTGGTCCCGCGCACGTCGAGGCCGACGGCGACGGCGTCCCCGTGCCGCTCGATGACCTGCGCCGCCCACTCCGGGTTCTCCAGTGCCGCGGTGCCCAGGTTGATCCGGCTGACGCCGGCGTTCAGGGCCGCGTCCAGCGAGGCGTCGTCGCGGATGCCGCCGGAGAGCTCGATCTTCACCCCGGTGACCTCGCGGATCACGGTGCGGATGACATCCGTGTTGTTGCCGCGGCCGAACGCCGCGTCGAGGTCGACGAGGTGGATCCACTCGGCGCCCTGGCGGGCCCAGTCGCGGGCCGCGTCGACGGGATCGCCGTAGTTCGTCTCGGTGCCGGCCTCGCCCTGGGTCAGGCGAACGGCCTTGCCGTCGGCCACATCCACGGCGGGCAGCAGAACGAGACGGGGGGAAGGGGTATTCACAGTCATGGGTGTCCTCGGTTCAAAGTGGTCGCGGCGACCAGGTCAGTCAGGGAAGCGTCGGGGCTAGTTCTTGAGCGTGCCGAGCCAGTTGTGGAGCAGACGGATGCCTGCCTCACCGGATTTCTCCGGGTGGAACTGGGTGGCGGTGAGCGGTCCGTTCTCGATGGCGGCCAGGAACGGCTGCCCGTGTTCGGACCAGGTCAGAATCGGCTTCGGGAACGGCGGCATGACGTCGAGGGTCCAGTCCTGGGCGGCGTAGGAGTGCACGAAGTAGAACCGCTCCTGCTCGAGGCCGCGGAACAGTGTCGAGCCCTCCCCCGGCGTGACGGTGTCCCAGCCCATGTGCGGCAGCACCGGCGCCCGCAGCTGCGTCACGGTGCCGGGCCATTCGCCCAGCCCCTCGGTGTCCACGCCGCGTTCGACGCCGTGCTCGAACATGATCTGCATGCCCACGCAGATGCCCAGCACGGGACGGCCGCCCGCGATCCGCCGGTCGATGATCTCGTCGCCGTGCACCGCCTTCAAGGCCTGCATGACGGCGCTGAACGCGCCGACGCCGGGCACGACGAGGCCGTCGGCCTCGAGTGCCTGACGGCGGTCGCTGGTCAGCGTCACCTCGGCCCCGGCGAGTTCGAGGGCCTTGACGGCGGAGTGCACGTTCCCGGTGCCGTAGTCGAAGACGACGACGCTGGTCACAGTGCACCCTTGGTGGACGGGATGCCGGACACGAGCGGGTCGAGCGCCTTCGCCTGGCGGAACGCACGGGCGAAGGCCTTGAACTCGGCTTCGGCGATGTGGTGCGGGTCGCGGCCGCCCTGCACGGTGACGTGCACGGTCAGGCCCGCGTTGAAGGCGATGGCCTCGAACACGTGGCGCACCATGGAGCCGGTGAAGTGGCCGCCGATCAGGTGGAATTCGAACCCGGCCGGTTCGCCCCGGTGCACCAGGTACGGGCGCCCGGAGATGTCGACGACGGCCTGGACGAGGGCCTCGTCGAGCGGCACGAGGGCGTCGCCGTAGCGGGAGATGCCGGATTTGTCTCCGAGGGCCTGCTTGATCGCCTGGCCGAGCAGGATGCCGACGTCCTCGACCGTGTGGTGCACGTCGATCTCGATGTCGCCGCGGGCACGCACGGTCAGGTCGGTCAGCGAGTGCTTCGCGAACGCGGTGAGCAGGTGGTCGTAGAACGGGACCGAGGTCTGGATGTCGGACTCACCGGTGCCGTCGAGGTTGAGCGACAGGTCGATGCTGGACTCGCTCGTCTCACGCTGAAGGTGGGCGAAACGGGGCGAGGTGGTCGCTGAAGAGAAGCTCATGCGGCTAGTTTATTGGCCCGAGCCGTTCACGGGCGCCCAAGCGCCTCGAGGGCGACGAGGAACGCCGTGGTCTCGGCCTCGGTGCCGGCGCTGACCCGCAGGTGGCGGGGGATGCCGACGTCGCGCACGAGGATTCCTTCCGCCAGCAGCGCCTCGAAGGTGGCCCGCGGGTCCTCGACGCCGCCGAACAGCACGAAGTTGCTCGAACTGCGTCGGGGCGAGTAGCCGAGGCGGGCCAGCTCGCTCACCAGGCGGTCCCGCTGGGAGCGGATGTCGTCGACCATGGCGAGCATCGCGGGGGTGTGGGCGAGCGCGGCGACCGCGGCGGCCTGGGTGAGCGCGGACAGGTGATAGGGCAGGCGCACCAGTCGGAGCGCATCCGTCACGGCCGGGTCGGCCGCCAGATAGCCGACGCGGGCGCCGGCGAAGGCGAACGCCTTGCTCATGGTGCGCGACACCAGCAGGCGTTCCCGGCCGGGGAGCAGGGTGAGTGCGCTCGGCTCGTCGTGCGGTCCGAATTCGGCGTAGGCCTCGTCGACGACGACGATGCCGTCGGTCGCGTTATAGACGGCCGCGATCGTCTCCAGGGACAGTGGGGTGCCGGTGGGGTTGTTCGGCGAGCACAGGAAGACGAGGTCAGGGGCAACCCGGTCGACCCACTCGACGGCTGTCGCCGGGGAGAGTTCAAATTCGGCGTCGCGTGCGCCCGCGATCCAGCGGGTGCCGGTGCCGGAGGCAAGCAGAGAGTACATGGAGTAGGTCGGTGCGAAGCCGAGCACGGACCGCCCCGGGCCGCCGAAGGCCTGCAATACCTGCTGAAGAACCTCGTTGGAACCGTTGGCGGCCCAGATATTCTGGCGGGTGAGGCCGTGGCCGAGATACCGGGACAGGGAATCGCGCAGTTCGGTGAACTCCCGATCGGGGTACCGGTTCACTGTCGTGACGGCCACGGCCAACGCCGACACGATGCCTTGCGCCACCTCGGCCGGGATTCCGTGGGTGTTCTCATTCACGTTCAGAGCCACTGGCACGTGTAGCTGAGGAGCCCCGTAGGGGGTCAGCCCGCGCAGATTATCGCGGAGAGGCAGATCGTTGAGACTGGTCACTTCTCCTATGTTACCGGGGAGCTCTGGCACCTCAGCGTTGAATGCGATCAGAGGTCGTTCGGCAGGGCCAACCGCTGACCGGGCTGCACGCTGTCGGACGGCAGTTGGTTGAGGTTCACGATCTCGGCAATCACCTCACGTGGATCGGACGTGGGCGCGATGGTCTCGGCGAGTTGCCAGAGCGACTGTCCGGACTGAATCGTGACGTAGTCGAAGGCCGTGGCCACGCGACCGACGGTCGAACTTTCGGCGGCCGCAATGCCGCCGGTGAGGGCGATGGCCAGGGCCGAGGCCACGAGCGGAACGGCAGCCAGGGTAGTGAAAACGACGCGCCCGCGTCGGGTGAGTCGGAGCCGGGTGCGTCCGGTTGCGATGGGGGCGCTCAGTCCAAGTGCAGTGCTCATGTCATACCTCCTGTGAGAAGACGCATCCGACTCTCGGATGGGAGAGCCGGATGCGAACCTATGTTCCGAATGTATATTCGATTATTCGAACAATCAAGCCCTTTTCGGTAGTTTCCGAAAAGTTTCTTGCGACCCACTCGAATACATGTTTGTTTTATGAGCCAGACGCGGATACAGTTTCGATTGTTGATTGAAACTCAATCAGGCACCCCCGACATTCGCGTGAACCGGCGGCATTCGCTGCTCGTCGCCCACGCATCCATCGAAACGAGGAGCGACGAACGTGGCACAAAACACCAGCGGTCCCCGCGACAAGGGCGGCACCAGACGACGCAAGAGCCTGAGCGAGAAACAGCTCGCCATTCTCGACGTCATCCAGCGCTCGGTCAGCCAGCGCGGTTATCCGCCGAGCATGCGCGAAATCGGCGACGCGGTTGGCCTGTCGTCACTGTCGAGCGTCACCCACCAGCTCAACCAGCTGGAACTGAGTGGCTATCTGCGCCGGGACCCGAATCGTCCCCGCGCCCTCGAGGTGCTCATCGAGATTCCGCAGTCGCCCGAAGACGCGACGGCCGGCACCTCGGAGAGTTTCCACACCGGAGTGCAGGTCGGCGATGCCGCCATGGTTCCGCTCGTCGGGCGCATCGCGGCGGGCATTCCCATCACTGCCGAACAGCAGATTGATGAGATCTTCCCGCTCCCCCGCCAACTGGTGGGCAAAGGCGACCTGTTCATGCTCAAAGTGTCCGGCGAATCCATGATCGACGCAGCCATCATGGACGGCGACTGGGTCGTCGTGAGGCAGCAGAAAACCGCCGAAAACGGTGAAATCGTTGCCGCGATGCTCGACAACGAGGCAACCGTGAAGGTGTTCCGCCAGCGCGACGGCCACACCTGGCTACTCCCCCGCAACACCAACTTCGAACCCATCGTCGGCGACCACGCCGAGATCCTGGGCAAGGTCGTGGCGGTACTGCGGTCGGTTTAGGCGCTGAGGCAGGCTAGGCAGGGACCGCCAGGCGGGCGCGCACCGCGCGGGTGGCGGCGAGCATGTTCTGCAGGGATTCGACCGTTTCAGCGTAACCGCGGGTCTTCAAACCGCAGTCCGGGTTCACCCAGATCTGGCCGGCCGGAATGGCCAGGACTGCCCGCTCGAGCAGGTCGGTGAGTTCGGCCACGCTCGGCACGCGCGGCGAGTGGATGTCCCACACCCCGGGGCCGATGCCGTGGTCGAAGCCGTAGGCCTGGATGTCCCCGACCACCTCCATGCGGGACCGTGCTGCCTCGATGCTGGTCACGTCGGCATCCAGATTGCGGATCGCGTCGATGACCACCCCGAATTCGGAGTAGCAGAGGTGAGTGTGGATCTGCGTTTGTACGGCCGCACCCGCCGTGGCCAGACGGAAAGACCCCACCGACCAGTCGAGGTAGTCGGCCTGGTCCTTCTTTTTCAGCGGCAAGAGTTCGCGCAGGGCGGGCTCGTCGACCTGAACGATCTGAATACCCGCCGTCTCGAGGTCGGCGATCTCATCGCGCAGCGCCAGGGCCACCTGGCGCGCCGTCTCGCCCAGCGGCTGATCATCTCGCACGAACGACCAGGCGAGGATCGTGACCGGCCCGGTCAGCATCCCCTTGACGGGCTTGGGCGTCAGCCCCTGGGTGTAGGCCGACCACTCGACCGTGATCGGTCGCGGCCGGGACACGTCGCCCCAGAGAATCGAGGGTCGCACGCACCGGCTGCCGTAGGACTGTACCCAGCCGTTCTCGGTGACCGCGAAACCATCGAGGTTCTCGGCGAAGTACTGCACCATATCGTTGCGCTCGGGCTCGCCGTGCACGAGCACGTCGAGGCCGATCTCTTCCTGTAGGGTCACCACACGACCGATCTCGGCCCGCATCAGGTCCCTGTACTGCTCGGCGCTCAGACCCCCCTTCAGAAACCGAGCCCGAGCCCGACGGATGTCACCGGTCTGCGGGAAGGATCCGATCGTGGTCGTCGGCAGGAAGGGCAGTCCGAGCGCAGCCTCCTGCGCCGCCACTCGTGCCGCGTAATCGCTGCGCGTGAAGTCAGCCCGGGTGAGCGCATCGGCGCGCACGCGCACGGCACCGTCCCTTACACCGGGGGCAACCCGGCGCGCGTCCAGCGCCGCGGAGGCCGCGGCCAGGTCGGCTTCGATTGCCGCCCGCCCCTCGGACAGCCCCCGGGCGAGCGTGGCCACCTGAACGACCTTCTGGTCGGCGAAGGCAAGCCAGCTGCGCAGATCCTCGTTCAGGGCAGATTCGTCGTTGACGTCGTGCGGCACGTGCAATAGCGAGGTTGAGGTGGAGACCGTGACCCGTGGCGACAGTCTGGCCAGGCCGGCGGCAGTGTCGAAGGCTGCGGCCAGGTCTCCGCGCCAGATGTTGTGCCCGTCAATGACGCCGGCGACCAGGGTGGTCTTCTCCAGGCCGGCCGTCTCGGTCGGCACCGTTCCGCGCACCAGGTCGAGCCCGATGGCTTCCACCGCGGTGGCCGCCAACACAGGCAGGGCGTCATCGAGGCTGCCATAGGGGGCGGCGACGAAGAGGGCAGGGCGTTGGGCCAGGGCGCCGAGGGTGGTGTAGGCAAAGCGCGCGGCGGCGAGGGCATCCGCTCGCGGGGTGTCGATGCTCTCACTGACCAGGGCAGGCTCGTCGAGCTGCACCCACTCGGCTCCCGCGGCGCGGAGCCGCTGGAGCAGGGCCGCATAGACCGGGAGCAGGTCGTCGAGGCGGTCGAGCGGACTGAATCCGGCGGGGGCCTCATCGCTGGGCTTGCTCAACAGCAGGAACGTGACCGGGCCGACGATGACGGGGCGGGTCAGGAAACCGGCTGCCTTTGCCTCCTCGAACTCGCGCACGAGGCGGTCACTGGAGAGGGCGAACACCGTCTCGGGCCCGATTTCCGGTACCAGGTAGTGATAGTTGGAGTCGAACCACTTGGTCATCTCGAGCGGCAGGTGGTCACCCTCACCGCGGGCGAGGGTGAAGTAGCCTGCCAGATCGATGTGCCCCTCCGCGTCGCGGAGGTTCGTGAACCGGGAGGGGATGGCCCCCACCGTACACAGGGCATCCAGAACCTGGTCGTAATAGGAGAAGGATCCAGGGATGGAGGAGTCGTCCCGTCCCAGGCCGAGCTCCACGAGGCGCTCCTGGGTGGTCTGACGCAGCGAGGCCGCGGTCGCTTCCAACTCGGCGGCGGTGACCGAACCTACCCAGAACGCCTCGACGGCCTTCTTCAGCTGTCGACGCGGCCCGATGCGCGGGTAGCCGAGGATGGTGCCGTCGGGGAATGCAGGGAACGCGAATGAGAGGGTCATGAGTACTCCTTGACGGGGTGAGAGGAAGATAGCGTGGAGGAAGTCGGAGTGGGCGCGAGCAGGCCGCAGCCCTCGAGCACGGCGAGAACAGTCTCGTGTTGGTTGAAGGCGTAGAGGTGCAGCCCAGGGGCGCCGCCCGCGATGAGTTCCCGGACCAGCTCGGTGGCCTGACGGATGCCGATGTCACGCTGACCCGATTTCGTCGGCTCCACCTCGAGCGCGATCGCCAGCTCGGACGGAAGTTCCTCGCCGGACAGCTCGAGGATGCGGCGCAGCCGGGCCGGGCTGGTGACCGGCATGATCCCAGGCAGGATCGGAAATTCGACCCCGGCGGCCCGGGCCCGTTGAATGAAGCTGAGGTAGTGGTCGGCGTGAAAGAACAGCTGGGTGATCGCCAGGTTGGCACCGGCGGCCTGCTTGGCCAGCAGAGCATCGATGTCCTGGCTGTCTGACCGGGAGCGCGGGTGGCCGTTCGGGAACGCGGCCACGGCGATGCGCACCTTTTTTCGCTCCCGCTTGATCGTGCGGGCGGCAGGAAGCCCGGGGATCACGGCCTCCCGGTACGGCTCACGCTCAGCCTGCACCCGGTGGATCAGCTGCACCAGCTCCGCCGCGCTGCCCAGGTCACCGAGGAAGGCCTCCCCCTCCCGAGAGCCCGCGGGCGGGTCCCCGCGCAGGGCCAGGAAGCTCCGTACCCCGGCGTCCAGGAACTCCCGGATCAACTGACTGGCTTCCGCACTGGACGAGCCGACGCAGGTCAGGTGGGCCAGCGGGTCCACGCTTTCGGTGCGCAGGATGTGGGTGAGCACCTCCAGGGAGGAACGCCGGGAGGAACCGTTCGCGCCGTATGTGACCGAGATGAACTCGGGGCCCGCCGCGGCAAGGTGCTCGATGGTGGCGTGCAGCGCGGAGGTGGCGGCATCCGATGTGGGCGGATACACCTCGAACGAGAAGGGGATGTTCTCCCAAGCAGGGTCCGAGGTGTTAGGCATTGCTCCTCATTCAACAGTTACCAGTGGCAGGCACTGGGGCCGGGCGGCCGCGGACCGCCAGACAAGCCAGGCGGGTGTTCGCGGGCGGGTGCCGGGCTCGGCTGTCGCTCCATGCCGCCGGCAGAAGGCCGGCGGCAACGATTGAGAAGACTCTAACAAGCACGCCAGTGGCGCCACAGTTCTGTGACCGAATGTGTCGGTGAGGGTCAGCCGGTGACGGCCGGGCGCACGGCGAACGGCGCGAACTGGGCCTGAATCTCCGCTGTCACGAGCGCCGTGACCTGGGTGCCGGTCTCCGCGTACTCGGTGGCGAGCACGGTGCCCTGCTCGTGCAGCACCGCGATCAGGTCGCCTCGCTCGTAGGGGATCAGCAGCTCCAGCTCGATCGACGGCCGCGGCAGCAGGTTGGAGATGGTCGCGAGCAGTTCCTCGATGCCCTCGCCGGAGCGAGCCGAGACAAAAATGCCCTTCGGCCAGAGTCCACGAAGCACGAGCCGGTCGTCCTCGCTGACCAGGTCGCTCTTGTTGAAGACGACGACCTCGGGGATCTCGCGGGCACCAACCTCGGCGATGACCTCGCGCACGGTAGACAGCTGGCTTGCCGGGTCAGGGTGCGAGCCGTCGACGACGTGCACGATGACGTCGGCGTCGGCGACCTCCTCGAGCGTCGACCGGAACGCCTCGACCAGTTGGTGGGGCAGGTTGCGCACGAAACCGACGGTGTCGGTCAGTGTGTAGAGCAGACCGTCGGCGGTCGTGGACTTGCGCACCGTGGCGTCAAGGGTGGCGAACAGGGAGTTCTCAACGAGAACGCCGGCCCGGGTGATGCGGTTGAGCAGGCTCGACTTGCCGGCGTTGGTGTAGCC
>JBBQDC010000051.1:0-19531 GCA_038319305.1 Actinomycetales bacterium | reverse complement strand
CGGTTCGATCCGGTCCTCGAAGAACCAGCGTGACAGCCCGGCTCGGGCCTTCTGCCCGACGGAGATCTTGCCCTTGGCGTTCGGGCGGATCATGAGCGGCTTGTAGTCGTTGTAGCTGACCAGCTTCCAGCGCTCGTACTCGTCGACGGGCTGGTGCACCTCGATGTACTCGCCACCAGGCAGGCGAACGATACGTCCGGATTCGTAGCCGTGCAGGACGATCTCGCGATCCTTCTTCTGCAACGCCAGACAAATCCGCTTGGTTACGAAGAAGGCGATGAAGGGACCCGCGATGGCCAGGAACTGCATGGTGTGGATCACGCCTTCCATCGTCACCTTGAAGTGCGTGGCGATGATGTCCGAGGAGGCAGTGGCCCACAGCACCGCATAGAACGTGACGCCGGCGGCACCGATTGCAGTTCGGGTCGGAGCGTTACGGGGACGATCCAGGATGTGGTGCTCGCGCTTGTCTCCGGTCACCCACGCCTCGATAAACGGGTAGATGAGTACAACCAGGATGAACAGGCCGAGAGTCACCAACGGGATCAGGATGTTGAAGGACCAGGTGCGATCGAGCCAGACCATCTCGAGTCCCGGCGGGATCAGGCGCAGGGCGCCGTCGGCAAATCCGATGTACCAGTCCGGCTGCGTTCCGGCCGAAACGGGGGAGGGATCGTAGGGACCGTAGTTCCAGATCGGGTTGATCGTGAAGAGCGAAGCCATCAGCATCACGATGCCGAAGACGATGAAGAAGAATCCACCGGCCTTGGCCGCATAGACCGGAAGAACCGGGTAGCCGACCACATTCTGGTTGGTGCGCCCGGCACCGGGGTACTGAGTGTGCTTGTGAACAACGACGAAGAGCAGGTGCATGGCGATCAACGCCACGATGATGGCCGGCAACAACAGGATGTGGAGGGAGTACAGGCGTCCGACGATTGCCTCGCCGGGGAACTCGCCGCCGAAGAGCAGGAAGGAGATCCAGGTGCCGACGAGCGGGATTCCCTTGACCATTCCGTCAATGATGCGCAGTCCGTTTCCGGAGAGCAGGTCGTCAGGGAGGGAGTAGCCGGTGAAACCTTCGGCCATGGCAAGGATGAACAGCACAAAGCCGATGACCCAGTTCAGCTCACGGGGCTTGCGGAAGGCGCCGGTGAAGTAGATGCGGAGCATGTGCAGGCCAATAGCAGCCACAAAGAGCAGTGCCGCCCAGTGGTGCACCTGGCGCATGAGCAGTCCGCCACGGATATCGAAGGAGATATCGAGTGAGGACGCCATCGCTGCGGACATCTCCACGCCCTTGAGCGGCATGTATGAACCGTCGTACTCCACCGGCGTCATCGACGCGCTGAAGAAGAAGGTCAGGAACGAACCGGACAGCAGGATGATGACGAAGCTATAGAGGGCAACCTCACCGAGCAGAAAGGACCAGTGGTCGGGGAAGATTTTACGACCCAGCTCTTTGACGGCGGTCGAGATGCTGGTGCGCTCGTCGATGTAATTCGCGGCGGCACCGGTGAGACCACCGGACTTCTTTGTTTCGACCAGCTCAGTGGTCGTAGTTGCAGTACTCAATTCCGCTCCCAGAAGCTCGGTCCGACGGGTTCAGTGAAATCGCTCTGTGCAATGAGATACCCCTCGGAGTCTACCGTGATGGGCAGCTGCGGCAGCGGGCGCTTGGCCGGACCGAAGATGACCTCGCACTGGTTTGTCACGTCGAACTGGGACTGATGACACGGGCACAGGAGCGTGTGGGTCTGCTGCTCATAGAGAGCAACAGGGCACCCGACGTGCGTGCAGATCTTCGAGTACGCGACGATACCGTCGTACGACCAATCCTTTTTGTCGGCAGGCTCGTTGATGTCTTCCGGCTTCAGCCTCATCAAAAGAACCGCGGCCTTGGCCTTCTCCTCAAGTTTGCCGTGACCGAGGTCCTGGAGACCTTCGGGAATCACGTGGAAGGCGGAGCCGAGGGTGACGTCGGAGGCTTTGATCGGTGTGCCGGTCGGGTCGATCGCAAGCCTGGTGCCCTTCTTCCACATGGTGTGTTCGAGAAGTGCCGCGGGGTTGGTGTCCTGCGGGCCCAGACCGCGGAACAGCACGACGGCAGGAAGCGGGAAGGCGATCAAGGCACCGATGAGGCTGTTGCGGATCAGGGTGCGACGACCGATGCCGGATTCAACATTGGCCTCGTGGAAGATCTCCACTGCCCGTTCGCGGGTCTCGTCGGACCCTCTCACGGGGTGGCGCTCGTCGATGCCCTCGTGGTCGAACATGAGCGCTTTGCCCCAGTGCACGGCACCGATGCCGATTGCCATCAGGGCGAGAGTCAGGCCGAGGCCGATGAAGAGGTTGTTCAGCCGAACCGAACCTGGTTCTTCCGGAATGATCGGGAAAGCCATGTAGGCCACGATCGCGAACACGCTGCCCACGATCGACAGGTAGAAGAGCGTATAGACGGTTCGCTCTGCCCGACGCTCCGCGCTCGGGTTGAGGTCGGTGACACGTGGGCGATGCGGGGGAAAACCCGGATTGGCCACGGCATCCCGTACGACGACGGCGGTGCCTGCGGGAGCTCCCTCATGCCCGACGCTCGACGAGTCAGCAGCGGTCAAGTCCTTCCCGCTGTTATCGTCCTTGGCCATTGTTCTCCTTCATCGGAATTCTCGTAAAAACAGTTTGCGTCAGGCCTGGTTGTTGATCAGTTCGACTTCGCGGTGATCCACACCGTCAAGGCGACGATGGACCCGAGACCGAAGATCCAGAGGAAGAGACCCTCCGAGACCGGTCCAAGGGCACCCAGGGCGAATCCACCGGGAGACGGGTTGTTGTCCAGGTATTTGAGGTACGTGATGATGTCCCGCTTGCTCTCCGGCGAGATGTTCATGTCATTGAACACGGGCATGTTCTGCGGGCCGGTGACCATGGCCTCGTAGATGTGCTTCTCAGTGACGCCGGCCAGGGCCGGCGCGTACTTGCCCTGGGTGAGCGCTCCACCGGCACCGGCGACGTTGTGGCACATCGCGCAGTTGATTCGGAACAGCTCGGCACCGTTGGCGGCATCGCCCTTGCCATCGAGGAGCGACGCAGCAGGCAATGCCGGACCCGGCGCGAGTGACGCCACATAGGCAGCGAGAGAGACGATCTGCTCTTCTGTGAACTGGACGGCCTTCTTCTCGGCCTGCGGTCCGTTCAACTGCATGGGCATACGTCCGGTGCCGACCTGGAAGTCGACCGAAGCCGCGCCAACACCGATCAGGCTCGGGCCGGCATCGGTACCTGCTGCAGCCAGTCCGTGACAGGTGGCGCAGTTCGCAGCGAAGAGCTTCTGCCCTTCGCCGACGGTCTGCTGTGACGCGGCGTTCG
This sequence comes from Actinomycetales bacterium, assembly GCA_038319305.1. Taxonomy (GTDB): domain Bacteria; phylum Actinomycetota; class Actinomycetes; order Actinomycetales; family Microbacteriaceae; genus Cryobacterium. Next base: position 16,165 of record JBBQDC010000051.1, on the reverse strand, counting down.
TCTCCGCACTGGCCGTGCTGGTGCTGAACGCGGCGTATGCGCCTCCAGTGAAGAGGAGACCGATCGCGATCAGGGCGACGCTGGCAAGCGGGCTGCGACGGCCGGCTTTGCGACCGCCGGACTGCTTGGGTGTGCTAATCGTGGTCATACGTGGTGTCCATTCCGACTTTCTATTTAAGAACGTAAATGACGAGGAACAGACCGATCCAGACAACGTCGACGAAGTGCCAGTAGTACGACACGACGATGGCGCTGGTGGCTTCCTTGTGGCCGAAGTTCTTGACGGCGAAGGCACGACCGATGACGAGGAGGAACGCGATCAAGCCGGCAGTCACGTGGATTCCGTGGAAGCCGGTGGTGAGGTAGAACGCGGAACCGTACGCATTGCTGGTGAGCGACACGCCCTCGGAAACGAGAGTCGCGTACTCGAAGACCTGCCCGGACACGAAGATGGCCCCGAGGGCGTAGGTGAGGAAGAACCACTCGACCATGCCCCATTGGCTTGGCTTCCACCCAGTTGAGCGTGACTGCAGGCGCTCCGCCGCAAACACTCCGAACTGGCAGGTCACCGATGACGACACCAGGATCAGTGTGTTCACCAAGGCGAAGCCGAAGCCGTGCTTCTCCGTCTCGAACAACCACAACTCAGGCGCCGTCGAGCGCAGCGTGAAGTAGATGGCGAAGAGCCCGGCGAAGAACATGACTTCGCTGCCCAACCAGACGATAGTGCCAACAGCCACGCTGTTGGGCCGGTTAACAACGGGCGCATTGACCGTATAAGTACTTGATGGGCTCGTCACCATTCCATTATGGCCGATTTCGGCAGCGGTTAATGTCATCTGAGCGGGCCGGTCGCTCATTTGCCGGAATGACTACCTGATTGAAACAAACGCGCCTCCGGAAGCGAATTCTGCACACTCCGTGTAGCTCGCTAAAATCGTCTCATGCTTGAAATTCAGTCGTGGCCAAACGTCCTCAGCGCCCTGCTCTCGGGGGAGGACCTCAGCGTCTCCGACGCCGCCTGGAGCATGGAACAGGTCATGCTCGGGGCTGCAACCCCGGCGCAGCTGGCCGGTTTCCTGGTGGCCCTCCGCGCCAAGGGCGAGACCGTGGACGAGATCGTCGGGTTTCGGGATGCGATCCTCGACCATGCTGTACCGCTGGCAGTGAACCCGATGGCCCTGGACATCGTCGGCACCGGCGGGGACCGGTTCGGCACCGTCAACATTTCTACGATGGCCTCCATCGTCTGCGCCGGAGTCGGAGTTCCCGTGATTAAACATGGGAACCGCGCCGCCAGCTCCGCATCCGGCTCATCGGACGTGCTCGCGGCCCTCGGCCTCGATCTGACTCTATCGGCCGACAAGGTTGCGACCATCCTTGAATCCGCCGGGATCACCTTCGCCTTCGCCGCCGCTTTTCATCCGGGTTTCCGTCACGCGGCCCTAGCGCGTAAGGAGCTCGGCATCCCGACCGTCTTTAACTATCTGGGTCCGTTGTGTAATCCCGCCCGTCCTGAGGCGTCGGCCGTCGGAGTCGCCAGTTTGGACCGCGTTCCGCTTATCGTAGGTGTCTTTCAAACACGAGGGGCGGCGGCCCTGGTCTTTCGGGGTGACGACGGTCTGGACGAACTGACCACGACGGGGCACAGCCATGTCTGGGAGGTGTCGCGAGGCCTGGTGACCGAGCACGACATTGATCCGCGCGATCTCGGTATCCGTCGGGCCTCGATCAGTGAGCTTGTGGGCGGAGATGCTGAACACAATGCTGCCGTGGTGCATTCGATGCTGGCCGGAGAGATCGGTGCGGTTCGTGACATCGTCCTGCTGAACGCCGCCGCCGGCCTGGTTGCGTTCGACCTTGCAAACGACCCCGCTCAGGCTCAACTGAACATCCTCGACCGCTTTCGCAACAAGATGGCCGTGGCCGCGGAGGCGGTCGACTCCGGTGCGGCCACGGCCAAACTCGCCGAGTGGGTCGCGGCCAGCCGGGGGTGAGCCGTCCGGCCGCGAAGTGGCCTTCTAGACGACGTCCTCGTCAACCCAGCCGAACGTCTTGGTGACGGCCTTCTTCCAGTTGCGCAGCTGGCGATCGCGCTCCTCCTCATTCATTTGCGGCGTCCACCGGCTGTCCTCCTGCCAGTTAGCCCGCAGCTCGCCGAGGTCGCTCCAGAAGCCGACTGCCAGACCGGCGGCATACGCGGCACCGAGAGCCGTCGTCTCGGCAACGACCGGACGCACCACCGGCACTCCGATGATGTCGGCCTGAAACTGCATGAGTGTGTTGTTGGCGATCATGCCTCCGTCAACCTTCAGCTCGGTCAGCGGCACACCCGAGTCGGCGTTGACGGCGTCCAAAACCTCCCTGGTCTGAAATGCGGTCGCCTCGAGGGCGGCGCGCGCGATGTGGCCCTTGTTCACGAACCGGGTCAGGCCGACGAGGGCACCACGGGCATCCGAACGCCAGTACGGAGCGAAGAGTCCGGAGAAGGCAGGCACGAAGTAAGCGCCGCCATTGTCATCGACGGTTTTCGCCAACGTCTCGACTTCCTCTGAGGTGCTGATCATCCCCAGGTTGTCTCGGAGCCACTGCACGAGGGCGCCTGTAACGGCAATCGACCCCTCCAGTGCATAGTGCGGCTCCGCGTCGCCAAGCTTGTAGCCGAGGGTGGTGAGCAGACCGTTCTTGGAATGCACGATCTCGGTGCCCGTGTTGAAAATGAGGAAGTTGCCTGTGCCGTAGGTGTTCTTCGCCTCACCCTGGTCGAATGCTGCCTGTCCGAAGGTGGCTGCTTGTTGGTCGCCCAGGATGCCCGCGATCGGAACTTCGCGCAACAGGCTGTGCTCGTTGACATGGCCGTAGACCTCGGACGAGGAGCGAATCTCGGGCAGCATCGACTTGGGCACCCCGAACGCGGCGAGAATATCGTCGTCCCACTGCAGAGTGGCGAGATCCATGAACATGGTGCGGCTGGCGTTGGTGACGTCGGTCGCGTGCACGCCACCCTCGAGGCCCCCGGTGAGGTTCCAGAGCACCCACGAGTCGGTCGTGCCGAACATCAGATCTCCGGCCTCGGCCTTCGCTCGGGCCCCCTCGACGTTCTCGAGGATCCACACGATCTTCGTGCCGGAGAAGTACGTCGCCAGGGGGAGGCCCACCTTGGCCTTGAATCGTTCCACTCCACCGTCGGCGGCGAGCCGGTCCACGATCGGTTGGGTGCGCGTGTCCTGCCAGACAATCGCGTTGTAGACGGGAAGCCCGGTGTGGCGGTCCCAGACCACTGTGGTTTCACGCTGATTGGTGATTCCCACGGCCTCGATGTCATGCCGAGTCAGGTTCGCCTTGGACAGAGCCTGGCCGATCACCTGACGGGTGTTGTCCCAAATTTCCATGGGGTCGTGTTCGACCCAGCCTGCACGCGGGAAAATCTGTTCGTGCTCGAGCTGTCCGATGGCGATCACCGAGCCGGCCTTATCGAAAATGATCGCTCGTGAACTCGTCGTGCCCTGGTCGATTGCAATGACGTACTTGGCCATGGAATACCTCCTTGAATTGTGAAAATCGGTGTTCGGTTCGGTGTGCGCCTGTGCGTGGCACAACAAAAGTGGGCCGATTCATTGACTGAACCGGCCCACGGTAAGGATCAGGTGAGGATGGGCAAGAGGAAGAGGGATGCCCATCCGGCGAGCGCGCCGCCAATGACCGGACCGATCACGGGAACCCAGGAGTACGCCCAATCGGACGTGCCCTTACCCTTGATTGGCAGGACGAAGTGGGCGATGCGGGGCCCTAGATCACGTGCCGGGTTGATGGCGTATCCGGTCGGCCCACCGAGCGAGGTACCGATAACGAGGACGAGCAGCGCGACCGGCAGTGCGCCGAGGGCGGCCAGTCCGCCATTTTCACCCTGTCGTCCGCCGCCGAAGGCCAGCACCACGAAGACGAGTACGAACGTCCCGATGATCTCGGTCGTCAGGTTCCAGCCGTACGACCGAATGGCCGGGCCGGTTGAGAAGACACCCAGTTTGTTGGCGGAGTTGGGTTCAGCGTCGAAGTGCTGTTTGTAGGCGAGCCAGCAGAACACAGCGCCGATGAAGGCACCGAGGAATTGGCCCGCGATGTAGGTAAGGACCGACAGGAAGTTGACGGGTACGCCCGAACCGAATTCCGTCGCACCCGATGTCACCAGGCCGAGTGTGACGGCCGGGTTGAGGTGAGCACCGGAGTTATAGGCCACGATGACTCCGGCGTAGACGGCAAAGGCCCAGCCAATGGTGACCATAAGGAACCCCCCGCCAAGGCCCTTGTTCTTGGCCAGTGCGACGTTTGCGACCACACCGGTTCCGAGGAGGACGAGCATCCCCGTACCCAGCACTTCTGATAGGAATACGACTCCAATATTGTCCACGTTGACCTTCCTTGGTGAGGCTGGAGATGCCGGAGCAACCCTTCGCGGTGAGCGATCGGCAACAATATAGCGCGGCGTTTCACGCAGCGGAATGGGCCGGTGGACTCGTAAATCCCGACCCCTTACCGGCAGCGTGGGCTGCGCGTAGGTTGATCCTTGAATGAATCTTGCTCCGCAACGGCTCGCCGACGAGTCGTTCAACCACCCCGATCGAAGGAAGAGACATGAAGAAACTCGTCAATGATCCCAAGAATGTCGTCACCGAGGCCGTGGCCGGGTTTGGGGCGGCCCACGCCGACATCGTCCGGATTTCGACGGAACCGATCTACATCGTGCGCACCGACGCCCCCGTCTCTGGGAAGGTAGGTCTGGTCAGCGGAGGCGGGAGCGGACACGAGCCTCTGCACGGTGGTTTTGTCGGGTTCGGAATGCTGGACGCAGCCGTCCCCGGGGCAGTCTTCACCTCACCGACACCGGATCCGATCCTCGCCGCAACGAAGGCGGTGGATGGGGGAGCGGGAGTTCTCCATATCGTCAAGAACTACACCGGCGACGTTCTGAATTTTGAGACCGCTGCCGACCTCGCCGCCGCAGACGGCATCGAGGTTCGCTCAGTGATCGTCAACGACGATGTCGCAGTGAAGGACTCGCTCTACACGGCCGGGCGACGCGGCGTGGCCGGAACGGTCCTGGTCGAGAAGATTGCCGGAGCCGCCGCCGAGCGCGGAGACGCCCTGGAAACCGTGGCCGCCATTGCAGAGCGGGTGATCTCCAATGTCCGCTCGATGGGTGTGGCGCTGACTCCCTGCGTCGTTCCCCACGCTGGGGAAGAAAGTTTCACGCTCGCCGACGATGAGATCGAGATCGGAATTGGTATCCACGGCGAGCCGGGCCGCGCGCGCATCAAGCTCGAGTCGGCCGACGCCATCGTCGACCGTCTCCTCGGCCCGATCCTTGAGGACATCCCCTTCGTGGCCGGGGACAAGGTGCTTCTATTCGTCAACGGAATGGGCGGCACACCGCAAATCGAGCTCTACATCGTCTTTCGACGGGCCGCCGAGGTACTGGCCGAAAAGGGGATCGAAGTAACCAGAACCCTCGTCGGGAACTTCACCACGTCCCTTGAGATGCAGGGGACGTCCATCACCGTGCTGAAACTCGATGACGAAATGACGGCGCTGTGGGATGCGCCGGTTCAGACGGCAGCGCTACGGTGGGGACGGTAAACGGCAGAAGGAGATCCAATGAGTTTAGGCGTCACCTGGGCGAAAGCGTGGATCAGGACCAGTGCGGCCGTGATGAACGCGCACCGCGTGGAACTGATCAATCTTGACCGCGAAATCGGCGATGGTGATCACGGTGAAAACATGGACCGTGGATTTCAGGCGGTGCTGTTGAAGATTGATGACCTCTCGTCCGAGTCGAACCCCGGTGATGTTTTCAAGTTCGTCGCGACCACGTTGATCTCAACGGTCGGCGGTGCGGCGGGACCGCTGTATGGAACGGCGTTCCTCAAGGCGGCCGTCGCCGTCACCGGCTTGCCTGAGCTTGACGGTACTGCTCTCGTCGCCCTTCTGACTGCAGCCCGGGACGGCATCGTTCTGCGCGGCAAGGCGGAGTCCGGGGACAAAACGATGGTCGACGCTTGGACTCCGGCGGTGGACGCCGCCGAGGCTGCCCGTGCCGACGGTGCGGACAACCTGGCGATCCTGCTGGCCGCGGCAGCTGCCGCCGAGGCCGGGGCCGAGGCGACGGAACCGCTGGTCGCACGCAAGGGACGGGCGAGCTACCTCGGCGAGCGGGCCATCGGCCACCGCGACCCGGGAGCTCAATCTTCCGCCTTGCTCTTGCGGGCAGCGGCCGATACCGCGGCACGGGTCTGAGGTGTCCGCAGCCGAGAGGCTTGTCGGCCTCGTTTTCATCTCTCACAGCACGAAGATCGCTGAAGGTCTTGTCGACCTGGCCCGCCAGATGGCACCCCACGCAACGATGGTCCCGGCCGGCGGGAGAGACGACGGGGGGATCGGCACGAGCTTCGAGAAGGTGGTCAACGCCATTGCACAGGCCGACGCCGGTGTCGGTGTCGTGCTCTTGTGCGATCTGGGCTCCGCGATCCTGACCGCCGAAGCCGCGCTGGATTTTCTCGAGGACGCGGTGCGTACCCGCGTTCGCATCGTGGATGCGCCTCTGGTCGAAGGGGGTGTCGCTGCGGCTGTGGCCGCCGAGATCGGGGGAGACCTTGAGTCCGTTGTGCGCGCCGCGCACGTCGCCGTCGGATCCGCTCCAGCACCTGCGGCGGAACCAACGACGCCGCAGGTCACGCGTACCGTAACCCTGGTCAACAAGGATGGCCTGCACGCCCGACCGGCTGCCGATTTCGTGAAGCTCGCGAGTACGTTCAAGGCCCGGGTCACCGTGAACGGCAAGGATGCGTCCAGTCTGCTCGCTGTGATGTCACTCGGACTCATCCGCGGAATGACCGCGGAGATATCCTCCTCGGATGAGAACGGGGCCGAAGCCGTGGCCGCTCTGGGAAACCTTCTGGAATCGGGCTTCGGAGAGGAATAGGCGGCCCAGCACACACCTGTCCAAATCTGCAACTCCGGGCGTAGTCTGGGCGCATGGTCAACGACAGGAAACCGCGGGGGAGCAGCCAAACTGGTCGCTCCGTCCGAGTGGATCAGCAGTCGAGGCTCCGAACGACGGATGCCGACGTGCCGACCGATCTGAAGGATTGTCCGGTCTGTGGGCAGACGATGCGGGAACATTCGATCGATCGCGGCGCCCACGATACGATCCTCAACTGCCCAGTGCCTCATCCGGGGGCGTGGGACCGTGACGCGTTCGAATCTGTGAACGAATTCGGGATGGTGCTGCGCACGCGGGGACCGGCGCGATCGAACGAGGAAATCGACCGCACAGGATGAATCTCGGGCGCCCTCGCAGCCCGGGAGACACCGAGGCTCACAGCACTTGTCGACTACCAACTGACATAATGTGCATTATCGGTCACGAACTAGGACCAATTTCATTTAATGAGGGAACTCGTCGGATCGCGATATTTCAGCGTTGACCCGCGTAAATCAAGACGCGTTGTCACGGCCTTGGAGTCATCGCCATCGTCGCCGGCGTCGCGGTGCTCTTCTCCCCCGTCGAGCCCGTCACCATTCTGGTGGTGATCGGCGGAGTGTTTCTCGTTCTGTCCGGGGTTTTACAGCTGGTGCAGGCGTTCATGTTCTGCCGAGGCCGCCAGGCCACGCTCGACACGGCGTAGCTACCGGGCGACGTCAGCTCTGGCCGGCAGCCTCGCCGACGTAGTCGGCGATATCCCCGACGTACCGGGTGTTGTTCTCCGGCACGGCCTCGACGGCCGCCAACGCAACTTCGGCGCCGAATTCGCTGACGTTATAAAGCCGTCCGGCGGCATCCTTGCGTGCGTTCATGGTGCCTGGGCTGGCGCGCTCGAGCAGAACGGCGGTGACCGTGCCCTCGATGATGTCGCCGGAGACAACAACGAAACCGATTCCTGCCTCTGCGAGCTCGGGGATGAGGGCGCGCAGTGCGTCTTCTCCCGCGCGCTTACTGCGTGCGACCGGCTCGTATTCCGCCATAGTGGTCGTGGTCTCGACGAAGTGCGCCTGGTGGCTGGTGACGAACACCACGCGGGCACCCGGAGCCAGCAACGGCCGTGCGGCGTTTAGTAGGTTGATCTGGGCGTCCCGGTTCAGCTGCATGGCGTAATCCTCGGCCATACCGCTCTCCATACCGCCGGAGGCATTCATGACAAGGATGTCGAGGCCGCCGAACTCCGCACGAATGGTCTCGAACATGGACTCCACGGATTCGGCATCCGTCAGGTCTGCGCCGACAGTGATGGCCGTGCCGTCCGCGGCGACAATCGCATTCGCGACCTTGATCGCGCGAGCCTCCTTGTTGCGGAAGTTGATCGCAACGCTGGCACCCGCCTCGGCGAAGATGCCGACGGTGGCTGCTCCGACACCACGGGACGACCCCGTGACGAGGGCGCGTTTGCCGGTGAGAGAGCCGGCTTCGAGGGGGTTTTTAGGTGCAATACTCACAACACGCAAGCCTAGCAACACGATCGGCCGGACTCTGCCGCGGCCCGGACTCATCCCCGGCCGACGAGCAGGTGATAGCTTCACAAGTGAGACGTCACATGAGAGGTTCCAAAATTGATGGCTGACCTGACCGATTACCTGTGGATCGTATGGCTCGTCTTCATCCTCGTCTGCGTGATCATCGAGTTGTTGTCCCTTGAATTCACCTTTCTGATGATTGCCGTCGGCAGCCTGGCCGGCCTGGGGGCAAACCTGCTTGGAGCGGTCTGGTGGCTCCAGATCGTAACCGCCGCCGTGGTTTCGGTGCTTCTCATCCTGCTTATCCGCCCGGTTCTGCTGCGGCTGATGAGGAAAGGCGCCGACGCTACACCGAGCAATGTGGCCGCGCTGCTCGGTATGAGCGCTCGAGTACTGTCCACCGTTGGGAACTCGGGTGGGCTCGTCAAGCTGGCCAACGGCGAAACCTGGACCGCCCGCCTCTCCCCCGACACCGACTCTCAAACCGCCGAACCCGGGGAGAGTGTCCGCGTGGCCGCAATAGAAGGCTCCACCGCCGTCGTTCTCCCCTCGGAAAGGAACATCACATAATGCTCTCCACCGGTGAATTCATTGGGCAAATCTTCATTGCCGCCCTTCTATTAGTGATCGGCGTGTTCGTCGTCGTCGTTCTCGTGCGGGCCATCAAGATCATCCCGCAGGCCAATGCCGGCGTCGTCGAGCGCCTGGGCAAGTATCACAAGACGCTCGAGCCGGGCCTGAACATCCTGGTCCCCTTCATTGACCGGGTGCGACCTCTTCTCGACATGCGCGAGCAGGTCGTTTCGTTTCCCCCGCAGCCGGTGATCACCGAAGACAATCTCGTGGTTTCCATTGACACCGTGGTCTATTTCCAGGTCACGGATGCACGCGCGGCCACCTATGAGATCGCGAACTACCTGGGCGCTGTCGAGCAACTCACGACGACAACTCTGCGCAACGTGGTGGGTGGTCTGAACCTCGAAGAGGCGCTGACCAGCCGCGACAACATCAACGGTCAACTGCGGATCGTGCTTGACGAGGCGACCGGCAAGTGGGGCATCCGAGTCGGCCGGGTGGAATTGAAAGCGATCGACCCTCCCCTGTCCATCCAGGACTCGATGGAGAAGCAGATGCGAGCCGAGCGCGACCGTCGCGCCGTTATCCTGACCGCTGAGGGCACAAAGCAGTCCGCGATTCTGACGGCCGAGGGAGCACGGCAGGCAGCCATTCTTTCGGCGGAGGGCGACGCGAAGGCGGCTGTCCTGCGCGCCCAGGGTGAGGCCGAGGCCATCACCACGGTATTCAAGGCGATCCACGACGGCGATCCGGATCCGAAGCTCCTTGCGTACCAATATCTTCTGACTCTCCCCAAGCTCGCGGAGGGCAGCGCAAACAAGTTGTGGATCGTACCCAGCGAACTCACCGCGGCGATGAACGGCATCGGTGCGGCGTTCGGCCACGCCGCCAACGGCGCAGCCGGCCCCGCCCCAACCGGTCAGTCCCCCGCCACCACGAAGACGTAGGCAACGATGTTCCTCGAGGGGGTCGGGCCGCGCGTTTTCGCCCATCGCGGCCTCTCCCTCAACGCACCGGAGAACACCCTGCTGGCGTTCTGTCACGCGCTGGCGGCCGGGGCGACCCATATCGAGACGGATGTCCATGCCACAGGCGACGGAATCGCCGTTCTCAGCCATGACGCCGATCATGATGTGGCCGGAACGCGCGTTCGCCTTGACCAGCTCACCATGGGCGAGCTGCGCCGGATCGGACTCGGCAAGGGTCAGTCCTTCGTCTCTTTGCGAGAGGGACTTGATGCTTTCCCGGAGGCCCGGTTCAACATCGACGTCAAATCGACGGCCGCCATCGAGGCGACAGCAGCGGCGATCAGGGACGCCGGCGCCGTCGACCGGGTGCTGATCACCTCCTTCTCCGAGACCAGGCGGCGCCGCACGGCAGGGCTGCTCCCCGGGGTGGTCACATCGGCATCCGCCTCGGTCTTGATGCGCGCCGTCCTGGCCGCTGAATTGGGCGTGGCCGCACCGATACGGCACGCTCTGAAAGGTTTTGCCGCCGTTCAGGTTCCGGAGTCGGTTCGGTTTCTTCGCATTCTCACGCCGCGCTTCATCCGTGGCATGCACGCTGCCGCGGTGGAGGTGCACGTCTGGACCATCAATGATCCGGAGTCCATGATTCGGCTTCTGGACCTGGGCATCGACGGACTCGTCACCGACCGCTGCGACCTTGCCGTTGCGCTCATCGCCGCACGAACCTGAGAGTTCTCCCCGAGAAGTCGCGTAACGGAAAGATAACGTCCAGCTTGATGGTTTATACCTGAAAGTTGCATCGCGAGAGGAGACCACACGATGGCGGATCGCAGTTTGCGTGGCATGAGGTTAGGCGCACAAAGCCTTCAAAGCGAAGAGGGCGTTACCTTTTCACCACGAGTTAGTCACACATATCTGTGTGCAGCATGCGCACGGGAGACGGTCATGATCTTCTCGGCAGAGGCGGAAGCCCCTGACGAGTGGGAATGTCGCTTCTGTTCACAGACAGCAACCCGGCTGGTTGACTCCAAGCCGGTAATCGTTGATCATTCCGACGAGAAAGTACCGCGCACGCACTGGGACATGCTCCTGGAGCGTCGCACGCGCGCCGAACTGGAGGAACTCCTCGAAGAACGTCTGACATTCCTGCGGGAGCGTCGTGGACAGCAGAAGATCGGGGCCTGATCGGCCCTCTCTCTCTCGCCCTCGCTCTGATCAGGATTAAACCCGTCTGCAGATCACACACTACGTGCCCGATTCCGTCGGGTGCGTAGTGCGTTAACGGAGCAGAGCACGAACCCGGCGAGACCCAGGCCGGACACAAGCCACTCAATTCCTCGCCCTGCGGCCATGGCCGGGGTGATCGTGTCGCTGAGCGGGACCGTCTGCACCATGGCCCCGGGGAGCCAGGTCGGCAGGCTGTCGAGGGTCGCACCGTCCGGGGTGATTATGGCACTGGTGCCCACGGTCGAGATATTCACGACCGTGCGCCCGGCCTCGATCGCGCGGAGCCGTGCGATCGCCAGCTGCTGCACGCTCTCGTCGGTGCGGCCGAAATCGGCGTTGTTCGTCTGCGCGAGGATGATCTGGGCCCTGTCCTCAACCATTTCCTGCACGAGCTGGTCATCGGCGATATCAAAGCAGATGGCAATCCCCGCCATGATTCCGTTGATGTCGAAAACATTGTCTCGAGTGCCGATGGAGTAGTCGCGCGCGATCAGGTCGATCAGCTCCGGGGCGAACGGCCGCCAGAACGCGCGGTCGGGCATGTACTCCGCGAATGGCACCGGATGCACCTTGTCGTAGATGTCGACGGCGCCTTCTCCCGCCTTCCAGAGCAGGGAGCTGTTGTAGAACTTGTTATCGCGCTGAGTGATCGTGCCCGCAACGATCGGAACGCCCATCTTGCGGCTAATGAAGTCCAGGTTCTTCGCGGCATCCGCTGAGCGGAGCGGGTCGATATCGCTGGCGTTCTCCGGCCACACGACGAAGTCAACCTCCTCGTCGATCACGGCCAGGGTCGCCGATGTATGGTCGCCCAGGATCTGCCCCGGCGAGTAGCGCGCGAACAGCCCCGCATCGGATGCCCCCTGCACGGCCGCCAGGCGGGCCTCGCCCGTCTGCAGTGTCGGCCAGTCCGGGACGATCAGCAGGACCGCGATCGCCCCCGCGGCGATGCCCCCACGCACGGTCAGCCGCACCGGGGATTCCCGGAACAACTGCAGGATCAAGGCACAGAGCCAGACCAGGATGAAGCTCAGGCCCGACATGCCGACCCAGGCCACCAGAGCATTGAACGGACTCTCGGACTGTGAGATGGCCACCCTGCCCCAGGCGAATCCGCCGTACGGCCAGACGGAGGCGAGGGCTTCCCGCGCCGTCCACAGCCCGGCCACGACCAGAGGCACCAGGCCGAGACGGCCCAGTGTGGTCGGCCACACGCGCGGCCCCGAGTGCAGCACGACACCGATCAGCGCCAGGCTGATGCCGAAGAAAATGGATTGGAGGCCGGCCAGCGCCAGCCAAGGAACCGGTCCCAGATAGAGCGTCAGCCAACTGATGTGGATCAGCCAGAAGGATAAGCCGGCCACCATCCCGATCAGCAGACCGGACCAGAGTCCGCGTCCCAGCAGAGCCAGGAGCATGAGGAAAACCCCGACCGGGGCTAATATCCACCACGACCGATCGGGGAATCCGGCGTCCAGGATCAGCCCTGCCGCCGCGGCTAACAGGATGGCCGCAGGCAACGGAAGGGCAAGCTGTCGTACGGTCCCCTGGATCACGTCATCAGCCTAAGTGACCGAGGAGTAGGCCACGATCCCGCGGCGGATGGCATCCATGGCCGTGCGAGCGGTGCGGCCGACGGGGTCGTCGGCCACGACCGACAGCTGGTCCAGCAGATCGATGGTCTGCTTCGTCCACCGCACGAAGTCCCCCGCTGCCATCTCCGCCTCGTCCAGGACGTCGATGAGCGAGCCGGAGCGTGCCCACTTCCACATGGCCAGGCTGAGCCCGACTGCCAGAGGGCTACTGCCTGGAAGCTTGTGGTCGCGTTCGAGGTCGTCGAGGCGGCTCCATAATTCCTGGGTCTCGTGGAGAGCCTCCCGGAAGGCGCCCTTCGGCAGATAGCGCGGATCGATCAGACCCTCGTCGCGGCGAGGTTCGAAAACAAGAGCGCAGGCCATTGCGGCGAGACCCGCCGGATCGAGGTCGTTCCACAGGCCCCGCCGGAGTGATTCCGCCACAAGCAGGTCGCGGTCCGCGTAAATGCGGCGCAGCATGAGGCCGCTCGGGCTGAGGGTGACGGCGCCATTCGGGCTCTCGAGGAGGTAGCCGTAGCCCAGGAGAACCTCAGTCACCCGGTCGAAGATGCGAGCGACGGCACCGGTGCGGGTCGTGATCTGCTGCGTGAGGGCATCCGTGTCGCGCTTGAGCTTCCACCAGCGCTGCGCCCAGCGAGCGTGCTGCTCGCGCTCCGGGCAGCTGTGGCAGGGGTGCTCACGCATGCGCTTGCGCAAGCTGCCCAGTTCCCGCTGGCGGCGCTCGCGCGCCGCGCGCGCGCCGGTCTCCCCCGCCGCACTCTGACGTTCGACGTCGGTGAGGGTGCGACGGATGGTGGAGTAGTCGGTGAAGTCACCCAGGTGACAGACCATGGATTTCGCGAATCCGGCCAGGGACTCATCCTGCTGGCGCACCTTGCGGGCCAAGTCGACGACCGCCCGATCGGCCTGGAATTGGGCGAAGGAGGACTCGAGGACCTCACGCGTGCGTTCCCGCCCGAACTGGTCGATCAGGTTGACGGCCATGTTGTAGGTCGGTTTGAAGCTGGAATTGAGCGGATAGGTGCGCCGGGACGCGAGGGAGGCGACCGTCTGTGGGTCAAGTCCGGATGCCCATTGGATCACCGAGTGGCCCTCGATATCGATGCCGCGCCTCCCGGCCCGCCCGGTGAGCTGGGTGTACTCCCCCGGAGTGATCGGGACTCGCGCCTCGCCGTTGAACTTCTCGAGTTTGTCGAGCACCACCGTGCGGGCAGGCATGTTGATCCCCAGGGCCAGGGTCTCAGTAGCGAAGACGGCCTTCACCAGCTTCTTCTGGAACAATTCCTCGACTACCTCTTTGAAGGCCGGCAGCAGGCCCGCGTGGTGGGCGGCGACGCCCCGCTCGAGGCCATCGAGCCACTCGAAGTAGCCGAGCACACCCAGGTCTTCATCGAGGAGAGTGCGGCAGCGCTCGTCGACGATCTGCCGTATCTCCTCGCGCTCCTGGGCGTCGGTCAGGCGCACGCCGGCCCGGAGCACCTGGCGGACCGCCTGGTCGCAACCGACCCGGCTGAAGATGAAGAAGATCGCCGGGAGGAGGTGTTTGCCCTCGAGCAGCCGCACGATCTCGGAGCGATCCATTTTCCCCGGTTCGAAGCCGCCGCGGGGCTGGGTTCCCCGGCCCCGATCCCCGTTTCGACGCCCGCTGGCCGAGCGCGGTGCAGGTGCGCGCCCGCCGGACTGGGCCAGTCGGACCAGCTCGGGATTCACCCGGTGGGTACCGGCCAGGCCGGCCGCGTCGAAGAGATCTAGCATTTTGCTTTTGACCAGCACATGCTGCTCGAGCGGAACCGGCCGTTCCTCGGACACGATGACATCCGTTTCGCCGCGGACGGCCTGCAACCAGTCGCCGAATTCTTCGGCGTTGGATACCGTGGCGCTCAGCGAGACCAAGCGCACGTCCTGGGGCAGGTGAATGATGACCTCTTCCCAGACGGCACCGCGGAATCTGTCGGCCAGGAAATGAACCTCGTCCAAGACGACGAAGGCAAGATTTGTGAGCAGGTCCGAATCGGCGTACAGCATGTTCCGCAGCACTTCGGTCGTCATGACCACGATGCGGGCCTGCGGGTTCACGTTCGTGTCGCCGGTGAGCAGACCCACGGCATCCGCTCCATACTCAGCGACGAGCTCCTGAAATTTCTGATTGCTCAGCGCCTTCATCGGGGCGGTATAGAAGACCTTCTTCTGGGAGTTCTGCATCGCCAGATAGATCGCAAACTCCGCGATCAGGGTCTTGCCGGCCCCCGTCGGCGCGGCGACGAGCACACTGTTGCCGTCTTCGAGGGACGCGCAGGCGGCCAGCTGAAAAGGATCGAGTTCGAAGCGAAGCCCGGAGCGGAACAACTCCAGGCGGGGCCGGCCGGCACGGGAACGGGAGGCGGCATAGCGTTCCGCGGGCGAGTCAAGGTAGGTCATCGGATGCGCTTAGAGCGCCAACTCCTGTTCGATGGTACGGGTGCGCCGAGCGGCACGTCGATCGTGGAGGTACGCGATTCCATAGGCGGCGAAATAGAGCACCACCATCGGGATGGCAAGAAGGAACATGGAGATCACGTCGGCAGCAGGGGTGGCGATCGCGGTGAACAGCGTGATCAGCAGCACCGCGACCCGCCACGATTTGATGATCGACTGGGCGCTGATCACGCCGGCCAGGTTGAGCAGCACGATGAAGACGGGGAGTACGAAGGCCACGCCGATCGCGATCATGAGCTTCAGGACGAAGTCCAGGTAGCTCTGCGCGACGATCAGCGCGGCGTCTTCCTTGGGTGCGAAACCCGTCATCAAACCAACGATGTTCGGCAGGACGAACCATCCTGCGGCGCAGCCCGCCAGAAACAGCGGAATAGCGGTGAACAGGAAGCCGAAGGTGTACTGCTTCTCGATACGCGTCAGGCCGGGAACGAGGAACGCGAATGTCTGATACAGCCAGACCGGGCTGGACACGACGAGCCCCACATAGAAGGCGATCTTCAACTTCAGGTCGAAGGCGCTGGTGATGTCCGGGTAGTTCAGCTGGGCCTTGCGGTCCTGCGACTCGATGATTGCGTAGATCGGCTCCCGCAGGGCGTCCCAAACGAAATCGGACAGGAACCAACCAATGATGGCACCGACCAGGATCCCGGCCGCGGCCAAGAAGAGCCGTTTGCGCAATTCAAGCAGATGTTGCCCCAGCGACATTTTTCCATCAGTGGCCGTGCGCCGAGGGGTTCGCCCCGCCACAGGCTTACGACTTCGTCGTCGGGTCGGCCGTGCCGGTGGCCTTCGAAGAGTCGTTGGCACTGCCGGTGGTCT
>JBBQDC010000050.1:0-19567 GCA_038319305.1 Actinomycetales bacterium | reverse complement strand
TTCATAGCTGGATCCTTTGGTTGGTACCGGTGGTGCGGGTAGCGAAGGCAGCACGGCATTCCGGCCCGGTCATGCCGTGCGCCTCGCGACCCCGTGCAGGGCTGCGGCGTCCTGGATGATGATGCGTCCCCGGCCTTGCCGGATCAGATTGCGGGCGGCGAAGTCGGACATGGTTTTGCAGGTCGATTCCCGGGTGGCGCCCAGTGGCCGGAGGGCACGGTCGGTCAGGCGTTCCTCGAGGCGGGCGACCTGTTCGCCCAGCAGCCGGGAGATGCGCACGGCGATGCGGGGATCGGAGCGGAAACACCGTTCGACATCGGCGACGCTGAGCTGGCAGATCGCAGCGTCCTCGATCGCTGCCGCATAGTTGTCGTTCATTCTCTGGCCGACGAGCAGCATCTCGCCGAAGACGGCCCCGGGTTCGAGGATTGCCATGGTCAAGGCCTTGCCGTCTTCCGTGACGCGGAAGACGAGCTCCCCGGCCCGAAACATGCGGGCCGGGGTCATCAGGTCCATCGCGGCGAGTTCGGCCGTGCTGAGGTCCGCAAACAGGTCAACCTCGGTCAGGCAGCTGAACGGTTCTGCAGGTGTCGACAGCAACGGGTTGGCCTCTCGTGCGTGCGGTGACCAGGGGCGTCTGTCCCCGGTCGGGGCCGCGCTGAGCTCGTCACCGCAGTCTTCACGCACGGTTCTTGAGGACGCGTACGGCCGTCAGCCCCAGAATAGCCCCGTAGATCAGGTGTCCCATCTGGGCGAAGACGCTGGTCGTGTCCCTGACGAAGACGGGCATCCTCAGCCTCAGAGGCATCATCATCATCGACCCAAGGACCCACCAGATGGCGCCGTAAGCCATGCCGACGAGGGCGCCGCGACCAGACGAGGTGAGGAGGATGAGTGTTGAGCAACAGTTTGTGAAGCAGACATGAGAGTGAACCTTTCATCAGCGGAATGTTCCACATTTTAGAAAGATAATCGCGGGACAGACGTGAGTTCTGCGATCTGGAACACACAACAAGAAGATGGGCCCGATCGCCCACAGCGCAGGCGAAAAGCCCCGGCGAGCACCTCACCACCCAGGTAATCGATGGTGTCGTGGGCTTCCTGTTTGGACATTACCAGACAGATCGGTATAGTCGTCATTGACCAGATCGGTCTACCTAAAAAGTTAGGCACACCATGTCAGATTTGAAAATCGCCGTCGTCATCTACGAGCCCATCGACTCCGACGCTTCACGCGTCTACCGAGGCCTCAAGACCGCCCTCGAATTCAAGCAGGCGGGCGATGACGTCACCGTCGTGTTCGACGGTTCGGGCGTCGAAACGTTGGCTGCAATCACCGCACCTGCTCACAAGATGAACCCCCTGGCAGTGGCACTCAAGGACAATATCCGAGGCGCGTGCGGATTCTGCGTCACCTCTCACGGAGTCTCTGACGCTGTCGCTCTGGGCGGCTGGGACCTGCTCACCGATTACAAGGGCGAAGTGAGCATACGGAACCTCGTGATCGAGGGTTACCAGATCCTCAGCTTCTAAGCGTCAATGTTCCGTCCCGCCACCCACTTGATTCGGAGCCCTCATGACCCTCACTGAAGGCACACGGGGGAAGATAGAGCTACTGAACCGCGGAGGTCAGCCGGGCGAGGTTGTCGAGCACCGTGGAGCGCAGCGGCTGCTTCATCCACTCCTCAAGGGTGAGCTCGCGGCTGTCAGCCCGGTAGCCGTCTTCGACCGCCCGCAACTGCTGAACGAAGGAACGGCCGCGCACCATCATTGACACCTCGAAGTTGAGACTGAACGAGCGCATGTCCATATTGCTTGACCCGATCACGGCCACCTCGTCGTCGATCGTGAAGTGCTTGGCGTGCAGCACGTAGGGCGCCTTGTACAGGTAGATCTTCACACCTGCCCGCAGCAACTCCTCATAGTACGAGCGCTGCGCGTGGTAGACGAGAGCCTGATCGCCGACCTCGGAGACGAACAGCTCCACCCGCAGCCCGCGCTGGGTGGCCGTCGTGATGGCATACATGATCGACTCGTCCGGCACGAAGTACGGGCTCGTGATGATGATGCGTTCCTGCGCGTAGTACAGCAGCGCGAGGAACAGCCGCAGGTTGTTCTCGCCCTCGAAGCCGGGCCCGCTGGGCACAACCTGGCAGTCCAGGGAGTGCGGCACGACGTCGGTCTGCACGGCCTGGATGTCGCGGGTGAGCAGGTCATTGGTCTCGCTGTACCAGTCGGTGATGAAGATCGCGTTGAGGCCCGACACGATCGGGCCCTCGACCCGCGCCATCAGGTCTTTCCATTTCAGACCGCGACGGATGTTCCCCGGCATGTTGTACGAGCGGTCGATGACGTTCTGCGACCCCATGTAGCCGACAGTACCGTCGACGATCAGCACCTTGCGGTGGTTGCGCAGGTCCGGACGCTGCCATTTTCCCTTGAGCGGCTGCAGCGGCAGCAGCAGCTCCCACTTCACACCGGAGTCGGTGAGCCGGCGCAGCGTCTCCCGGTAGCCGGGTTTGCGCATCGACTGGATGTGGTCCATCAGCACGCGCACGGTGACGCCCCGCTTGACGGCGTTCTCGAGGGCGTCGAAGAACGTGGCGGTGGTCGGGTCCAGAGAGAGGATGTAGAACTCGACGTGCACGAAATTGCGGGCCCGGTCGATGTCGTTCACCATCTCGGCGAAGGCACCCTCATAGTCGCCGAGCAGCCGCGCCTGGTTGCCGCCCACCAGCGGCATCGACCCCAGCCTGCGGTTGAGTTCGACGACCGAGTCGAGCCACGGCGGCCAGACGTGGTCCCTGCGCACCTGTTCGATGCCCTCGGTGCTGTCGAGGATGAACTGGTTGATCTCCTCCTGCATCTCCAACCGCTTCTTCGGCAGGGTGCGGTAGCCGATCAGCAGAAAGAGCAATGCGCCGATGTACGGCAGGAAGAAGATGGCGAGCAACCACGCCATGCCCGACGTCGGCCGACGGTTGCGGGGAACGACGATGATCGCCACCACACGAATGGCGAAATCGACCACCAGGGCGACCACCAGGATGACGGTCGAGACATCGATACCGAACATCCGGTACTACGTGACCGGTTTGTCGAGCCCGAGCTTGGCGCGCTCTTCCGCCTCGATCCGGGAGTACACCTTCCGCTCCGTGCGGTCGGCCCGCACGATGGAACGCATAATCACCCAAAAGATGAGCCCGACCGCGACGGTGGGCAGGAGCGACCAGAAAGCGTTGACCCAGAAGTTGTCCATGATGACCCCAACGATACGGGAAAACGGCGGTCGAGAGCGCGGTTTTACTTGTCCAGCATCCCCGCGATGCCGGTGCCGATGGCGTAGATCCCGGTTCCCGCGACGCCGACCCAGATCGAGAGTTCGAGCAGGGACGGACGTCGGCGGGCACGGCGGGCCGGTTCGCCGTGCACCGGTTCGCCGGGCACCGGTTCGCCGGGCTCGGGCTCGCGGGGCGGCTCAGAACTCATAGGGTGATTATTTCACCAGCGGGAACAGAATGGTCTCCCGGATTCCGAGCCCCGACAGCGCCATCAGTAGACGGTCGATGCCCATGCCCATGCCGCCGGTGGGCGGCATCCCGTACTCAAGGGCACGCAGGAATTCCTCGTCGAGGCGCATGGCCTCCGGGTCGCCGCCGGCGGCGAGGCGCGCCTGTTCGACGAAGCGCTCCCGCTGCACGACCGGGTCCACGAGCTCGGAATAGCCCGTGGCCAGCTCGAAGCCACGCACGTACAGATCCCACTTCTCGACGACGCCGGCCACGCTGCGGTGGCCGCGCACCAGCGGGCTGGTGTCGATCGGGAAGTCCATCACGAAGGTGGGGCGGGTCAGGCCGCCCTTGACGAAGTGCTCCCACAGCTCCTCGACGTACTTGCCGTGAATGGGGTGGTCGATGTCGAGCCCCTCCGTGTCGGCAAGCACCTTCAGCTCGGCGAGCGGGGTGGCCGGCGAAATCTCATAGCCGATGGCCGCGGACAGGCTGTCGTACATGCCGATGCGATCCCAGTCGCCGCCCAGGTCGAATTCGGTGCCGTCGGCCCAGGTCACCACGTGCGAGCCGGAGATGGCCAGTGCGGCATCCTGAATCAGGGTCTGGGTGAGATCGGCGATCGAGTTGTAGTCGCCGTAGGCCTCGTAGGCCTCCAGCATGGCGAACTCGGGCGAGTGGGTGGAGTCGGCACCCTCGTTGCGGAAGTTGCGGTTGATCTCGTAGACCCGGTCGATGCCGCCGACGACGGCCCGCTTCAGGAACAGCTCCGGGGCGATCCGCAGGTAGAGGTCGGTATCGAACGCGTTGCTGTGAGTCGTGAACGGGCGAGCGGATGCGCCGCCGTGCATGACCTGCAGCATCGGTGTCTCGATCTCGATGAAGTCCCGCTCGGTGAACGTGCGACGCAGGCTCGCGACGGTCTGCGAGCGCTGGATCACGCTGCGGCGGGCCTGCTCGCGAATGATCAGGTCGAGGTACCGGCTGCGCACGCGGGTCTCCTCGCTGAGTTCGGTGTGCAGGTTCGGCAGAGGCAGCAGGGCCTTGGCGGCGACCTGCCATTCGGTCGCCATGATGGAGAGCTCACCGCGGCGGGAGGAGATGACCTCGCCGGCGACGAAGAGATGGTCGCCGAGGTCGACGAGGTCCTTCCACGCGGCGAGGGACTCCTCCCCAACCTCACCGAGGGAGATCATGGCCTGAATGCGGCTGCCATCGCCGGACTGGAGGCTGGCGAAGCAGAGTTTGCCGGTGTTGCGCAGGTGCACCACGCGGCCGGCGAGACCGACGGTGACGCCGGTGACGGCATCCGCTGCCAAGTCGCCGAAGCGCACCCGCACGGCGGGGATGGTGTCGGTGACGGGCACGGCCACCGGGTAGGCGCCGCTCGCCGGGCTGGTCGCGGCGGCGTTCAACCGGTCACGCTTAGCCAGTCGCACGACCTTCTGCTCGTTTGTCTCGGCCTCCGCCTGGGCGGCGGCCACGATCTCGGCCTCGGTCGGTGCTGGGTTCTGCTGCTCGTTCATGCGGTTCTCCGTGGCAGGTGGCGGACGGGCGGTGCCCGGCGCTCCCGCGCTTGCTCATTAGGGTGTGTTGACGATGTGCTGATGAAGGGTGGGGCTGCTGGCAGGGCGGGCAGGTGGTGCGATTTCACGGCAGCAGCCGGGGCTGGTTAGGGCAGGGTGAGGGCCACATTATCGATCAGCCGGGTATGGCCGACCAGCGCGGCGACCAGCATGCGGGCCGCACCCTGATGCCCGGCCCGAACCGGAAGGAAGGTCTGGGGATCGACGACGACGAGATAGTCCAGTTTAACCAGCGGCTGGGCGTCGATCCGCGCGTGGGCGGCCTGCAGCGCGGCCTCGGCACCCTGGGCGGCGACGGATGCTGCGGCGTGGAGCCCCGCGGACAGTGCCTGGGCGGCGGCGCGCTGGGTGGGATCGAGGGCGCGGTTGCGGCTGGAGAGGGCGAGACCGCCGTCTTCGCGCACGATCGGGACGACCTCGATGGCGGGCCGAAAGTTGAGGTCGGCCAGCATCCGTTCGACCAGGAAGACTTGCTGCGCGTCTTTCTGGCCGAACACGGCCACGTCGGGGCCGACGATGTTGAACAGCTTCGCGACCACCGTGAGCATGCCGTCGAAGTGGCCGGGGCGCGCCGCGCCCTCGAAGAGACTGCCGACCGCGCCAGCGGTCACCCGGGTGAAAGCCGCGCCGTCCGGGTACATCACCTGGCTGGTCGGCGCGAACACGAACGGCACACCCTCCGCGGCCAGAGCCTCGACATCGGCCTCGAGGGTGCGTGGGTAGCTTCCGAGGTCTTCCCCGACGCCGAACTGCAGCGGGTTGACGAAGATCGACACCACGACGATGTCGCCGATGCTGCGGGCCCGGCGCACCAGGGTCAGGTGCCCGGCGTGAAGGGCCCCCATGGTCGGGACCAGCACGATGCGGGGTGTGCTGCCGGCTTCGCCGCGCTCGGCGCGTTCGCTTTCGATGCGTTCCCGGGCGCCGGCGAGACGAGTATGCAGTTCCTCGATGGTGCCGAAAATTTCAGGTTTGGTGAGCACGTTCACTCGTCCTCCGATGTGTGCTGGTGTGTCATTCATCAAAATCGTCCTGGTCGCGGGGCTCCCGCGACTCCAACTGCTCAAGCTGTGAGAGGTCGAGGCGGTCGGGGCTGGTGCGCGCGAGCGCGTTCTCCATGGCGGAGCGCATCAGCGGTGCGATCACCGCCCCGGGGTGCTCGATGCCGATGCCGGCCAGCAGGCCGGTGGCCTGCTCCACGATGGAAACGGAAAAAGCCGTGGCAGTCTCGATGGCCTCGGCGTAGCCGGCCCGGTCGGACTCCGCCACGATCACGGGCTCGCCGCCCATCTCCACGACCAGCGCCTGTCCGATCGGCAGCACCGGCGTGGGCGCCGTCACCGCAAAATAGCTGTCGGCGAGGCGGGCCAGGTCGATGCTCGTTCCGGTGAAGTTCATGGCCGGGTGGATGGCCAGCGGGATCGCCCCACCGACCTGTGCCGGGGCCAGCACGGCGGTGCCGTACCGAGCCGAGGTGTGCAGCACGAGCTGGCCAGCCTGCCAGGTTCCGGTGGCCGCCAGACCGCTCACGAGGCTCTCCAGCTGCGCGTCGGGCACGGCGATGATAACCAGTTCGCTGCGCTCAACGATCTCCGGAACGCTCAGGATGGGCACATTGGGCAGAATCGCCTCCGCCCGGTCCCGGCTGGACTGCGAGATGGCGGAGATACCGACGAGTGCATGGCCGGCGCCGGCGAGGGCGGCGCCGAGGATGGGTCCAACCCGGCCGGCACCGATGATGCCGATTCCGAGGCGTCCTGGGCGCTGCGTCATTCGATGACCCCGTTCGGCTGGTTCACATTTGGCTGGTCCTGGCTCGGCTGGTCCTGGCTCGGCTGGTTCCAGTGATGGCTGGTGTCCGCCTGAGCCGACGAGATGGCTCCGGAGGAGATCCGACCGAAGAAGACCAGTACCTCGGCGGCGTCCACCACGCCGAGGTCGGCTGACACCGGGCCGGCAACGGTGTGCAGCCGGGCGGAGGCGAGGCGCAGCATCCGGGTCACCGGGCCCTGCGAGATGGCGACACTCTGCAACCGGGCCAACGGCACCAGCACCAGCTCGCGGGAGATCACGCCGCGGCGAAGCAGGGCGATGCCGTCCGAGACGGTGTAGCCGATGCGGCGCCAGGAGAACGGATGCAGCCACGCTGCCCGGCGGGGAGCGTTCGTGAAGCCGTCGTCGCCTCCCTTGGAGCGCAGGCCCCGTTCGATCAGGGTCTGCTGCTCCGCCGAGTCGAACCCAGGCAGGATCAGCTCGAGTACCCGGGCGACGTCGGTGAGCGTGCCCACCGGGAGGGTGGTGGTGTTCGCCTCGCCCGCGGCGCCCTGGGTGCTGGAGTGGCCGGCCGTATTGATGCGCACCTGCCACCAGCCGAACGGGCGCCAGAGCAGCGGCTGCGAGACGCCGATCGCGTGAATCCGGCCCGGCGGCAGAGTCTCGTTGCTGGTGGTGAGCAGCCCGAAGCCAACCCGCACACCATCGGGGGTTCCGGCGATGCTGTAGCGCAGCGACTTGGTGACGCGGGTGAAGTAGAAACTGACGCTGGCGATCAGGGTGGGAATGAAAGCCACAAGAAGCCAGTCGCTGCCGCCGGCAGTCACGCTGACGATCAGGGCGATTCCGGCGAGCACGACGAAGACCGTGAAGCCGCTGAACACGACGGATCCGATCAGTCGCCCGAGCGGGATTCGCACCACCGATTCCGGCGGCGCAGCGTCGGGATCCAACGCGGGCGCGAAGAAGTCCCTGGCCCGGTCGGCGACGACGCCGCGACCGGAAGCGGCGGGGATCGCGGCCGGCAACGAACCGTCAGGAGCAGAGGCCCCGGGGAACGCGCCCTCGGAGGCAGCGGCCTCGGGGAACATGCCGACCGAAGCGATGACGGCCTCCGGGCCGGAAACGGCCTGCTGCCGCAGACCCGATGCGAGGCGGAGGATGTCGCGGCGCAGCTGGTCGGCCAGGGTCGACCCAAGGTAGGCCAGTTGCACATTGGCGTCCTGGCCGGCCACGCTGACTTCAAGTTTTGCCGCGCCGATCAGGCGAGGGATGAACGGGCGCACAATGTTGACACCCTGGATGCGGTCGAGGCGCGCCCGGCGGTTGCTGCGGAAGAGCATCCCGCTGCGCACCTCGACGACCTCCCCGGTGACCCGGAAGGTGTGCATGCGCCAGGACAGGTAGAAGACCGCCAAGATCACCAGGAGCACGCCCGCGACCGCAAGCAGCGCCCAGCCGACGGCGCCGCGCTCAAAGATCGCCTCAATTGGGTCCCCGCCGTAGCGCGGCACCCCGAAGAAGATGTCGACCAGCCGCTCGCGCAGGTTGGCGATAATGAAGCCGAGCACCGCGACGATGAAGATGCCGCCACGGAGCAGAGGGCTGGCCGGATGCAGCCGATGCCATTCCCCGTCGGCGAGCGTGGTCACAGCCCGGCCCGGCGACTCTCGGCCAGCTCCACGAGCCGGTCGCGCAGGGTCTCGGCATCGGCCTCGGCGAGCCCTGGGATGAGCACCCCCGACGAAGCGGCCGCGGTCACGAATTTGAGGTCGGCCAGACCCAGCCAACGCGCGATCGGGCCGCGTGTGATGTCGACCAGCTGCATCCGCCCGTAGGGAACAGACACGAACCGGGTGAACATGATGCCGCGGCGGAAGAGCAGGTCGTCGCGCCGCAGCTGATAGCCGATGGCCCGCACCCGGCGCGGCTCGAAGGCGACGGTGGCCCCCGTGATCAGAACGATCGCGCCGATCACGTAGAGCGCCCACGGTACATCGACGATCAGCCACAGCGCTGCGGCCGCGGCCGCAAGCACCAGTCCGAAGACGATGGTGCCGACCGTCTCCACCACCACGTAGCGCGGTGAGACTCGCTTCCACTCCCCCACGTCGGGGAGGTCCAATCGCTCGGCCGTGTCAGGCACGCACTTCTCCCTGCTCTTGATCGTCGTCATCCGGGGGAAGCGTGCAGAAATGCTCGGCCACCAGCCCCAGCGTCAGGAGGATTGCGGCGCCCACCGCCGTCCCGATTGCGGGCCATAACGATGTTACCGCCGGTACGACCGCGCGGGTCAGGATGTAGAGTACGATCCCCAGCCCGCCGCCCAGAACCAACGCGCCGCTGAGAGCCGAGGCTTGTGCCAGCAGGGCGACCCGTATGGCCAGGAACGGGTTGACGTGCTTGCGTACCGTGCCGCGGGTGGCCTGCCGGATCGGCCGGGCCAGTAGCAGCACTCCGACAGCGATGGCAACCAGGGCGATCGGCAGCGTGACCGGGGGCAGGATCATCGCGGAGCCGCTGGCCGCCGCGGTCACCTCGAGCAGGAATCCGATCACCAGGCCGGCCAGGCCCAGGGCGATCAGCGCCGACGGCTGCGTGCGTTTCACCGGATGCCGCCCGCGGACGGCAGTGCGGCGTGCCGCTGCACGGTGGTGTCGATCGCCGCGAGCAACGCGCGCACCGGACCCCGGCCCGGAAGCAGGGCCGCCGGGTCGAGGTCCAACCAGGGGGCCAGCACGAAGTCACGCTCCGCGGCCCGCGGGTGCGGGATGGTCAGCCGTTCGTCGTTCAGCGAGACCTCACCGAAGACGATGATGTCGATGTCGAGCGTGCGGTCGCCCCAGCGTTCGGTCCGCACCCGGCCGTGATCACTCTCAATGGCGTTCACCGCGTCGAGCAGGGTATGCGGGTCACCGCTGTAGCGGATGCCGACCACAAGGTTCAGATACCGGGGCGCGTCGTCGTCGACGCCGCCGACCTTCACCGCGGCGGACTCGTAGACCGGGGAGAGACCGGTGAGTTCGAGCCCGGGCACCGCCGCGAGGTCATGGATGGCCGCGTCCAGAGTGGCCGGACGGTCGCCGAGGTTGCTGCCGAGGGCAAGCACCGCCGGCTGAGGGCTCGCAGCTCGGCCTTCGGCAGCCGCCGGACGGTCGATCTGCGACCCGTCACGGCGAAGGGAATCGGTCATGCGCGCGTCCGCACGATCTGCACCGCGACATCCGTGAAGGGTACGGAGATCGGCGCCTGCGGCTTGTGCACCGTCACCTGCACCTGCTCGGCCACCTCGTGTGCCAGCACCACGGCGGCGATGCGTTCGGCCACGGTCTCGATCAGGTCGACCGGGTTGTGCCGGACGGCATCCGTCACCTCGATGGCGAGCTCGCCGTAGTGGATGGTCTGGGCAACGTCGTCGCTCGCGGCGGCGCGCTGCAGGTCGAGCCAGACGGTGACGTCGATAACGAAGTCCTGGCCGCTCTCCCGCTCGAAGTCATAGACGCCGTGGTGGGCGTTGACCCGCAGTCCGGTGAGCGTGATGGAGTCGCTTCTCATGGTCCCATTCTGGCGGAGTCCGCCAGTGCGAGCACATTCAGGGCCGTGCGCGTCGCCGTGACGTCGTGCACGCGCACCGCCCAGGCGCCGGCCTGGGCTGCCAGCACACTGACCACGGCGCTGGGCAGGTCGCGGTCGGCCACCCCGGCGTCGGCCGGGAGGGCCCCGGCGAGGAAGCGCTTGCGGGAGGCACCCACCATGACCGGGAACCCGAGGTCGGCGAAGGCCGCCAGGTGGGCGAGCAGACGCCAATTGTGCTCGGGCAGCTTCGAGAAGCCGAGTCCCGGGTCGATCACGATCTTCTCGCCCGGCAGGCCGGCCGCGGTGAGAGCGTCGACCCGCGCGCACAGCTCGGCCCGCACCTCGGCGACGACGTCACCGTACACGGCAAGGTCGTCCATCGTCCGGGCGTGCGCCCGCCAGTGCATGGCCACGAAGGTCAGTCCGCTCCGGGCGGCGACGGATGCCATCAGCGGGTCCGCCAGGCCACCGGAGACATCGTTGATGATGTGGGCCCCGGCGACGGCCGCGGCGGCCGCCGTGCTCGAGTTGAGGGTGTCGACGCTGATCGAGAGCCCCTGCCGGGCGAGCTCGCTGATCACCGGGATCACCCGGGACTGCTCCACGGCAGGTGCGACCCGACCGGCGCCCGGGCGCGTGGACTCACCGCCCACGTCGATCAGGTCGGCACCCTGGGACGCCAGGTCGAGGGCGTGGGCGATGGCGGCATCCGTGGTCGCCCATTTGCCGCCGTCGCTGAAAGAGTCCGGGGTGACGTTGAGCACCCCCATGATCAGAGTCTGCGGCCGGGTCACCGGCCGGAGCCGATCAGGGCCATGATCTCGGCGCGCATGATGGGCTCCGAGAGGGTACCCCGACTGGCCATGGTGACGGTCGAGCTGCCGGTCTGGCGTGCTCCGCGGGCGGTCACGCAGCCGTGTACAGCATCGAGCACGACGAGAACCCCGAGTGGCTCGAGACCGGTCTGCAACGCCTCGGCGATTTCCTCGGTCAGGCGCTCCTGCATCTGGGGCCGGGCGGCGATGGTATCGACGACGGCCGGGAGTTTACCCAGACCCACGACCCGCTCGCTTGGCACGTAGGCAAGGTGGGCGATGCCGAGGAAGGGCAGCAGGTGGTGCTCGCAGACGGAGCGGAAGGCGATGTCTCGCAACAGCACGAGCTCGCCAGTATGCGGGCCCACCGGGATGGTGTCGCGAAGGTGGTCGACCGGGTCGGCGTGCACGCCGGCGAACAACTCGGCGCAGGACTCGGCCACCCGGCGCGGAGTTGCCTCAAGGCCCGGTCGGGCGGAATCCTCACCGATTGCGGCGATGATCTCCGCGACCGCGGCTTCGATCCGCGCCCTGTCTACTGCCACGCCGTACCCGGCCCTACGCGGTGGCAGGACGAGGTGTGCGGGCCGGCGCGCGGGTCGGGGTGCTCGCCGCGGTTTCGCCGGCGGAGTCGCCGTCGACCACTCCGCTCTCGATCGACGACTTGGGAGCCGGCATCGCGATAGGCGGCAGATCGGAGACCGGTCGCTTGTCGCTGGAGAGCCACTGCCGCCGCGCAGGGAGCTTGACGACGCTCGTGAAGAGTTCGGCCAGCGCGTGCTGGTCGAGCGTCTCGTGCTCGAGTAGCGCGGCGGCGAGTTCGTCGAGGATGGTGCGGTTCGCGTTCAGCACCTGGTAGGCCTCGTCGTGCGCGTCTTCGAGGAGCTGGCGCACCTCGGCGTCGACGCTCTCAGCCACCCGCTCGGAGTAGTCGCGCTGGTGGCCCATGTCGCGGCCAAGGAAGACCTCGCCGGACCCCTGACCGAGCTTGAGCGGACCGACCGCCGAACTCATGCCGAACTCCGTGACCATCTTGCGTGCGGTGGACGTGGCCTTCTCGATGTCGTTCGAGGCACCGGTGGTGGGGTCGTGGAAGATGATCTCCTCGGCCACGCGCCCACCCATGGCATAGGCGAGTTGGTCGAGCAGCTCGTTGCGCGTGACCGAGTAGCGGTCTTCGACCGGCATGACCATCGTGTAGCCGAGGGCGCGGCCGCGCGGAAGGATCGTGATCTTCGTCACCGGGTCGGTATTGCGCATCGCCGTCGCCACGAGTGCGTGACCACCCTCGTGGTACGCCGTGATGAGTTTTTCCTTATCGCGCATGACGCGGCTGCGCCGCTGCGGTCCGGCCATCACGCGGTCGACGGCCTCGTCAAGGGCACGGTTGTCGATCAGCTGCGCGTTGGAGCGTGCGGTGAGCAGAGCGGCCTCGTTGAGCACGTTGGCCAGGTCGGCGCCGGTGAAGCCCGGCGTCTTGCGGGCCAGAACCTCGAGGTCGACGCCGGCGGCCATGGGCTTGCCCTTGGAGTGCACCTCGAGGATGCGCTTGCGGCCGAGCATGTCAGGCGCGTCCACGCCGATCTGACGGTCGAAGCGACCGGGGCGCAGCAGCGCGGGGTCGAGGATATCGGGCCGGTTGGTGGCCGCGATCAGGATGACATTCGCCTTGACGTCGAAGCCGTCCATTTCGACCAGTAGCTGGTTGAGGGTCTGCTCGCGTTCGTCGTGCCCGCCGCCCATACCGGCGCCGCGGTGACGTCCGACGGCGTCGATCTCATCGATGAAGATGATGGCTGGGGCATTCTCCTTGGCCTGCTGGAACAGGTCGCGCACGCGGCTCGCGCCCACACCGACGAACATCTCGACGAAGTCGGAACCGGAGATGGCGTAGAAGGGCACATTGGCCTCGCCGGCAACGGCCCGGGCGAGCAGGGTCTTGCCGGTTCCGGGAGGACCGTACAGCAGCACGCCCTTCGGGATGCGCGCACCGACGGCCTGGAACTTCGCCGGTTCCTTGAGGAAGTCCTTGATCTCCTCAAGCTCCTCGATCGCCTCGTCGGCGCCCGCGACATCCGCGAACGTGACCTGGGGGCTCTCTTTGGAGACCAGCTTGGCCTTGGACTTGCCGAACTGCATGACCTTATTTCCGCCGCCCTGCATTCCGGCCAGCATGAACCAGAAGAAGGCGCCGATGAGAAGAAGCGGCAGCAGGATACCCAGGAGTGAGAGGAACCAGCTGGACTGCGGCACCTCGTCAGTGAAGCCGTCCTTCGGGTTCGCGTTGGTGACGGCCGTGATGACCTCTTCGCCGCGCGGGGTGACGTAGTAGAACTGAACCTGCTCGCCGAGCTCCGCATCTGCCTTGAGCAGGGTGAGGTCGACGCGTTGCTCGCCGTCGACGATCTTGGCCTCGGAGACCTTGCCGTCCTTCAGGAACTCCAGTCCCTGTTGGGTCGGGATCTCTTTGAATCCCGACATGGTAATGAGGCTCGACCCTACCCACACGGCAACAATCGCCAGCAGAATGTAGAGGAGCGGCCCGCGCAGTAGTTTCTTGACCTTCATCGTGGTGACAGGCTACCGTGACGCCGCTGGAGGAAAACCGTGTGTTCGCCCAAAGCGCTACGCCGGTTAGCTATAGATGTGCGGGGCAAGCACGCCGACCGAGCGCAGGTTGCGGTAGCGCTCGTCGAAGTCGAGGCCGTAACCGACGACGAACTGGTTCGGGATGTCGAATCCGAGGTACTTCACGTCGATGTCGACGCGCGCGGCATCCGGCTTGCGCAGCAGGGCGCAGATTTCGACCGATTCCGGTCCGCGGGACTTCAGATTGGAGAGGAGCCAGGAGAGGGTCAGACCGGAATCGATGATGTCTTCGACGATGAGCACGTTGCGCCCATGCAGGTCGGTATCGAGGTCTTTCAGGATGCGCACGACACCACTGGACTGCGTGCCGGAGCCGTAGGAGCTGACCGCCATCCAGTCCATCGTGATCGGGTGCACGAGCTCGCGCGCCAGATCGGCCATGACCATGACCGCGCCCTTGAGCACGCCCACCAGGAGCAGGTCCTTACCGGCATAGTCTGCCTCGATCAGGCGGCACAGCTCGGCAAGCCGGGTGCGGATCTGCTCCTCCTCGATCAAAATCTCGGTGAGGTCGCCTTCAATGTCGCGGGGTTCCATGGGAGCGGGAGGGTCCTTTGCTCGGGGCGTGTCCAGGCGCGGTGAAAATCAACCAGCCGTCCTGCCGTACAACTCTAACGCCTGGCAGGTCGAGCGGCTTCTGTCCGTGCCAGTCGGTGACCAGCCGCAGCGCGGCCAGCGTATGCACGCGTTCCAGGGACACCCCGAACTCCCGTTCGACCGCGAACCGCACGATCCGTTGGCGCACCGCGGGCGGGTTCGCTTCCAGCCGCCGGGCTTCGAGCCGGATTCCAGGGCCAGCAGGTGCCTTGAGCTGCGCGCTGAGCTGCTCGCTGAGACCGCGGGCCAGGTCGTCGAGGGCGCTCGCATCCTCACGCAGCTGCCCGGCCGTGCGTACGAGGGCTTCGGCCACGCCGGGGCCCAGTTCCCGCTCTAGCGCCGGGAGCACGGTCTGGCGCACCCGCACCCGAGCGAACCGAGGGTCGTCGTTGTGCGGGTCCTGCCAGGGGCGCAGGCCGGCGTCCACGCAGAATTGTCGGGTCTGGGCGCGACGGATGCCCAGAAGCGGCCGCAGGAGCGGCCCGCCGGCCGGGGACATGCCCTGCAGGCTCGTGGGTCCCGATCCCCGGGCCAGGCCGAGGAGCACGGTCTCGGCCTGGTCGTCGAGGGTGTGCCCGAGCAGGATGTGGCTCGCGCCGGTCTCACGGAGGGCTTCGTCGAAGGCCGCATACCGGGCGGTACGGGCGGAGGCCTCCGGACCGCCGGCATCCGTGCCGTGCTCGACCGTGACCCGCCGCACGAGCACCGGGTCGAGGCCGAGTTCCCTGGCCTGCCGGGCCGCTTCGGCCGCGACGACCGCCGAACCGGTCTGCAGCCCGTGGTCGACGATGACTGCCCCGGCCCGCAACCCCGCGCGCGGGGCCTCGAATGCCGTTGCTGCGGCCAGGGCCAGCGAGTCCGCTCCCCCGCTGAGGCCGACCAGCACCAGCGCGCCCGTGCTGTGCGGCCCGGAGCCGGGCAGCAGGTCTCGCACGTGGCGACGCACATCGGCAATGGCCGGGGTTAGCCTCGGGCGGCGTGGTGACTCCATCCAGTAACGTTATCGGCAGACTGTGAACAAGGGAGAGACCAGGCCATGGCCGCATACGACGCAGTAATTGAAATCCCTCGCGGGAGCCGCAACAAGTACGAAGTCGATCACGAGACCGGGCGGGTGTACCTGGACCGGGTGCTCTACACGAGCTTCGTGTACCCGACCGACTACGGCTTCTTCGAGAACACGCTCGGACTCGACGGCGACCCCGTCGACGTGCTCGTCCTGATCGAGTTCCCCCTGTTTCCCGGGGTCGGCCTGTCGGTTCGCCCGGTCGGCGTGTTCAACATGACGGATGACGGCGGTTCAGACGCCAAGGTCATCGCCGTTCCCGCGGGCGACCCGCGCTGGGACTACATCCAGGATGTCACCGACATCCCGGAGTACACCCGCAAGGAAATCGAGCACTTCTTCGAGCACTACAAGGATCTCGAACCCGGCAAGTGGGTCAAGACCGAGGGCTGGGGTGACGCCGCTGAGGCCGACCAGATCGTGCGCGACGGCATCACGAAGCTGGCGGAGGAGGGCCACTAGCCTCCCCCGAACCCAGCACATCCGGCGATTCGTCTCGCCGAACAGCCTGAAAAGCCCCTTCCCGGCGTCCGGGTAGGGGCTTTTCACCCTCTTCGGCGCCCCAGGTCAGCCGGGTCGGCCCACGTAGGGAGCCACGTCGCCGGCGGACCAGATGCTGTGGATGCGCACGGGCGAAGAGGGGTTCGGGGCCTCAAGGATTCTGCCGCCGCCCACGTAGATCGCCACGTGATAGTAGTCGCCGCCGCCACCCCAGAAGACGAGGTCACCTCGCTGTGCCTGGCTGAAGGGCACCAGGCGGCCTTGGTTGGCCATGGTGCGGTACTGGTTGGTGGCCGAGTGAGAGCCGATGTAGATGCCCGCCGCGGCGTAGGCGGCCTTGGTCAGCCCGGAGCAGTCCCAGACGTCGGGGCCGGAGCCGCCGAGCACGTAGCGGTCGCCGAGCTGCTGGCTGGCGAATGACAGTGCCGTGTCGACCGCGCCGGCGCTCGGGGGCGGCGCCGCCGGGGCGGGAGCTGGGGCCGGAGCCGGAGCGGCGGGGGCCGGAACCGGAGCGGCGGGGGCCGGAACCGCCGGAGCCGCGGGCTTGGCGACCGGGGCCTGGGCTGCCGGCTGCGGCGCGGGCTGGGAGGCCGGCTTCCGGGGCGTGCTCTGGCTGGGCGCTGGCTTGTCGGCCGTTGCCGCCTTCGCGTCGGCTTCCGCCTGCCGGGCGGCCGCCGCCTGGGCCCGGGCGAGGGCCGCGGCCGCTGCCTCGGCCTCCTGGCCGGCCTGGTAGGCGCGTTCGGCCTCGGCCGTGGTGTCCTTCAGGAGGGCCAGCTGCGCGAACAGGTCAGTGGAGCGCTGCTGCTCGGTTTCGTAGGCCGTCTCGGCAGCCTGGGCGGCGACATTCGCCGCCTCGAATTTGGCCAGCGAATCCGCGCTGAGCCGGGTGCGCTCCACGGCAGCGGATGCCGCCTGCTCCCCGAGCGATTCGGAGGTGTTCTTGTCCTGTAGTGCTTCGCGGTAGATCGTGTCCGACCGCTCACTCAGTTTGCTCGCGGTGCCGAGCTGTCCCAGTAACTCATCGGCGTTGTCGCCGTTGAGGAACAGGCTCAGCGACAGGTCCTGGGCACCGGTCTTCGCCAGGTGAGCGGCAATCAGGCCGGCTCGCATCTTCGAGGTCGAGGCCCGAGCATCCGCCGCCTGAGCCTGCTTCGCCAGCCTCGCCTCGCGGGCCGTTGCCGCTTCGAGGTCGTCCAGCGCGACCCGGTAGGCCTCCGCCGCGATCAGGGACGCCTTGGTGGCCACGGTCGCCGAAACCTGAAGGCCCTGAAGCAGCTCGGTGATCGATTCGATCTCGGCCTGCTTGGTGGCCTCGCTCAGCTTGGCCTGTGCCACGTCGTCCCAGCTGGGGTAGCCAGGCTCGGCGAACGCCGCCGGAGCAGCGACGCCGACGGATGCCGACACCGCCCCGAGGGCGACCGCAGCGAACAGACGAGAGGGTTTCTTCCGCCACCCCCGTCGCTCGGTGTCGCTAGCCAAGAGACGCGCCTCGGTCCGCCATGAAGGGAACCGGGTTGATCTGGCTGCCGTTGGTACGCACCTCGAAGTGGAGGTGGCAGCCGCTGGCCGCTCCGGTCTCACCCACGCTGGCGATGTTCTGCCCCGCGGAGACGCTGTGGCCGTTGGAGACGAAGATGCCGCCCGAGCGGATGTGGGCATATCCGGTGGAGACACCGTTGGCGTGCTGGATCAGAACGAAGTTGCCGTAGGTTCCGTAGACACCCGCGTAGATGACGGTGCCGCTACTGGCCGCGTAGATTCCGGCACCGCAGCCGGGGCCGAGGTCGGTACCGCTGTGGAAGCCCTTGCTACAGCCATCGTTGCCGCAGATCTGCGCACGCGGGCCGTAGCCGTCCGTGATGCGCCCACCGGACGGAACCGCCCAGCCACCGCCACCACCGCCGCCGCCGGAGCTGCTGGTCGAGCTTCCCCCGCTGCTCGGCCTCGCTGCTGCTGCGGCCGCAGCAGCAGCGGCCGCCCGCGCGCTGGCCGCCGCGCGCTCAGCGCGTACCCGCTCGGCTTCGATTGCGGCCAGTCGCGCCCGCTCGATCACGCCGGCCTCATAGCCGGCCGACGTCGTGGCCTGTGCATCCTGCATGAACCGCAACTGGGCGTCGAGTTCGACGCTCTTCGCCTCCGACTCGGCCAGCGCACTCGCGGCCGCCTCAGCGGCGGCCTGCGCGGCGACGAGCGCTTCCTCGGCGGCAATGCGGAGCTTCTCGCGCTCGGCCTGGGCGACTTTAGCCTGGTCACCCAACGACTCGGCCACGTTGGTGGCGGTCTGCGCCTGCTCGTAGACGCTGCTGCTGCGCTCGACGAGCTTGCTCATGCTGCCGAGCTTGGACAGGAGCGCATCGGCGTCTTCACCGCTACCCTCGCCGTCGAGAAAGAGATTCACACTCAGGTCGGTGCCGCCGGTGCGATAGAGCTGGGCGGCGAGCTGGCCGGCCTGGCGCGTCGCGGTCTCTGCGACCGCGGAACTCGCGGCGGCCTGCGCCTCGAGGTCGGCGGCGCGCCGGCTGGCCTCGTCGAACTTCTCCTGCGCCGCCTGCAGCTCCGCTCCGCGGGCCTCGGATTCGGCCTGGGTCTGAGCCACCTGGGTCTGCAGGTTGGCGATCAGACCCTGGATCTCGGTGACCTGCGCTGAGGCGGCCGCCGTGCTGGACTTGGCGTTCTGCACATCCTGCCAGGTCGGGTAATCGATGGCCTGGGCCGGGCCGGCAGGGCCGATGAGGGCGGCGAAGAGGGAGAGCGCAGCAACGAAACCGGTCGCCGTGCTGAAACGGTGCCGAAGCGTGCTGCGCGATGACCCGTTGCCCCTCCGTCGAGCTCGTGCTTCCCGGCTGATTACAACTGCCGTGCGCTTCATTACTCCCCGATCGGGCTCGTTACACACATCTGTTACTGCTTAAGAACGGTTCACAGTAACAAGTCCAGGGCAAAAACACCCTCCTTGAATCTAGCCGTCCGTTCGGCAAATCACCGTAGATTCACAGGCTCGATGCCCCCAACATTCCCCGGGCGGCCGCATTCTGCTCTCGATTTGGGATTTCCGGGAGGTAGACCGTATGCTTATGCGTCGGAAGCCATGAGGTTTATGGCGTCTTGGCCCCATCGTTTAGCGGCCTAGGACGGCGCCCTTTCACGGCGTTAACACGGGTTCGAATCCCGTTGGGGCTACGCATCCTGCAGGTCTGGGATGTGCAAGAATAAGCAGGTACGGAAACAGCATCACCGGAAACACAAACTGAATAAGTATTTGGTTCTCATTACGAGGCCCTGTAGCGCAGTTGGTTAGCGCGCCGCCCTGTCACGGCGGAGGTCGCCGGTTCAAGTCCGGTCAGGGTCGCACAGGCAACAAGCCCTTTCGAATGAAAGGGTTTTTTTCCTTGGAGCTTTCTTCTCGAAGTTGCTTCTGGCCCTGTAGCTCAGTTGGTAGAGCGTTCGACTGAAAATCGAAAGGTCACCGGATCGACGCCGGTCGGGGCCACTGAA